>CALBST010000158.1 GCA_937967425.1 uncultured Caulobacteraceae bacterium
TCGCCGATGCCTTCGACCATGTAGACGTGCGCGGTCGGCAGCGTCTTGGTGTGGAAGAGATGGTAGTGCACCGAGCCAAGCGGGTCGGCGCCGATGATCTTCACATGCGGCGCGTGCTCTTTCAGATAGCGGCCGACGCCGGAGACCGTGCCGCCGGTGCCGGTGCCGCCGACGAAGGCGTCGAACTTGCCGCCGTCGGTGTCTTCGAAGATCTCGCGACCTGTCGAATGATAGTGCGCCTCGATGTTCCACTGCGAATGGTACTGATCGACGTAGAAGGCGCCGGGCGTGTCTTCGGCAATCTTCTTCGCGACGTTGACGTAGTGCTCGGGAGAGTCACCGGGAACGTCGGTCGGCGTGATGATCACCTCAGCGCCATAGGCCTTGAGCGAGTCCTGCTTTTCCTTCGACATCTTGTCCGGCATCGTGAAGACGCAGCGATAGCCCTTGATCGCCGCGGCCATGGCGAGGCCCTGGCCGGTGTTGCCGGAAGTGTTCTCGACGATGAGCCCGCCGGGCTTCAGGATGCCCTCCTTCTCGGCCTTCTCGATGATGTAATTGGCCATGCGGTCTTTGATCGAACCGGCGGGGTTCAGATATTCGCACTTCACCCAGACTTCGGCGGCGCCCTCGGGCACGACCTTATTGAGTTTTACGAGCGGCGTGTTGCCGATCGCGGCGAGGATGTTGGGCTTCAGGCGCATAGATTTCCCTGGGAAGAACGTTTGGCCGGGGTTTAGAGCGGCGCGGACCGAAAAGCCACACCAGGGCGGCGGCGCCCTGCCATGCATCGGCGTATTTTGGTGAAACCAGCGCTAGGCGCGTCCGATCCGCTTGATTTCCCACTCAAGCTCAATGCCGTGCTTGGCCTTTACGGCGGCGCGGACATCTTCGCCCAAGCCTTCGATGTCTGCGGCGGTGGCTTCGCCCGTATTGATCAGGAAATTGGCGTGCAGTTCGCTGACTTGCGCGCCGCCGCGACGATAGCCGCGCATGCCGGCTTCGTCATTGAGCTTCCAGGCTGAGAGCTTTTCGCCGTTGGCGGCAATCGGGTTCTTGAAGGTGGAGCCGCCGGTTTTTTCACGGATCGGCTGTGACGCTTCGCGCCGCGCCGTGATCTCGCCCATGCGGGCGGTGACAGCGGCGGGATCGTCGGGCCGGCCCTGATAGGTCGCGTTCAGAAAGATCAAACCTTCGGGGAGGTTGTTGTGGCGGTAGGTAAAGCCGAAGTCGGCGTTTCTGAATGTGAGGCGCCTGCCTTGGCGATCGAGTGCGACCGCTTCGATCAAGACGTCTTTCGTCTCGCTGCCATAGCAACCCGCGTTCATCGCCAGCGCGCCGCCGATTGTGCCGGGGATGCCGGCGTAGAATTCCAAACCGCCGATCCCCGCTTTCGCCGCCGCCTTGGCGACCATTGAATCGAGCGCGCCGGCGCCAGCCTTCACGCGCGCGTCGTCAAGAACTTCGATCTGCGCCCATTGCCGCCCGGCAAGGCGCACCACCACGCCCGGCACGCCGCCGTCACGCACGATCAAGTTCGAACCGACGCCAATCGGCAGCACCGGCAAGTCAGCGGGGAGCGCCGCCAGGAATTGCGCTAGGTCGTCTTCATCCGCTGGCAGAAACAGCGCGTCCGCCGGGCCGCCGACACGAAACCATGTAAATGGCGCCAGCGTCTCACCGCGCAGAAGCTGGCCACGCACCTGTGGCAGGTCGAGTTCACTCATTGTTGATTGGGTATCGCAGGGATTTGAGCCCCGTCAACGCAGCCAAACGCTCGCTCGACGCGGCGCAGCGCCCCATAGTGCTGATCAAAGGAGGCCGCGCTTCATGATCCGCATGTTTACCGCCCTCATCTGCTTGTGGACGCTTGCCGCGTGCGCCAGCACCGATGCCGACGGGCAGAGCTCAAGTTCACTCGATTGCTTCCGCAGCGAGCAAGTGAGCGGCTATAGCGTCATCGATGACCACAATATCGGGCTCAGCGTCGGCGCGAGCCGCCGCTACGTCCTGACGACAAGCTGGAACGCGCGCGACCTCGATTGGACGCAAGCCATCGCGCTCCGCTCCGCAACTGGCCGCATTTGCACAGGCAACGGCTTGGGTGTTCAGATCATAGGCGGCGACCCCCAACGCACCTACCCCGTCACGCAGATATCGCGCGCGCCCGACGATAACCCGGTACAGGGCAGCTGATTCACTCGGAGAGACATGATGCTTCGCTTTGCACTTCTTGCGACCGCTCTCACTCTCGGCGCCTGCGCCGCATCAGGCTCGACGACCGCATCGAACGCAGGGAGCACCCGCGATTGCTTCCGCTCGGTGGACGTCCGCGGTTACAGCGTGGTCGACGAGCACCGCGTGAAGCTGCGTGTCAGCCCCGCGCGCGAGTACATTCTGACCATCCCGCAAAACTCGCGCGATCTGGATTGGACGCACGCGATATCTGTGCGCTCGGCTTCAAGCTTCATTTGCGTCGGCGATCCGTCAGGCGTGCGGTTGATGGGCGGCGATCCGCCGATGCCGTTCATGGTGACGAACATCGAGCGCGCACCGACAGAGCACGCCGATCAAGGCAGCTAAGCGTTCACCGGCAAACCGGCGCGCAGGGCAATGCGGCCCAGCGCACCCTTGACGATCACGTCGAGCTGGCTTTGGGGCTGATAGTCCGCAGGCGCGACATAGCTTACGCGATCTTCCGCGATGAGACGTGCGACTTTGTCGAGGCTCCGCGGCTCAGTCCATTGATAGGGATCGAGCACGGCGATGGCGCAGCCGCCCTGGCTCGTCACCATCTTCATTGACGGAATGTCCGTATCGCCATCGCCGATAAAGATCATGCGCTCGAACGGCAATTCGCGCACATCGTTATGCATCCAGCGATTGATCGCTTCCGTATCGTGGACGTTGTCGATGCCCTTGTTGATGCGGAAGAGGAATTGCGTCTTGGTCGTATAGTTGATCGCGACCCCCGGCCACTTCGCTTCGCCAGCCTTGTCGTAGAGAAAGCGTGAGGCAAACACCTGGCGAAAGCGCGGGAAGAGCGGGCAGCCTTCGATCATCTCGTAGATGCCGGACGAGACGATGTAGTGGTCGAGTTGCAGGCCCAGATCATCGGCGAACGCATCAACGCGATCGAACCAATGATCGAGCCCGTCGAAGAAATCCGGATCGGCGCCGTTGTCTTGGAGCTGCTTACGCGTCACCGGGTGGCCAGCAGCGCGCGCGCGATCAAGCATGAGGTGCATGTAGACGAGGATTTCGTCGGCATCCTCGAGCTTGGCGAGGCGCTTCACTTCCATCCAGAAATCGGCGTGCTTCATGCCGGCGATGTCGGGGATGAAGCTGCGTTCTTGCAGATTGCCGCGCGCGAGCGTGCCGTCAAAATCGTAGACGATTGCCGCTCGGAGCGGCTCGCGGCGCGGCTTGCGGTGGGCGGTATCCGGCATGTTTCCGGGCTGCGCGGAGTCGGGCGAGCGAGTCAAACGTTGCGCTGGCGATGTGAGTTAATCCGGCGGCGTCAGGCGGTCACGGATGGCGCGGACGCGATCAAGCAACGCTTGGGCTTCCGGGACCGCGGCGCGGAACTCGATCGCAACGCTCTCGGCGCCGGAGGGGCCTTCAACGGTGAGCCCTTCGGCTCCGCCATCGGCGCAATCGGGACAGCCGATGGTGTCGGGCAGCGCGTCGAAATCAACATTCGCGGCGAGACGCTGGATGTCTTGCCATTCGGCGGACGTGAGCTGCGTCGTGAAGCGTTGCTCCGGCAAATCCCGCGGCGCACCACGACCGCCGCGCGCCTCGCGGGTAAGCACAGCCTGCCCTTCGGTAATCTCAAGACGCGTCGTGCAATAGCCAACACACATCCCGAACGAGGTCGTCGAGACAACGCGTGTGACTTGCGCTGGCGCCGAAGCGGCGCTGGCGCATGCAGTCAAGGACGCCATCACGGCGAACGCCAGTACGAACTTCGCGTCGCGCAACATTCGATCACTCCTATCCCGCGAAACCAAGCTCGATCATCTTGGCCGAAACAAGGATGACGATCAGAGCGAGCGGCGCGCCGACTCGTGCGTAGTCCGTGAATCTGTATCCACCCGGGCCCATGACCAACAAATTGTTCTGGTGCCCAATGGGGGTAAGAAAATCCGACGAAGCCCCGATGAGAACGGCGATCAACATCGCGTCGGGCGAAACCTGCAGGCCTTGCGCTACCGAAACAGCGATCTGCCCCATGATGATGGCGGTGGCGACATTATTGAGGAAAATCGAGAGCAGCATTGTCGCCGTCACCATCGCGGCGGCGGCCCAGAAGAACGAAGCGTTGGAAAGCACCTGCGCCAGTTCGGTAGCGAACAATTGAGCAGCGCCGGAGGTCTGGAAACTCTGGCCCACCGGGATCATGGCGCCGATGAGAACGATGATCGACCAGTCGACTGACGAATAAATCTCTCGCGGCGGCAGGAAACTGAGCGCCGCAAGACCCGCGGCCGCGATCGCAAACGAAAATGCAGTCGGCATGTTCAAGATGACTGACGCCGCGACGGCCGCCGCATAAATGCCGATGGCGATAGCGGCCCGGCCGACGTCGATGCGCGCAGTCGGCCGGCGCGCAACCTCAAGCAAACGCGCGTATCGAGAATAGATGGCGATCTGCTCGGCTGAGCCGTGTATCGAGACTTGATCGCCCGCCTCAAAACGCAGCCGAGAGATGGGCTGACGCATTTGCGCGGCGCGCCGGCCAGCGGCCACCACGACCACCTCCCCGTTCGTGTCCCATCGGATCGTGTCCAAAGGCCTTCCGACTAGAGGCGAACCATTGCCGACAACGGCGACGATGGTGACGGCGTCGTCAGCTTCGATGCGCTGAATGTTCAGCGAGAGGTCGAGCTTCTTGGCGACATCCCACGGGTCAACGCTGCCGCCGACGAGAATGCGGTCGCGCGGCTTGAGCGGCCGCGCAGTGGCGAGATCGAGCACGCGATTGCCGCGAAGCACGGCCAAAGGCGTCACTTTCGACGCCTTCAGACTCTCGAACAGCTCGGTCTCGGACTCCTCCGTCGAGTCGTCCAGTGAAACGGGCCCAAGTTCGAATACGGCGTATGCGGGCTTTGGCGCGTCCTCCGCCGACACACGGCGCGGCGCAAGCCGCCAGCCGATCACGCAGATATAGCCGACACCCGCCGCAGCGACCGCAGCCGCAACCGGCGTCATCTGGAAGAAGCTGAACGGCGAACCAAGCTGGTCGGCGCGAACCGAGGATAGAATTAGGTTCGCGGGCGTGCCGATAAGGGTGGTCATGCCGCCAAGGATGGTCGCGAAAGCCAGCGGCATGAGACCTGCGCCGGCCGGCAAATCATGCGCGCGGCAAATGCCGATGACGGCCGGCATCGTAATCGCCAACGCCGCTATATTGTTCATGAAAGCCGAGAGCCCCGCGGCAACGACAAGCAATATGCCAAGCTGCAACGGGAACGGCGCTTTCAGCGCGGCAAGCCTGTCCGTGATCGCGTCGGCCACGCCCGTCAGTTCGATGGCGCGACCGATTATCAGCACCGCCACAATGACAATGACCGACTGATCCGCAAACCCCGCGAAAGCCTCGCCCGGCTGAACAAGGCCCAACAGCAAGCAAGCGGCCAACGCCAAGAGCGCCACCAGATCGTGCCGCACGCGATTGGAAGCAAAGAGTGCAAGCGTCACTGCGAGAACGAGTGTGCTCGCGAGCGCGGGCGTTATGCCGGCGGCAAGATTCAAGCCGCCGCCGCGGCGAGTTTGCCTGGGAGCGCGTTTGCGTACTGGGTGATATCGCCGGCGCCCAAACAGACGATGATATCGCCAGGCTTGGCTTCAGCGCGTACGAATGCCGGCAGCTCATCTAGGCTAGCGATACGCCGCGCGTCACGGTGGCCGTGGCTCTTCAAGCTGGCGGCGAGGGTATCGGCGCTCACGCCGTCAATCGGCGCCTCGCCGGCCGCGTAAACGTCGGCGACGGCCACGATATCGGCGTCGTTGAAGCAGGTGGAGAAGTCTTTGAAAAGATCGCGCAGGCGCGTGTAACGGTGTGGCTGGACGACAGCGAGAACGCGGCCTTCGGTCATCTCGCGCGCGGCGGAGAGCACGGCGGCGATTTCGACGGGGTGATGGCCGTAATCATCGACAATGCGGACTTCGTTCCAATAGCCAGTGGTGGTGAAGCGGCGCTTCACACCGGCGAACTTCTTCAGGCCGTTGCGGATGCCGGCGTCGGTGACGCCAAGCTCACGCGCGACGGCGATCGCGGCGACGGCGTTCTGCACATTGTGGCGGCCAGCTACCGGCAGGAAGAGATCGTGCATTGTCACGCCCGGCCCTTCGCCTTTGCGGCGGGCGACGACGTCAAACGTGGAGCCATCGCGCGATGGGCGAACGTTGACGGCGCAGACGTCGGCCTGCGGATTAAACCCGTAGGAGATGATGCGGCGGTCACGCACTTGCGCGGCAAGCGCTTGCACCTGCGGGTGGTCGAGGCACATCACGGCGAAGCCGTAGAACGGGATGTTCTCGACGAACGTCTGGTAAGCGGCGTTCATGGCTTCGACCGAGCCATAGTGATCGAGGTGCTCTGGATCCATGTTGGTGACGACGACGGCGGTGGCGCGCAGACGGGTGAAGGTGCCGTCGCTTTCATCGGCCTCCACCACCATCCACTCGCCCTCGCCCATGCGGGCATTGGCGCCGTAGGCGTTGATAATGCCGCCATTGATAACGGTCGGGTCCTTTTGTCCGGCGTCGAGTAGCGCCGCGATCATCGAGGTGGTCGTGGTCTTGCCGTGCGTGCCGCCGATAGCGACGGTCCATTTCAGACGCATGATTTCGGCCAGCATCTCGGCGCGGCGTACGATCGGCGCGCCGCGCGCCCGCGCGGCATCGACCTCCGTATTGCCCGCCTTGATCGCCGACGAAATCACGACGACGCCCGCGTGCGCGGCGTTTTCGGCTTTGTGTCCGATCGTGACTTGGATGCCCTGCGCGCGCAGGCGCTCGATATTGGCGCCGTCCTTGGCGTCGGAGCCCGTGACCTCATAGCCGAGGTTCTTCATCACGGCGGCGATGCCGGACATGCCGATGCCGCCAATGCCAACGAAATGAATTGGGCCAGTATCGAACGGAATCGCGCGGCGGATCATGAATTCCCCTAACCGCGCCAGTATAGGCGCGCTCTACGGCGCATCAAAGGCGCCGGTGCTCAGCGGATGCCGTGCTGCGCGGCGAACTGGGCCACGGGGAAGTATTGCTCGGCCTGCGTATCGCCGATCTGCAAGTTCGTACGGCCCTTCTGTTCGAGCTCGCGCGCCTTGCGAACAGCCTCTTGCGGCGTGTCGGCTTGTGCGATCGCCGCCGGTTTCGGCAACGTCAGCATCTGAGCCAAAATATGATAGCGAGCCATCAGGCCTCTCCGTTAGGCCCGCAGAAGCGGCGCCCGCAACACAGCGCGTGAATGAGCCAAAACGGCGCGCGGCCCCTCCAGCATCCACACGGCCAGCACATAGGCGAAGGCAAGCACGCCCGCAACCAACAGAAGAGGTTGCATCTCCGCAAAGCCCAGGCCGAACGCCTGCGCCAGGGGAAAAACCAACCCAACGAGGGTAGAGACAAGAACCAATCGCAAAGCCCGCTGGCGAGAGGCGCGCCGGCGCGCGCGTTGCGACGTCAGCGACAGCACGTCGAAGCGGAAGCCTGGATCTGGCGTCTGCGGCGCTTCGCCCAACAAAGCCGCAAGTTCGAGGTCGTCACTCATGGCTCGCTCCCCCAACGCCAAGCGCCGCCTGCAGGCGCGCCCGGCCTCTGGTTACATGGGATTTCACCGTACCGAGCGGCAAGTTCAATATCTCCGCAGCCTCGGCGTGAGTGAATTCCTGGCCAAGGCAAAGCGCAAGCGCGGCGCGCTGATCCTCGGGTAATTCTTCCATCGCCCGGCGAAGCGCTAGGCGTTGGGCGGCGCGTTCCGGGGCTTCGTCCGTCTGCGTTTCGCTCAGATCGGCGTAAGCGGTCTCGCGCGCGTCGCGACGGTTCTGCGAGCGTCGCGCCCGGCGCCAATACTGGAACGCGACACCGCAAATGAAGGTGCGCAGCGAGGACGTTCCGTCGAAGCGATAGAGCACTTCCCATGTCCGCGCGAAGGCCTCCTGAGCCAAGTCGTCTGCATCGGCGTAATTGCCGGTGACACGACGTAGAAACGCCCGGACCGCAGCTTGGTGCATATCGACCAGGCGGCCGAAGGCGGCGAAATCGCCCCCTCGCGCCAGCCCGATCAGGCGCACCTCCTCCCCGGCATTCATCGTGCGTCAGGGGCGGTTGCGCTGAACGAGAGCGATGATCAGCGAACCGATGGCAAGCACACCCATGGTCACCGCCACGATCAGGAATGCGAACGACCACTCCTCGGCCCGTATCCACCAATAGCCGACGCCGAAGCCGGCAGCGAGCGCGAGAAAAACGAAGAACGACCAGAGCCCGCTGCTGCGTGGCGTCGGCAGCCCGACGTCCATGTTATAATCGCTGCGCTCTTGCGCCATTTTCAGAAGCTCAGGCGGGGGTTCCTTGCCTTGATCGATGTAGGACTTGATCAGGTTCATCACTTGGCGGCTGCGGCTCTCCGCCTGAAACATGCCTATGAGAGCGATGAACATCCCGAAGACGGGAAACATCAGCCACCAATAGCCGGTAAAGAGTTCTTCGAACGTCATCACTTGCGCTCCAGCTTTTCGCGGGCTTGGCGGATGATCCGGCTCTGGTGGTCGTGGTCCCGAACCATGCCGAGTATCGCCATCACCATCCCGAACACCGGGAACATGAGCCACCAAAAGTCGCGGAACAATTCCACCGTCATCTGATCCTCCAGCCAGCCCTTAAAGGGCGTTCTGATCCTCTACCGCCGCAGCGGGCAGTTCCGGATGCAGGTTGGATGACGGATTTCTAGAGGGCGGCCCGTTCGGCCAGATCGGCCAGGGTCTTGGCGGCTTCCGGCTTGGCGGCGGCGCGGGCGGCCGCCGCGCGGACGGCCAGTCCGTGCGGGTCAGCCAGGCGGCGCTCCAGCAAGGCCGCAAGGGCGCCGGCGTTGAACTCCGCTTCGGTAAACAGGTCAGCTGCGCCAACGGTGGTGAGGCCTTCGGCGTTGGCGGTCTGGTGATCGTCGGCGGCGGCCGCGAACGGGATCAGGATCGCGGGGCGGCCCGCGACCTGAAGCTCAGTCACCGACGACGCCCCGGCGCGGGAAATAACTAAATGCGCGGCGCCAAGGCGCTGGCCCATGTCCTTGAAGAACGGCGCCACCTCGGCACTGACGTTCGCAACTTTGTATTTTGCCTTCGCGTCTTCGACCTGCTCCTCGCGCACTTGATGCACGACATCGAGGCGTGAGCGGAGTTGCGGCGGCAACAGCGAGATTGCAGATGGGATCACCTCCCCGAAGACGCGCGCGCCTTGGCTGCCGCCGATGATCAGGAGGTTCAGACGCCCGCCCGCCGGAGCTTCAGGGTAAGGTCGCTCACGCACGGCGAGGATCGGCAGCCGAACGGGATTGCCGACAACATGTTTGCGTGACGCAGCGGAGTCCGGAAGCCGATCGAGACGCTCAAAGCCGCAAGCGACGATCGCCGCGCTGCTAGCCATAGAGCGGTTCACGCGGCCGAGCACCGAATTCTGCTCGTGGATTAGAATCGGAACCTTGTGAGCGCGCGCGGCCATAAGCGCAGGAAATGACGGATAACCGCCAAAGCCGGCGACAAGCGCGGGCGGCAGTGCTTTGAAACGCGCCTTCGCCTCGTTGACGCCCTTCCAGATCTTAAACGCCGCTGGGATCGCAGTGATCGGGTTCATCGAGATCGAGGCGGCAGACACATCCTCGATGCGCTCCGCCGGAAAACCCTCGGCGTAACGGCGTCCGCGCGCGTCCGTCATCAGCACCACGCGCCAATTGCGGCGGAACATCTCTTCGGCAAACGCGGCGGCGGGAAACAAATGTCCGCCGGTTCCGCCTGCTGCAATGACGACGACTTTTTTTGTCATGCTCTAATCGCGTCTGCG
>CALBST010000159.1 GCA_937967425.1 uncultured Caulobacteraceae bacterium
CGGTTGCGGTCAGCTTTGCGGCTTTAATGGCCGCCTGCGCCACCGCGCCGAGCCCAGGGCCAACGACCCCGCCGCCCGGGCCCGGGCCGGTGACGACGCCCGACCAGCCTGTGCAGACCGCCGAAGGCGTGACGCCGCCGTTCATGCGCGGGCGCGAGATCGTGCGCGTGGGCCTGCTGCTGCCCTTCTCGCTCCGCCCGCAAGATGCGGCCTCGCTCTACAATGCAGCCGAGCTCGCGCTGTTCGAGCTGGGCAACGAGAACACGTTGCTGATCCCGCGCGATGCGGGCTCGACCGAAGCTTCCGCTAACGCGGCTGCGCGCGCACTGATGGCGGACGGCGCCGACATCATCGTCGGCCCGGTGCTGCGCGAGGGCGTCGCGGGCGCGGCCGGCGCAGCGTCTGCGCAGAACGTGCCGGTGATCGGCTTCTCGTCCGACCGGACCGTGGGCGGCAACGGCGTCTATCTGTTGAGCTTCCAACTTGAAGACGAAGTCTCGCGGCTTGTTTCCTACGCGGCGTCGCAGAACATTCGTTCAATTGCGCTGCTGGCGCCGGCGAACGAGTACGGACGGCGGGTGGAAAGCGCCTTGCGCGCGGAAGCGCAGCGCAACGGCGTCACCGTCGTGACCTCGCAACTTTACAACCGCACCGATGCAGACGCGGCAACAGCGGCGCGCACGCTCGCCGCCGGCGCGGCGCCACAGGGCATCATCATCGCCGATAGCGGCTCGCCTTTGCGCGCAGTCGGCACGGCGCTGGTGCAAGCGGGCGTCGACACGCGGCAGGTGCGATTGATGGGCACGAGCGTGTGGGCTGGCGAAGCCGAACGTGAACCTTCGCTCGCCGGCGGCTGGTACGTTGCGCCGGATCCAGGCGCGCGTGTTGAGTTCGAAAATCGCTATCGCACCGCGTTCGGTGAATCGCCGACGCGCTTGGCGAGCTTGGGCTATGACGCTGTTGCGCTTGCGGCGCTGCTCTCGCGTGATCGCGGCGCCAATGGCATTTCGCGTAGCGCAATCGAAAATCGCGAAGGCTTCGCGGGTTCTGACGGCCTCTTTCGCTTCAGCGCAAACGGCGCCATCGAACGCGGACTCGCCATCATGCAAGTCGGCCAGAGCACCAACACCGTGCTCGACGCCGCGCCGCGCCGCTTCCGAAATAGCGGAACCTAGGACGCCAACTCGGCGACGATACGGTTTGAAAGCAAACGGCCGCTTCGCGTCAGGCGAATGCGGCCGTTATCTTGCGTCAGCATGCCTTGTTCCGCCAGCCAGGCGAGCGCCTGGGCGTTGAGCGGCGCGCCGCGAAGCGCCTCGACGCGCGCGAGTTCCACGCCTTCTTCGATGCGCAGGCCCATAAGCAGCACTTCGTCGGCGGATTCTTCCGGCGTCAGCCGCGCTTCCGTGATCCAGCCAAAGCCCCGCTCCATCACAGCGTCGATGTAATCCGCCGGCCGCAACTGAGCTTCGGTGGCGATACGAACACCCTCATGCGTTACGCGCCCGTGCGCGCCAGGGCCGACGCCTATCCAGTCCTCGCTGTTCCAATAGAGAGCGTTGTGGCGCGACCGCGCAGCCTGCGAGCGCGCGTGGTTCGAGATTTCGTAGGCAGGAAAACCGGCCGCGTCGCAGACCGCTTGCGTCGCTTCGTAGAGCTCGGCCGAAAGATCGTCGCCCGGCGGGATGAGCTGCGCACGTTCTACTCGGCGCGCGAAAGCGGTGCCTGGCTCAATGGTGAGTTGATAGAGCGAGGCATGCTCCACAGGCAGCATGAGCGCCTGTGCGAGTTCATCGCGCCACGCCTCCACGCCCTGCCCTTCGCGGGCGTAGATGAGATCGAGCGATACCCGTTTCCCGGTCGCAGCGGCGGCTTCCACGGCGCGCAGAGAGGCCGCAGCGTCGTGCTTACGGCCGAGCGCTTTCAGTGCGCTGTCTTCGAAGGCTTGAGCGCCCACCGAGAAGCGATTGACGCCGGCTGCGGCCTGTTCGGCGAAGAGATGCGCGTCCTCTGGATTAGCCTCGATGGTGATCTCGCAATCGGCGCTGAGGTTGAAGACGCGGTTGGCGGCAGCAATGATCTGCTCGACTTCGGCGCCGCGTAGCAATGATGGCGTGCCGCCGCCTAGAAACAGGCTGACAATGTCGCGACGGCCAAAGCGGTGCGCATGTGCTTCGAGATCAGTGCTGACTGCTTCGAGCAGCGGCGCATTATCGGCGCCGCGGGCGCGGTAGACGTTGAAATCGCAGTACGGACAGATGGCGCTGCAATACGGCCAATGCACATAGATGCCGGTGGCGCTCATTTGAGCGACGCGACGAGCTTCTCGAACGCGCGCGCGCGATGGGTCAGCGGCAGCTTCTCTTCGTGCGTCATCTCACCGAAGGTCCGCTTCGAGCCTTGCGGCTCGAAAATCGGATCATAGCCGAACCCCTTGTCGCCGCGCGGAGGCCACACGATCACGCCGCGCGCCTCCCCCTCGAACACCTCGACGCTGCCGTCAGGTTGTGCGAGCGCCAGCGCGCACACGAACCGCGCACTGCGATCATCACCTTTCGCACTGAGCAAGTCCCACACGCGCTGCATCGCCATGCCAAAATCCTTGTTCGGACCGGCCCAGCGCGCGGAATAGACGCCTGGATCGCCGCCAAGCGCGAACACTTCGAGCCCCGAGTCATCGGCGAGCGCGGGAAGGCCGGACGCGGCGGCGGCCGCGCGGGCCTTGAGCGCGGCATTGCCCGTGAAGGTGGTCTCGGTCTCTTCCGGCTCGGGTAGGCCCAGTTCGGCAGCCGAGACCGGCTCCAGGCCGAGCGGGCCCAGTAGGGCCGCGATCTCACGGACTTTTCCCGAATTATGGGAAGCGACAACTAGTCGGCCGGTCAGGCGGGGCATGGTTGCAACACTTGTTTGACTAGGGGCCGACCGGTCTATATCGTTTATCAATAAAATCGGGCTAGGCTCTGTCCGGGAAGAGGTTCCGCGCCGCTATGAAGGCTCTCGGCAAAGGCTCAATCGCGTCGATCGTCCAGTTTGGGCTGTCGGTCGCTTGGATTGTCCTTTGGGTGCTGTTCATCGCCTGGGCAGCGGTCGCGGCGTCCTACTTGGTCTTTATCCTGCTCTCGAGCGTCGGGGTCATCGACGCCTCGACGATCCCCGCCATCGACAGCAACGAGAACCTTCATATCCAGATCGAGGGCATCGATCCGGGCGCGCTGAGCGAACTCAAATGGACGGATTGGCACATCCTAGCGCCCGCCATCCTGGTCGGCGGCGTCACCATCGGCGGTTCGCTCATCATCGTCGGGCGCCTGCGCCGCTTGTTCGACAGCTTCAGCACCGGCGACCCATTCCGCCGTGAGAACGCCACCCACCTTCGCGTAATCTGGATCACGATGGTCGCCATCGAGGTCTCACGGTACGCGCTGCTCGCTTTGCTTGGCGTGATGTTCGGTGTGTTCGGCGCTCCTGAATCAGTCAGCAGCGCTTCCTTCAGCATCGACGGCGACAATTTCTCGAACTGGATGTCGATCCTCATCGTGATCGTTCTGGCTGAAGTCTTCCGCGAAGGCGCACGCCTCAAGGAAGAGCAGGAGCTGACGATCTGATGGCGATCCGCGTCACCCTCGACCGCATCCTCTTGGATCGCCGCATGTCGCTGACCGACCTCAGCGAGAAGGTTGGCGTGACACTGGCGAATTTGTCGATCCTGAAAACAGGAAAAGCGAAGGCCATCCGCTTCTCGACGCTGAACGCACTCTGCCGCGTGCTGGATTGTCAGCCGGGCGAGATTTTGACGTATGAACCGAGCGAGGACGATGCGCTCGAAGAAGCCGCGGATCAGGCAGCCGAATAAGGCGCACCGATCTCGAAGCGGAAACTCTCGTTCTCTTCATCGCCCAATTCGTTGGCCGTGATGTAGTCAGCTTCGCCGAACAGCGCGAACTGGCGCCCGCCCGCATCGAAGACATAGCCGACATCGACCCGATACGGGTTGGTCATAACGAGCCGGCGCGGGTTCGAAAGCGTCGCGCCAATGAGCCACGGCAGATCGATATCTTCACTCGACCAGTCACGCTCGATCGCCGCGAACGTGTCGGGCTCCTCGGTGCGGAGATGGCCGTAAGCGCTTTCGAGCAACGTCCCTGCCCCGACGCTGATATCGGTCGCGCCCTCGAAGCCGACATCGATGCTGAACACGGCGCCGTTGGCGAAGGTGATTTCGATAGGATCATCGCCCTCAAACGGCGGATAGCCCACGCGTGCAATCCGCTTGATCGCGCCAGCGTTGATCAGTTGCTCGATCATCGCTCAGCCAACAGCAGCGCGCTGCTTCTCAAACAAGATACCGCAACCGAGCTTGGCCAGGCGCATCAGCTCGCTGAACTCCTCGTCGCTGAACGGGCGCTTCTCGCCGGTGGCCTGCAACTCGATCATCCGGCCATCGCCGGAGAGGATGAAGTTGGCGTCGACTTCGGCGCTGGAATCTTCGGCATAATCGATGTCGAGCACCGGCGTTCCCTCGAACACGCCACACGAGATAGCGGCGACTTGGCCGGTGATCGGGCCCTCCTTGATGACCTTTTCGTCGACCAGATACTTGCACGCCCGCGCCATCGCCACCCACGCGCCGGTGATGGCCGCCGTACGCGTGCCGCCGTCAGCCTGGATCACATCGCAATCGAGCGTGATGGTGCGATCGCCGAGCGCCTTCAGATCAACGACGGAACGCAGTGAGCGGCCGATCAGGCGTTGGATTTCTTGTGTGCGGCCTGATTGCTTGCCTTGCGCCGCTTCACGGCGGCCGCGTGTGTGCGTCGCGCGCGGCAGCATGCCGTACTCACCGGTCACCCAGCCGCGGCCCTGGCCTTTGAGCCAGCCGGGAACGCCCTGCTCCACGCTCGCGGTGCACAGCACATGCGTTTGGCCAAAGCGCGCGAGGCACGAGCCCTCGGCGTAACGCGAGACGCCGATTTCGAGCGTGACGTCGCGCAATTGATCGGGCGCGCGGCCTGAGGGACGCATGGAAGCTCCTTGATGATTTGTGCTGCGCTCATGAACGAAGAGCGCGGGCGCGTCTAGGCGGCGCAGCGCAATGTCAGCTGGCGTGTGCGGCGATTGACGCTGATTGAGGAACAACCGGCTTGCAGCAAAGCTTGGCGCCCGAGCGTGAGCGTCGGCGGCGTATCGCTGGCTTCGCCCTCGGCGATGATGGCGTCTTCCTCAAGCGCGCCGAGCAATGGCGAGACGGTGCGTGCGAACGTCGGCCCCAGCGCGAGGCCATGGACGGTAAGCTCGGTCGATACCGGTTGCATCAAGGTCGAGAGACCAAGGATGAGCGGCCTCTCGGCGAGCTCGCCGGCGGCAGGGATGGCGCCGCTCCGGTCGAACAAGCGCGCCGCCGGGCGATTGAAGATGCTGGCGTCGTTGGCGACATCGAAGACAAGCCGCAGTGATTGGCCGCCGACATCGGTCTGCGCATACCAGAGGTCAGGGTTTTCCAGCGGCATGACGATATCGCGCGTGCTGGCAGCTTCGCTGGCGAGACGAAGCGTCACGATGTCGTACGGCAGCGATCCTGGGCCGATGACGCCATCGGCACGCGCGGTAACCGGCACGGCGAAGATACCCGCGAAGTTGCGCGCCGTGCGTTCGCCGAAGCGAATGTTCGGCCGGGCGATGCGGCCGTCCATGCTGCCGCCGCCGTCGACACCGACGCGCACTTGCGCGAACGGCAAACGGCGCACGCGCAAGCGCTCCGCCGCAGGTGTCGATAGCACCAGCATGTCCGGCATGCGTGGATCGACTTCGAGGCGGACGTGGCGATTGTTGATCCGCGCATCGATAATGGCGACCGGCGCGACATCGAGCGTGATCGAGGTCTGGGCCAGCGCCGGCGTGGCCAGGCAGAGGGTGGCCAGCAAAACAAAGGTTCGGAGCAACATGGCCGCCTAGTCGATGGGGAACCTGGCGAAATCAAGGTTCTCTATCGCAAAGTTTGGTCTTGTTAGGCCGACATGGCGTATTCGCCGGAGCGCGGCCTGATCGGCTTTACGGCGCCGAAATTCGACGAATACACGCGCCGCGCTATGCCCGCCTCGAGGCGCAGAACCGCCAAGCCATAAGCGCGGGTTGCACCTTGGCGCGCCTTCGCTACCTAGAGGCCGCTATGGCGCAGCCGACTTCCTCCGACCTCTCCTCGCTCGACGCCCGGGCGCGCGAGATTTTCCGGGAGATCGTCGAAACGTATCTGACGACCGGCGAGCCGGTTGGATCACGAACCCTTTCGAAGGTCGGCGGGATGGGGCTCTCGCCCGCCTCGATCCGCAACACCATGGCCGATCTGGCAAGCCTCGGCCTGATCGAGGCGCCGCACGCCATGGCGGGCCGGCAGCCAACGCAGATCGGGTTGCGCTTCTTCGTTGATAGCCTGCTTCAGCTCGGCGATGTGCCGCCGGACGAAAAGCGCGAGATTGACGCGCGCATCGCCGCAGCAGGGTCGAACCCGCAAGACGTGATGGGCGCCGCTTCTGATTTGCTCTCCGGCCTCGCCGGCGGCGCGGGTCTTGTGGTGACGCCGGAGCGCGACGCGCCGGTGCGGCATGCGGAGATTGTCGGCATCGGCCCGGGGCAAGCGCTGCTCGTGCTGGTGTTCGAAGACAATCAGGTCGAGAATCGCATCATCAACACCCCCGCCGATCTGCCGCCCAGCGCGCTAAGCGAGGCCGCCAACTATCTCAACGCCCGCTTCAAGGGGCGCACGCTTGCCGAGGCGCGGGTCGCAGCCGCCGAGGCGCTCGCGCGCGATCGCGCAGCGCTGGATCAGGCGGCGGCGGGACTGGTCGAAAAAGGATTGGTCGAGTGGTCGGGTGAAGATCCGATGCTTGGGCGGTCGCTGATCGTCCGCGGACGCGGGAACTTGCTGCAAGATCAGCAAGCGATCGCCGACCTGGAGCGCGCGCGAAAGCTGTTCGATGACCTGGAAAAAACCCGCGAACTCATTCAGGTGCTCGATCTAGCCAAAGCTGGGGACGCTGTGCGCGTGTTCATTGGCTCGGAAAACCCGCTATTTTCACTCTCGGGGTCGAGTCTGATCGTCTCGCCCTATATGAACGCGGAACGGAAGGTGGTCGGGGCGTTGGGCGTGATCGGCCCTACCCGGCTCAACTATGCACGGGTTATTCCCGTGGTGGATTATACCGCGCGTGTTGTCGGCAGAGTGCTCGACGGACGCGGCGAACGATGAGGATGGAATGACGGACGAAGCCAATCCCCAACAACCGGAAGCAACGCCCGATCCGGCCGGCGAGGCGTTCGACGTCGCGACGCTGCAAGCTGAACTGGCGAAAGCCAAGGACGACATGCTGCGCGCGTTGGCGGATGCCGAGAACACCCGCCGTCGTGCTGAGCGCCAAGCCGTTGAAGCGCGCGCCTATGCCATTGATCGCTTCGCGCTGGACTTGCTGCCCATCGCCGACACGCTGCAACGCGCCCTGCAAACGGCGCCGCGCGACGATCAGGACGAGGGCTTTCGCAACCTGTTGACCGGCGTCGAGCTCACTGAGCGGGCTCTGATCGATGCATTCGAGCGTCATGGCTTGAAGCGTGTCGGCGCCAAGGGCGAGATGTTCGATCCAAAAGTCCATCAGGCTGTAGCGCAGGCGCCGGGCGATGAACCGGCAGGAACGGTCCAGGAAGTGATGCAGCCCGGCTATGTACTGGGTGACCGTACGTTACGGGCGGCCATGGTGCTGGTCTCGGCCGGCCCCGCCGGCGCACCCCCTACCCACAACGTCGACATCAAGGTCTGACACGCCGCTTTTCCTCGCGCTCTGGCGCTTTGCCAGCTATGCCAACCGAAGCGATCGCTCTGCGTCGATGCGGGTCGATAAAAGCGAAAAGGCTGGAATTCGCCTGAATTCCGCTTTGCGTCTGACATGACGGATTGTTAACCATGTCCGTCAGTGAAATGAGGGGAGACCAAAAAATGCGTGGAAAGCTTTTGTTTGGCGCGGCCGTGGCCGCGCTGATGACGTTTGGTTTCTCTCCAGCCTCGGCACAGACGGCGGATCAGCCGGGCGACGCGTCGACGACCGCCACGCTCACTGGCAATGTCGACGGCGAAATTTCTCCTGCCGGTGACGTCGATTGGTACCGCCTCGAGGTTGAGACCGGCCGCCGCTACAATCTGGCGCTCGCAGGCCTTGAGAACGCCGAAGGCCAGGCCATTGATCCGATGCTCAGCGTCTATGACGCCGAAGGCAATCAACTCGCGTTCAACGACGACGCCAATGGCACGCTGAACTCTGCGCTGCGCTATGCGCCGCAGGCGAGCGGTGTCGTTTATGTGGAGGCGCGCGGCTTTAGCAGCGAAGCGACTGGCGCATACCGCCTCGGCGTGTCCTCGGAAGAAGTGCCGCCCGATGACGCCGGCAATGATAGCAGCACGCGTTCGCGTGCAGCAGCCGGCCGCACCACCACCGGCAATATCGAATATGAAGGCGATGTCGATTGGTATCGCTTTGCCGCGCGAACCGGAAACCGCTATCGCATCACGCTTCAAGGCGCGGGCGAAGGCGGCCTCGGCGATCCGCTGCTCCGCGTTGTCGATGGTGAGGGCAACGAACTCGCATTCAATGATGACAGCGACGGCTCACTGAATTCGGCGCTTGAGTTCATCCCCGCCGCCAATGGCGACGTGTTCATCGAAGCCCGCGGCTATGGCGACAGCTACACTGGCCGCTACGCGCTCAACATCACCTCCGAGCGCCTGCCTACTGACAATATCGCCAATTCAACGTCGACGCGCGGGCGCATCAATGCCGGCCAAACCGTCAACGGCACGCTCGATTTCCCGAGCGACACCGATTGGTATCGTATCCGCCTCACAGAGGGTCAGTCCTACCGCTTCGCGCTCGACAGCTCCGGCGATGATCCGATCGGTGACCCGCTGATCCGCCTGCGCGACTCGCGCGGCCAGGAAGTGGCGATGGACGATGACGGTGGCGATGGCCTCAACTCCTACCTCGAGTTCACGGCGCCGAGCACCGGCAACTATTTCGTCGAGGCGACATCCTTCACCGGCGACGCCACCGGCGGCTACACGCTCAGCGCACGCGAAGGCGACATCCCCGCCGACGCCAGCACCGATGTCGGCCTCAGTGCCGAAGGCGATTATCGCGAGGGCGTTCTTGCGCCCGCGGGCGATCGCGACTGGTACAGCATCACGCTTGCTGAAGGCCAAGGCGTCCGCGTCTCGATGACCGCGACGGGCACGCCGGACAGCATCGGCGACCCCTATCTCGTTCTTTACGGTCCGGATGGCGCAGAAGTCGCGCGTGATGACGACGGCGGCGACGGCCTCAATGCTTGGCTCGAATATCAGGCCGCCGCGGCCGGCACATACTTCATTGAAGCGCGCGGCTTCACCGAGGACGCTGCGGGCCGCTACGCTCTCAACGTCACCGCCGGCGAAATCGGCAACAGCTACGACACCGCCGAAGCATTGGTCGCCAACGGCGATGCGCGCATGAGCTTTGTCGGCGCGGCGGGCGATGTGGACTGGTTTGCGATCGAGTTGGTCGAAGGCCGCCCCTATCGCTTCAATCTGGAAGGCCTCGAGCCGGACGGGCTCGCGGATCCGATGCTGACGCTCTACGATTCCACCGGCACGCAAGTGGCGGCGGACGACGATGGCGGCCGCGGCTTGAATTCGTATCTTTACTTTGCCTCGCCGACGGGCGGCACTCACTTCGCGGCGGTCTCGTCCTTCGATGGCGAAAGCACCGGCCGCTATGCGCTGCGCGCCGTCGATACGGATGTGCCGGGCCACGCCTACACTGACGAACTGCTCGACGCGAACGACGACAGCCGCGTCAGCCGCATCGAAATGGCAGGCGATCTCGATGTCTACCGCGTCACGCTTGAGGCTGGGGTCAATTACGAGATTCAGGTCAACGGCAGAGGCGCGACGCCTCTCGCCGATCCGTTCGTCGCCCTGATCCAGGAAATGATGATGGATCACCATCACGGCGAAGGACCAGACGCGGCGATGATCCGGGATGGCGGCACGCGCGTGGCCTCCGACGACGATAGCGGCCCCGGCTTGGATGCGCGCCTGCGCTTCCGCCCGGAAAACTCTGGCGACTTCCTCATCCAGGTCAGCGGTCTCTCCAACTCGACCGGCGACTACGAGGTCAAGATCGTGCACCGGTGAGCGGAAACGCTTAAGGGGACGCACGCAGGGGCGGCGGCGCTGGACAAGAGCGCCGCCGCTTTCTTCTGCGCGCTACCTCGATGGAGGCCGTAGAGCTAGCTCAACCCGCGTGTTCGCTCGCCGCCTTGGCGCTCCAGCATCCAGCCCGGATACTCCGGCTTCAGCTTCGAAACATCATCGAGACGCTTCAGGTCATCGCTCGAAAGCTCGACACTCGTCGCCGCGAGATTGTCGTTGAGCTGCGCTT
>CALBST010000160.1 GCA_937967425.1 uncultured Caulobacteraceae bacterium
AAGGGCGGGCGAGGTGTGTTCCAAGGCAAGATCGTCGTCGAGCGCGCTGCGCAGAAGACGGACGCGCGCCAGCACCACCAAGGGCTGTTGCTTGAAGACGGCGCCGAAATCTTCGCGAAGCCGGAACTGATGATCTATGCCGATGACGTGCAGTGCGCGCACGGCAATACGGCCGGTGGATTGGATGAGCGCGCGCTCTTCTATATGCGCTCGCGCGGGATTCCGGAGGCGGAAGCGCGGGCGTTGTTAATTGAGGCGTTTCTGACGGAAACGATTCCGGAGGGAATATCGGAAGCGCTTCGCGATGAGCTTACGGCGTCTATCCGCAACTGGTTGGCGGGAGCGTCCTCATGAATGCGCCGCTGGTCCGCCCGTTCGATGTGGACGCCGTCCGCGCGCAGTTCGCCATCCTTGGGCGAACGGTCAACGATCGCGCCTTGGTCTATCTCGATAGTGCCGCCAGCGCGCAGAAGCCGGAGGCGGTGATCGAGGCGATGGCGGCGCAAATGCGCGGCGCCTACGCCAACGTTCACCGCGGCTTGCATACGCTGGCGAACGAGACGACTGAGGCGTTTGAGGCGGCGCGCTCTACGGTGGCGCGCTTTATCAATGCGCCGACTACCGACAGTATCATTTTCACCAAGGGCGGGACGCAAGCGATCAACATTGTCGCCGCCGGCCTCGATGTGAAGCCCGGCGATGAGATCGTGCTTTCGGTGATGGAGCACCACTCCAACATCGTGCCCTGGCACTTCCTGCGCGAGCGCAAGGGCGCTGTGCTTAAGTGGCTCGATATCGATGACGATGGCGGCATCGATTTGGCGGCGCTGGATGCTTTGATCGGTCCGCGCACCAAGCTGGTCGCGATCACGCATATGTCGAACGTACTCGGCGCCAAGACGCCAGCTGCTGAGGTCGCACGCATCGCGCATGCTAAAGGCGTGAAAGTGCTGTTCGATGGTTGCCAGGCGACGGTGCATGGGCGCGTGGACGTGCAGGCAATTGATGCCGACTTCTATGCCTTTACCGGCCACAAGCTTTATGGGCCGACGGGCATCGGCGTGCTCTACGGCAAGCGCGATCTGCTGGCGGCGATGGCGCCGTTCGAAGGCGGCGGCGAGATGATCGACATCGTCGAGCGCGAGCGGGTGACGTACAACGAGCCGCCGCATCGGTTCGAGGCGGGCACGCCGCCGATCATCGAGGCGATCGGCCTCAAGGCGGCGATCGATTGGCTCAGCTCTCAGGATCGCGGCGCCGTCGAAGCGCACGAAGCCGCGCTCCGCGATCGGACGATGGCGGCGTTGCGTGAACTCAACTGGGTGAAGCTCCACGGCGCCGCGCCGGACAAGGGCGCCATTGTCGCGTTCTCGGTGGAGGGCGCTCATCCGCACGACATCGCGCAGATCTTGGATCGCCAGGGCGTCGCGATCCGCGCCGGGCATCACTGCGCGCAACCCTTGATGCAGCGCCTGGGCGTTACCGCCACGGCGCGGGCGAGTTTTGCGTGCTATAATCGGCTTGAAGACGTCGATGCGTTGGTCGAGGCCTTGCACAAGGCGCGGAAGCTTCTGAGTTAGAGGATGATGGACGGTTCCGTTTCCCCACCGAGCGCTCTGCCGAAGGCAGAACTTGACCGCATCACCGATGACCTGGTGGCGCAGTTCAAGACCGTATTCGACCCGGAAATCCCGGTTGATATCTATGAGCTCGGGCTCATCTATAAGGTCGACATCAACGATGAAGGCTTTGTCGATATCGAGATGACGTTGACCGCGCCGGGCTGCCCGGTCGCTGGCGAAATGCCGGGATGGGTGGAAGCGGCGGCGCGCAAAGTGCGCGGCGTGACTGGCGCGAAAGTCAATCTGACGTTCGATCCGCCGTGGACGACGGCGCGCATGAGTGATGAAGCCAAGCTCGAACTGAACATGTTGTAGGCCATGACGCGTAGACCGAGACCAAAGATCGTGACGCTCACTGAGGCCGCCGCCGCGCGGGTCAAGGACATCGTGGCGAAGAGCGACAAACCTTATCTGCGCGTCGGCGTCGTCAATGGCGGTTGCGCGGGCATGGAATACACGCTCGACTATGCCGCTGAGCCAGCGCCGTTCGACGAACTGGTCGAGGATAAGGACGTGAAGATCCTGGTGGCGGCTGACGCGGTGCTGTTCTTGCTCGGCTCTGAGATCGACTACGAGACCACGCGCCTCTCCTCGAAGTTCGTATTCCGCAATCCCAACCAGACTGATGCATGCGGTTGCGGCGAGAGCGTAACCATCGTGCCGGCGAAAGCCGAGGCGTAGAGGTGGCGGGCGACAGCTTCCACGAGTTCGTGAAGGAGCTGTTCGCCGGCGTCGGCCCCGTTCAAATCAAACGCATGTTCGGCGGCGCCGGCGGCTATGCTGATGGCGTTATGTTTCTGCTGCTGGCGGACGACACGATCTACTTAAAGGTCGATGACGCGCTGAAGGCTGAGCTTGGCGCTGAGGGCTGCGGGCCGTTCGTGTGGGAGCCGCAGAGTGGGCCGCGCGCCGGTGAGAAGCTCGATCTCGGTTACTGGCGTCTACCGGACAGCGCGCTAGATGATCCCGAAGAAGCGGCGGTGTGGGGCCGCAAAGCGCTAGCGTTCGCCAAGGCCAAAGCCGCGGCGAAGAAGCCGAGAAAGACTAAGCGCTAGAAGTCTGGCGTCCCGTCCTTGTCGAGATCGCGGGCGCGTTCGGCCCAGCCCTCGTTCGGGTCCGCCGGATTGACGCCAAACCACAGGGCCAATGGCGTTTCCCGCCATTCTGTCGTGCCAATGCCAACCGCGATGAGCGACGAGGGGACAAGCACGGCGGAGAGGACGGCAAGCGCGATAAACCCTTGCGAAGCCTTGATCTCCGCCCAGGTTCCGCCTTCGAGCCAGATGCGGATCGGCTCCAGAAGCCACGCAATCTCTTGCATGGCATGAGCTTAACAGAACGCGGTTAAGCGCCTTTGAAGTTTGCAGGACGCTTCTGAAAGAAAGCTTGCACGCCCTCGCGAAAATCCTCGGTGCGGCCGGCGAGTTTCTGCGCCTGACGTTCGGCGTGAACTTGCTCCTCCCAGGAATTGTCCAACGACGCCCAAGCGAGCCGGCGGATCATGCCGAGTGTTTTCGTGGGGCCGTTGGCGAGTTCGAGGGCGAGCGTCTTGGCCGTCGGCAACAATTCGGAATCCGGCACGCAACGGTTAATGAGGCCCCATTCATAAGCTTGCTTGGCCGGAATACGTTCGCCCAGCAGCATCATCTCCATGGCGCGGGCGCGGCCGATCATGCGCGGCAGGTGATAGGTGGCGCTGCCATCCGGCACGAGGCCGATGCGGCGGAAGGCTTGGAGGAAGTAGGCGCTCTCGCCCGCAACAATCAGATCGCCCAGCAACGCGAACGAGCAGCCAATGCCGGCTGCGGCGCCGTTCACCGCGGTGACGTACGGGATTGGCAGATCGCGCAGCTTCTTCACGAATGGATTGAAGGTTTGCTCGAGACGCGCGCCGAGATCGGGTTGGCCATCATCGGCGAGGGGCGGTGCGCCGCTGGCGAGGTTGGCGCCGGACGAAAAGCCGCGACCTTCGCCTGTCAAGATGATGCAGCGCGCCTCGCTGGAAGCGCGATCAAAAAGGACGTTCAACTCTTCCGTCATTTCGACGGAGATCGCGTTCAGCGTCGCCGGATCGGACAGGGTGATGAGCGCGACGCCGTCCTGAAGTTCATACTTGGCTTTAGCCATTATTCTCTCCCACGCCTGAGCGCTGAGAGCAGTCTAAACGAAGTCGTGGGGCCGGGGATACGCTGCCGGAACGTCAGCCTAAGCGACGTAAAGCACCGGCGTTGCGTCCGTGGTCGTTTGATTGCGGCCGTTGCGCTTCGAAGCGTAGAGGCAGGCGTCCGCGCGCTCGACGAGGCCCGCTGGCGTGTCGCCTGATTGAAGGCGCGCGATGCCGATGGACACCGTCACTTGTCCCAGATCCTCATTCGTCGAGCGGCGGCGTAGGCGCTTCGCCTGAATGGCCTCACGCAGCGCTTCGGCCGTCTGCTGCGCGACGCGTGCGCTCATGCGCGGCATAATCACGGCAAACTCTTCGCCACCGTAACGGGCGACGAGGAAGTCTGGCCGTGCATGCGCCTGCAGGGCACTCGCCAGGAAGCGGAGAATCTGATCGCCGGTGTGATGGCCCCAGGTGTCGTTGAAGCGCTTGAAATAATCGATGTCGCACAGAAGCAGCGAAAGCTCGGTGCGCTGCGCCTTGGCTTCTTCGATGCGCATACGCAGCGTTTCGTCGAACATCCTGCGGTTGGCGAGGCCGGTCAGGCTGTCGGTCAGCGACTCCATGCGCACGGATTCGAGGCTTGAGCGCAGCGTGTCGATTTCCGCCGTCGACTTCTTCAGCTGCTCGTTGAGGGTCTGATTGTGATTGGCCATGTCGAGCGTCGCCGCCGCGAGGCTCGATACGATCTGACGAATTTGTTCGGGGCCAAGCCCCTTGTTCAAATCGGTCGCGGCGCTTTCGAGTGTGCGCCCGTAATCGCCACTCTTGCTCTCAGCTTCCCTGAGGAACGAGACAACATGCCCGAGGTCGCGGGCGATCTTTTCACCAGCCAGCACGATTTGGGCTGAAGCGCCGAGGCCGGTGAAGAATTGTTCGTGGAGCTGTGCGTTCTCCTCCGCGGTAAAAACAGTGCCCGCGCCGATCCGAGAATCGATGGCCTCGCGCAGCTGCTGATTGCGCCCGAGCCGATAGGCCAACCAGACCTCATAATTTGCGCTGGTGGGCGGCACCCCGTGAAGGCGCATGAGATCGAGCGTCTCCAAAGCGACATTAGCGCCGCCGGGGCCCTGCATCAGGATATCTTGGTCAGTCACGCAAAACCCGCAGAATCTGCAATCTCAGCGACGCTAGCGGGCAGGATATGGACGAGTGGTAAATGCCGCTCACCATCGATAAAAAATGAGTAGTTGCGCTTACGTCCACGGTAAGCGGTAGACATAAGCCAAAGGCCTTGGGAGGCGCGAAATGAACCGGCCCGTTCAGCCGTCGATCGAAGAGACCAAATCCAAAATGGTCGCGATTCTGGAGCTGCAGAAGCGGCTGCAGACGAGCAAGGGCCCGCCGGACGCGAGATTGCGCAAGGACAGGCTGACGCGCGCGATCAATCTGGTGCTGGCCCACAAGGATGAGTTTCTGGATGCGTTGAACGAGGACTTTGGCGCCCGCTCACGGGACATGTCGCTGTTCACGGATATTTCGGGAGCGATAGGACCGCTCAAGCAGGCGCGCGCAAATCTTGAGAAGTGGATGGCGCCGCAGAAGCGTGGCGTGACTCCGGCCGCGCTGGGACTTTTTGGCGCGCGCGCCGAAGTGCGTTACCAGCCCAAAGGCGTCGTCGGCGTGATCTCGCCGTGGAATTTTCCGGTGTCGCTTGCGTTCGATGCGATCGCCGGGGCGTTCGCCGCAGGCAATCGGGTTATGCTCAAACCGTCCGAGTTCACGCCGGCGGTGTCAGCGCTCATGGCGCAGACGATCGATCTCTATTTCGATGAAGACGAACTCGCCGTGATCCAAGGCGGGCCGGACGTGGGCGCCGCATTTGCCGGGCTCGCATTCGATCATCTGATCTTCACCGGCGCGACGAATGTCGGGCGTCACGTAATGCGCGCAGCGGCTGACAATCTGGTGCCAGTCACGTTGGAACTGGGCGGCAAGTCGCCGGTCATTATCGGTAAGAGCGCTGATTTGACCAAGACTGCGGCGCGCGTGATGACCGGCAAGACGATGAACGCCGGCCAAATCTGCTTGGCGCCGGACTATGTGTTGGCGCCAAAGGAAAGCGTGCCCGAGTTTGTGGCGGCTTCGAAAGCGGCGGTCGCGAAGATGTACCCGACGCTGAAGGACAACGCCGATTACACCTCGATCATCAATCAGCGTCACTATGATCGCATCTCTGGTTTGATCGCCGACGCGAAGGCCAAGGGCGGCGAGATCGTCACCATCAATCCCGCCAACGAGGATTTCAGCCAGCAAGAGCACCGCAAAATCCCGCCCACGATCATCTTGAACGCGACGGACGATATGCAGGTGATGAAGGAGGAAATCTTCGGTCCCGTATTGCCGGTGCGAACGGTGGAGTCTGTTGATGCGGCCATCTCCGAAATCAATGCGCGGCCACGACCATTGGCGCTCTACTATTTCGGTGAAGACAGCGCCGAAAGCGAAGCGCTGCTTGAGCGCACGCACTCGGGCGGCGTGACGATCAATGACGTGATCTTCCACTTCGCCATGGATGAGCTGCCGTTCGGCGGTGTCGGCCCATCCGGCATGGGCGCCTATCACGGCCATCGCGGCTTCATTGAGTTCAGCCACGAGAAGGCGATCTATCGCCAGATTTCGTCAGAACTGTTGGCGATGCTGCGCCCGCCGTATGGCGCAGCCTTCCGCAAGCAGATGGCGGCGCGGCTGAAGCCTTGATCAGAATCGAGGCCTGAGCTTGTCGAAGGCCGGTGGGCGCGCTGCGTCCTCCCTGCGACGGCTCAGGGCTCGCGATAGTGCGGGTCTCTACTTCTTCGGCCGCAGAAACGCCGGCGTGCTGTCGCCGAAGCCGGTGACGGCGGGGCCGTTGTCTTCGCGCTGCGGGCGGCGTTCCTCGCTACGCGGGCGATCGCTGCGGCGCGGACGGTCTTCGCGCTTTGGCTCCGCATTGCCGTCGCTACGCTGAATCGGTTCGGTGGACGCAGTCGGGCGATCTTCGTCGCGCTTCACATATTTCTGCTTCTTCTCTGAGAGGCGGCGCGCGTGCTCTTTCTTGAGTTCCTCGGCGCGACGCCCGCGGCCGCCGCTGTCACGCGGATCGCCAAGCGCGGCTTCGGGGAGGCCTTCGATCTCGGCTTTCTCGATCGTCTTACCGGTGAGCTTTTCGATCGCTTCCCAGCTCTTTTTGTCGCCAGGGCCCACGAGCGTGAACGATGCGCCGAGGCGGCCGGCACGGCCGGTGCGGCCGATGCGGTGGACGTAGTCTTCGGCGTGGCGTGGCGGCTCGTAATTGAAGACGTGGCTGACGTCGGGAATGTCAAGACCGCGCGCGGCGACGTCTGAGGCCACCAGATATTGCAGATCATTGGTGCGGAAGCGGTCGAGCGTTTTCATGCGCAGCGATTGATCGAGATCGCCATGGAGCGGGGCGGC
>CALBST010000161.1 GCA_937967425.1 uncultured Caulobacteraceae bacterium
CAAGAAAAATGCCGGCGCGAAGACACAGTCGAAACATGCGCGGCGGCTGGAGCGCTGCAGGTTGAGGCCTGTCAAGCCGGCCCCGCTTCTCTTCGACGCGTGGACCGACCCACCCAACTTTTCGGAAGCACTTCGGCTCCACATGCAGCGCCACCGCGAAAGCGCGCACGTATTATGGCGCGCAATCACGCGAGCAGGTGATCGGCTCGAGCCGTCGACAATCGTTACTTGGCGTAACGGCAGTAAGTCTCCGCGCACCAAAGACAGCTTTACTTATCTACAGCGGATCGAAGAACGATACGGCCTCGAAGGGGGCTATTTCGCCCGAAAGCTCCCGCACAAGTCGCGCGCGACCGCGCGCCCGGCGCTGAAGCGGCTGACATCCTCGGAACAAAGGCGACTCGCCTGGCACCTTCCGAACGATTTCGAGAGCCGCCCGCGCGCCGCGCAAGATGCGATCCTCTCTTGGGTGCAAGAAAAAGTCATCTCAGGCGCCACCGACTATCGGCGCTATCAGGCGGCTGCGCTGAGACATCGCTACGCCATTCGATTCCGCGGCCTTGCCTGTCCCGTCGCCACCGAAGACGAAGACCGTCTGCACACTGAAGGGTGCGCCGATCCCGAGCTCAGGCCCGGACGCCTTGAAGCGCCGCCCGAGCTCGCCGACGAGATGCGTCGACTGATCCGCTTCAAGACCGCAACCTTGGCGCCGCCCGGCTACATGCGGCGCGGCGTTTGGGGACCAGAAACGGCAGCACAAAAGATAGAGCATCTCGGACTTATGTTCGGCGCCCTGAGCGCCTCGCCGCGCGGCGCCGTTCAAGGCTTCGGCTTGCCGATGACTGAGTTGCGTATTGCGCTCCTCGCCTTTCCGCAAATCTGGGACTGGTACGTCGAATGGCGCGAGCGACGACGAGGTTTCTATACGGCATGGGAGATCGACATGCTGAGCGTCGCCAACGCGCTCACTGCACCAGAGACCGGTTGGCTGACCCAGACACCGGACCTCGCGTCAGCGCTAAAACCTGCACCCGGCCTTGTGAGCGAGGCCGATATCGCAGACGCGCAATCGGATTGGCGCGCGCTATGCGCCCGAACCCACGCCCACACACTCCGTCGCGCCAAGGAAATACAACGCGTGGCCCGCGTGCATCGCGATCCGTTCGAGGCGGTGCTTCCAATACTCGAAGCACCCAGTCCGCTCGCTGAATACAGGAAGATTACGCATGAGATCGTTCGGCTTATGCCCCGGCGATCGCTCTATCCCAAGGCTAGCGCGGAATGTCTGCGCTCCTTGCTCATGCTTCGTCTTGGCCTGCACCTCGGCCTGCGCCAAAAGAATCTCCGCCAATTGCTGGTGCGCCGGCGCGGTGAAGGCGCTTCGACCGAGCGGCAACTAGAAGATCGGCTGTGCGGAGAGCTGCGCTGGTCCGATCGACACGAAGCCTGGGAAGTGCTCATTCCGGCGAAGGCGTTCAAGAATGCTCATTCGAGCTTCTTCTCGGGACAACCTTTCCGCCTGCTGCTTCCCGACCTCGATGGGCTTTATGGCTACATCGACACATACCTCGATCGAGATCGCGCGCTACTCTTGGGCAATGCACGCGACCCCGGCGCCTTCTTCATCAAATCCGTGAAACGTTCGAGCGCCGACGCGGCGTACAACCAGACGACCTTCTATGAAGCTTGGCGGCTGACAATCCAACGCTTCGGCGTCTACAACCCCTATACGAACCGCGGCGCCATTAGAGGTCTGCTGCCGCATGGCCCGCACAATGTGCGTGATGTTCTGGCGACGCATATCCTCAAGCAGACCGGATCATTTGAGCAGGCAAGCTACGCTATTCAGGACACGCCAGATATCGTCGCGAAGCACTACGGGCGATTTTTGCCTGAGAACAAGGCATCGCTGGCAGCCCAGATTCTGAATCAGGTGTGGGCTCAGGCTTAAGCGGCCTCCACACTGATGCGAGCATTCGATCGGGACGACGGCTTCTTCTTGATGATGATTTTTACGTCCCGATCGAGTGCAGTCAGATAAGTCATGAGACGCTCGACGGAAAAGCCTTCAAGCTTGTAGTTCGACAGAGCCGAAATTTTCGGCTGCGCGACATCCAACAAACTCGCCGCCTTAGCTTGCGTCAGACGCCGTTCTTCGAGGATGCCATTGATTGCGTGCGCTAGGCGCACCTTCGTCTGCATCTCCTCGGCATCGGCAAAGCCAAGGTCGGCAAAAACGTTTTTGCTTCCTCGAGAGATCTTCTTCTCACTCACTTTTGCCTCTCTTCCCGTAACGGGTCTTGTGGTCTTCCTGCGCCAACTTCAATCTGCTGGCGACGAGTTCAACGTCTGGCTTGGGCGTCTTGATGCCCCTGGTGGATTTTTTCTTGAACGCATGGAGGACATAAATGACCTCCCGAAATCGAACCAAATACACCGCGCGATATGTGTCGCCGTCGTGATCTTCTACCAACTCCAGAACGCCCGATCCTTAGCCTGTCCAGGCTTTCGCTGAAGGATGTGTTCCACCCAACTGCGCCAGTCCGAGTGCGTACCCCATGTCGCGCTGGACCGGACGCGGAAAATCCATGAAGTCCTTCTTTGACGATCCTATCCAATCGACCGGCCTCTCAAACGGGTCCGTTTTGCGCGCCATTTTATATCCGTTCCGGTATATACTCGTTTCGGGATAATTTGCAAGACTGTGCGCGGGTGCGCCAGGACGGTGTCAGACAGCGAAAGCGCCGCCGCTAGGGATGTCTCCCGGCGCGCGATGAAGGCCCGTCCACAGTTTCCCGCACGATCCCGCCAATTCCCCGCTTACCAGCTACGAGGCGCATTGCTCCAACCTTGGCGACGACGGGGAGAACGCTGAAGCGTTCAATCGGGGATCCGCTAGTATCGCGGTCCTTCGACTTCGATTGGTGAGCGACATGGCCCACACGAGCAGTGTTGAAACCGAATGTCGTCCGATCCGGCGCGAGCAATTGCGAGAACTCGTGCCCCTCGCCGACACAACGATCTACGAAATGGAGCAGCGCGGACAATTTCCACGTCGGTTCTACCTCACAGCGCGATGCGCTGTTTGGGATCTGGGTGAGGTTCAGCAATGGCTTCGCGACCGACGCGCCGAAAAGAACCCCGATGTCGCCTTTCCAAATGTCGCGAAGCGTAAAGTGCGGCCGGTGAAAACCGAGCGAGCGATCCCACGCGGAAAATAAGCGGACCCTTGCGGGTCCGCTCGAAGGCGTTGGGTATGGTGGGGGTCTCCAAGGGAAGACGTTCCTAACCTGCAATTAACCGCTTAAGGAACAATTAAGACTCTGAGCCGCGCTCGAATGCGATCACGGGCGCCGGTGGCGCGAGCGTCACGGCGTAGCGCTCTCCGAGCGACCACGCATCGACGACGTTGGCCCACTCCTGCAGCATGTGACGACGCTGTGGTTCGTATTCCGCCTTGTTGTAGACGCCACGAGACGAACGGCCCTCTTCGTGCGCCAGACACTTCTCGATCCAGTCGCGATTGAACCCGAGTTCATTGAGCTGCGTCGAGCCGGTGCGTCTGAGATCGTGCACGGTGAAGGGCGATAGCGCGAGTTCCTCCTTGCTAGCGAGTTGGGCGATTGACGTCGTCACGCGGTTGAACGTTGCCCGCGACATCGGCGCATCGGCGTCGTATCGAGACGGCAGCACGTATTGCGAGTTCCCGGCGCAGGTCTTCAGGGCAATGAAAATGTCGAGCGCCTGTTGGGACAGATATACATTGTGCGGATTGCGCCGCTTCATCCGTTCTTTGGGGATCGACCACACGGCGTTCTCGAAATCGACCTCATCCCACACGGCATCCTGCAATTCGCTCTTTCGAACCATCGTGAGCAGAATGAGCTTGAGGCCGAGCCGAATGGTTGGAAGCGTCGCCACCTGCTCCAACAGCCGCAGCATGATGCGGATTTCACCCGCCGACAGCGAACGATCCTTGGGCACGAACGTCGCGATCGATGCCGGCCCTACTTCGTCGGCCGGGTTGGCGACTTTCTCACCGTGCAGGATCGCAAACGAGAATATCTGCTTGGTGATATCGCGAACATGCACCGCGGTTGCCGGCGCCCCTCGATCCTTGATGCGCTGACAAAGTGCGCGGAGATCGTTCGGCGTAATCTCGCTCAACAAGCGGTTCTTCCACGGCCGCTCGAGATCGCGGTCGTATATCGAGCGACGCATGGCCGTGGTGCTGTCGGCCATCACAGCTTCTTCAAACCAGCGTTCGGCGAACTCGCCAAAGCTGTTGGCTTCCTTCAGCCTGCGTTTGTCGCGCTGTTTTTCCTGGGCCGGTGACAAACCAGCTTTGACGGTCTTTCGCGCTTTAATGCACTCCTCGCGGGCTTCCGCCAGAGAAATACCGTCACGGCCATACTTGCCGATCGTCAGGGTTTCACGTCGTCCGTGCAGGCGATAATCGAGCCGAAACACGATCCCACCGATAGGAGAGACGACGACGTACATGCCGTCGCGATCTGAGACTTTATACGACTTACCTCGTGACTTCAGAGACTTAAGCGCAGCATCGGTCAGCACGACGAAATACCTCCAAACGAAATACCGTCACGCATTTTTCGATACCGACGAAAGCACACGCTGTTGAATGCACTAGCGTTTTCATCGTTCGACATACCGTCACGGCTCAATTTCGGCTGACGGTATGCAGCAAAGGTCAATTGGGCAACGTGAGGCGGACCGTCAGCGATACCGTCAAATGAAAACGGCGGCCCTCGCGAGTCGCCGAATGTAGTTGAACGATTTTTGCTTATAAATCAGGGAGAAATCGCACTTTTTCGATTGTTGTCGAAACGCAGCGAAATGCCCTGAATCATTCCCACTCAATCGTCCCCGGCGGCTTACTCGTCACGTCATAAACCACCCGGTTCACGCCGCGCACTTCGTTGATGATGCGTGTGGCGG
>CALBST010000162.1 GCA_937967425.1 uncultured Caulobacteraceae bacterium
TTGCGCTGGCGCTGGCGACGTTGCTGAACCGTGGCGGCGAGCGCGTGGGTATGCTTGGCCGCGCGCCGCGGACGGGGCCGCGTGCGGTGGACCGGTTGGCGCATGATTTCCTGACGCCGCAGAAAGATGCGGACGCGCCGGCGCGCAGTTGTGTGATTTTCTTTTCTGACTTTTACGCGCCGGTGGAGACGTGGCGATCGCGCTTGAGCGCGGCGGCGGATGCGGGCGCGAGTGGCGCGCTGGTGATGGTGGCCGATCCGGCGGAAGAGGATTTTCCGTTCCGCGGGCGGACGCTGTTTCTGGAGCCGGGGCGGCGTAGTGAGACGCTGATCGGGCGGCCCGAAAACGTGCGGGAGCTTTATGCGGAGCGGCTGGAGACGCACCGGCGTGCAATCCGGCAAGCGGGCGCGAACTTTGGCTTCCCTGCTCTCCTGCATCGCACCGATCATAGCGCGGCGCCGGCGCTTGCTTTGCTGATTGCTCTCGTGTCGGAGCGGTTCGCTTGAGTGCGCTTAGATCTTGGCGTTCCCCCTCCTCTCGAGAGGAGGGGGTTAGGGGGCGGGGTGATGCTCCGCTCATCCGACACCCGCGCTATCGGCAAAACTTCAAACGTCGCGCTCCTCCCCACCCCCTGCCCCCTCCCCTCGCGGGGAGGGGAAATAGAGCGCGGCTCACATGAGCTTCGGGCCGTTTCTGTTTGGAGCGCCGGGCGCGTTGCTGGCTTTGCTGGCGTTGCCGGCGCTTTTCTTCATCATGCGGGCGACGCCGCCACCGCCGCAGCGCGAACAGTTTCCGCCGGCGCGTTTGCTCGAAGGCTTGCGCACGGACGATCAAAGCCGCGAGCGGGCGCCGTGGTGGCTGGTGCTGTTTCGGATGCTGGCGGCGGCGCTGCTGATCCTGGCGTTCGCGCGGCCGAGCTTAGCGCCGCAAGCGAGTGAGAGCACGCTGGGTGGGCGGACCTTGATCGTTATCGATGACGGTTGGACGTCTGCGCCGGCGTGGAGCGAAGTGCGCAACGCGGCGAGTGCGGCGATCGCGCAGGCGGAGCGCGCGCGCGCGCCGATCTTTATGCTCTTCACCGCGCCGAGCACACGCCCGCGCGATCCTGGCGAAGCGCTGACGGCGGCGGATGCGAAGTCGCGCGTGCAACGTTTGGAACCGCAGCCTTGGCGGCCTGATCGCGCAGATGCGGCAACGCGCTTAGCGCAGACGGAAGGTAATTTCGATCGCATCGTTTGGATCACGGATGGGTTGAACGATGCGGGCGCGGAAGCGCTAGCGGCGGAGTTGCAGCGGCGCGGCCCGGTGACCGCGCGCATCCCGTCGCAGACTGCGCGCGGGATCGTCTCGGGTTCGGTGACGCCGCAGGGCGTTGTTGTTGAAGCACGGCGGGCGGCGAACGGCTCTGCGGTTGGCGCGGTAACGGCGGAGACGGCGGAGGGCCGTTCGCTCGGCGCGGCGGAGTTGCAGTTTGAAGGAGATGCGCTGACGGCGAGCGCACGGATCGATTTGCCGCCGGAGATTGCAGCGCGTGCGGCGCGGGTGCGGATCGTTGGCGAACAGAGCGCGGGCGCGGTGCGACTGTTGCCGGCTGGCGCGGGGCGGCCGTTTGTCGGATTGGTCGATCCGGGTGGCGCGGGGCAGCCGCTGCTTTCAGAATTGTTCTACGTCGATCGCGCGCTGCAGCCGTATGCGAGCTTGCAGCGTGGGAGCATTTCCCAACTCATCGATGCACGCGCGCAAGCGCTGATCTTGCCAGACGCGGGGCGCGTCGCGCCGACAGATAGCGCGGCGCTTGAGAGATGGCTTGAGAGTGGCGGGCTGCTGGTGCGGTTCGCGGGGCCGCGACTGGCGAATGATGCCGATGACTTCGTGCCGGTGCGGTTGCGGCCTGGGTCGCGCACGCTTGGCAGCGCGCTGGCGTGGGAGACGCCGCTTGGCATCGGCGCGTTTCCGGCGGACTCACCCTATGCGGGCGTCGCGCCGCCGGCGGACGTGCAAGTGCGACGGCAGGTTCTGGCGGAGCCTGCTTCGCTTGAAGAAGCGCGCGTGTGGGCGACGCTTTCGGACAATTCACCTTTGGTGACTGCTCAGCCGCGCGGGCGTGGACTGATTGTGCTCTTCCATGTGAGCGCGACGCCGGAATGGTCTGACGTGCCGCTCTCTGGTCTCTTCGTTGAAGTGCTGCGGCGAACTTTGGCGTTTGCGGCGCGGACGGATGGTGCGGGCGAACGCGAAATCTCCGGCGGCCCGTTCGTGGCGCAGCGTTTGTTGGACGGGTACGGCTCGCTTGCGCCGGCGCCGGCGGACATGCAGCCGATAGCGCCGGAAGCGTTCGCGATTGCGCAGCCCTCGCCCGCGACGCCTCCGGGCTTGTACGAACGTGCAGGCGTTTCAGCGTCGATCGACGCGGTGCGGCCGGACGATTCATTCCAACCGTTGCACTTGCCGAGCGGCATTTCGCGCGCCGGCTTGGGCGCGGTGATCGAACGGCCGCTGGCTGGATGGCTGTTTGGCTTGGCTGGTCTGATGTTGGCGCTCGATTTGCTGATCGCGCTGCTGCTTGTCGGCAAGCTCCCTCGCCTGCCGCGCCGTGTGAGCGCCACGGCGGCAATGGCCCTGGCCGCACTTGTTGCGTTCGGCGGCGATGCGCATGCGCAGAATGTCAACGACCCGACGCAGACTTTGCGGCTCGCTTACGTTCGCACCGGCGACTCGCGGATCGATCGCGCCTCCGAACAGGGATTGCGGACGCTTTCGGACATTTTAACAGCGCGCACATCCGTTGAACCCGGCCCGCCCGTCGCGCTCGATCTCGCGCGCGACGATCTCTCTGCCTATCCCTTCATCTATTGGCCCGCCCCGCCAACGCCGCGACGTTTGCCTGATGCGGCGCTGAGCAATGTCGATCGCTATCTGGCGATTGGCGGCCTGTTGCTCGTCGATACGCGCGATGCCGGCGCGCAGCAGCGTGGAAGGCCTGCGCAAGCGATGCTGGCCGGCCTCGATGTGCCGCCGCTGGAGCAAGTGAACCAGGAACATGTGCTGACGCGCGCATTCTATCTGCTGCGCAGCTTTCCGGGCCGCTCGCAATCGGCGCAATTGTGGGCGGAGAGTTCTTCCGCCGCGTCCTCGCGCGATGGTGTTGCCGCGATTTTCATTGGCGATGGCGATTGGGCATCTGCCTGGTCAGGCCAAGCCGGCGTGAGCGACCGGCAGCGTGAGCTTTCGCTGCGCTTCGGCGTCAACCTGGTGATGGTGGCGCTGACCGGGAATTACAAAGCCGATCAGGTGCATGTGCCGGCGCTGCTCGAACGCATGGGCGATGACCGGCGATGATAGCGGGCGCGCGCATCGGCTTTGACCCGGCTCTGCCGTGGGGCGTGATGATCGCGCTTGGCGTGATCTCGGTGATTGCGCTCGGCGTTTACATCTGGCGCGGCGGCGGCGCACCGGTGACACGTGCGCTTGGTGTGGCGTTCCTGTTTCTCGGTTTGATGCAGCCGCAATGGGTGCGCGAAACGCGCGAGCCGGCGGAAGATGTGGCGCTCATCGTCGTCGATCAGAGCGAAAGCTTAGCGTTGGCCGGGCGGCGCGAGGCCGCACGCGCAGCGGCGGACGCGATGGCGCAACGTCTCTCGGAAGAACCGGGGCTCGATGTCCGCGTGCGCGAAGCGCGCGGCGGGCCGGACGGGACGATGATCACCAGCGTCATCGAAGATGCGCTGAGCGATGTGGCGCGCGATCGCATTGGCGGTGTCGTGGTGATCACGGATGGGCAAGCGGCCGATCCGCCCGATGAGCCGAACCGTTTGCGCGAGCTTGGGCCGGCGCATGTGCTGATCGTCGGCGATCCGGATCGCGGCGATCGGCGTTTGGAACTGATCTCGGCGCCGACGTTCGGCATCGTCGGCGAGCCTATGCGGATCACCGGGCGCGTGCTCGATGAAGCGGGCGATGCGCCGGTGGCGCTGAGCGTCACGATCGACGGGCAGCGCGTCGTGAACACAACTGTGCGCGCGAACCGGGAATTCACCGTCGATATCCGCCTGGCGCACCGCGGCCGGAACATGGTGATCCTGGAAGCAGCTGAGGGGCCGCAAGAGATCACGCTGGCGAACAACCGCGCGGCGTTCGCGGCGAACGGCGTACGCGACCGGCTGCGGGTCTTGCTCATCACAGGCGAACCGCACGCTGGCGCGCGTGTGTGGCGGAATTTGCTGAAGTCCGATCCGGCGGTGGATCTGGTGCACTTCTCGATCCTGCGCCCACCGGACAAACAGGATTTCACACCGCTCAACGAACTCGCGCTCATCCCCTTCCCGACGGAAGAATTGTTCGAGCGGCGCTTGGACGAGTTCGATCTCATCATCTTCGATCGCGCGCCACAGCGCGGGATTTTGCAGGCGTACTATTTCTCTTCGATCGCACGGCGCATCGAACAAGGCGGCGCGCTGCTGATCACGGCGGGCGATCAAGAAGCTGGGCTCGACGGACTTTATCGCACGGCGCTTGCCGGCATTTTGCCGTCGCAACCGACAGGGCAAATTATCTCGCGCCCCTATCGCCCGGCGCCGACGACACTCGGCCAACGCCATCCTGTCGTGCGCGGCATTCCTTCGCCGGAGCGGTGGGGCCGTTGGACGCGGCAGATCGATGCGCGCGCAACGAGTGGACAGACCGTGCTCGCCGGCGCGGATGGGCGCCCGCTGCTGGTGCTTGATCGCGCGGGACGCGGGCGGGTTGCGCAATTGTGGTCGGATCAGCCGTGGCTGTGGGCGCGCGGTTACGATGGCGGGGGGCCGCACGGCGAGTTGCTGCGGCGCACGGCGCACTGGCTGATGCAAGAACCGGAACTGGAAGACGATAGCCTGACGCTCGATCCGGGTCCGCGCGGCTTGGAGATCGAGCGCTCGACGCTCGGCAGTGCGCCGGGTCCGGTGGAGATCATCTCGCCGAGCGGCGAGCGTTCGGAAGCCGGGCTCGATGAGGCGGCGCCCGGCCTCTATCGCGGCACGGCGCCAGCGACGGAGCAAGGCCTATATGAAGCGCGCAGCGGAAACCTGCGCGCGTTCGCGGCGGTTGGCCCGCTCAATCCGCGCGAAGCAGGCGCCCTCGCCGCAAATCCAGAAATCTTGCGCCCGTTCGCGAACGCCACCGGCGGCAGCGTGTTCATGACGGGTGAAGATGGGCGGCGCTTGCCTGAGGTACGGCGCGTCGATCGCGGCGCGAACGCACGTGGCGGCGATTGGATCGGGATTGAGCGCAACGGCGCCTATACGGTGCGTGCTGCGACAGCATCGCCGCTTGGGCCGGGTTGGTTGTGGGCGCTGATTGGTTTGGCGCTGCTGATGTTCGGCTGGCGGCGCGAAAACGGCTAGCGCTTCGGCGCAGTGATCTCGCCTTCGACTCTATCCAAACCGCCTGGCCGCAACGCGAGCCAGAGGAAGCGCGCGGGATCGACGGGGCCAGGCATCACGAGACGGCCCTTCGGCACGACTGTGAAACCAGCGGGACGGAAGAACGGCTCGGCCCCGACCAGAATGATCCCGCTCCCGCCGCTCGCCCGGCAGGCGGCGACTGCTTCGTGCACCAGAGCCAGCCCGAGGCCAGCGGATTGCTTGCTCGGATCGACGGCGAGCGGCCCGAGGAAATAGACGGGCGCGCCAGCCTCGACGCGCCAGATGCGGCAAACGCCAACGACCTCTCCCGCTTCGTCCAGCGCCACGCGCGTGAGTGCGGGTTCAGCCTCGGCGCCGCGTTCGCGGACACGCTCGCTGGTCTTGGCAAAGCGGCCCGGGCCGAAGGCGCGCGAGAGCACACGCTCGATCGCGTCGCGATGCTCGGGTTTCTCGGCGGTGAGCGTGTGAGCCATGGAGGCGCGCGCTTAGGGCGCGCTGGGGGCCGCGTCAATCGCTCGACCGCGACGGTTGCAGCCAAGGGCGGCGCGGGTCCATAAGCGCGGCGCTTGGCCCTGCGCATTCCCTCCTTCGACATTTTTCGTCACCGGCAGTTCGCCCAGTTCTGGGCGGCGCGGGCGTTCGCGACGCTCGCGGTTCAGATGCAAGCAACGGTGATGGGCTGGCAGGTCTATGACGCGGCGCGCGCGCAAGGCTCGTCTATCATGGAAGGCGCGTTCATGCTTGGCCTCGTCGGCCTCGCGCAATTTCTGCCGCTTTTGGTGCTTTCGCTGTTCGGCGGCCAGGCGGCGGATCGCTACAACCGCCGGCTGATCATGTCGGCCTGTATCGGCGCGAAAGCGCTGATCCTGTTGTGGCTGGCGCTGGTCTCGCACGGCGAGGCGAGCATCATCATTCCAGCCGTCCTCGCTGCCGCAATCAGCGCCGGCATGATCAACGCCTTCCTGCCGCCGGCGGCGAGCGCGCTCATGCCGATGCTGCTGCCGCGCGAGGAGCTGCCGCAAGGCATCGCCTGGAGTTCGCTGGCGTTCCAATCCTCGATCATTATTGGCCCTGCAATTGGCGGCAATCTCTACGCCTTCGGGCCGGTCGTTCCCTACCTTTCGGCTTTTGTGCTGTTGGTGATCGCCGCGGGGCTGATGTTCATGCTGAAGCCGCCGGCGCAGGAGCCGGTGAAGGACGCGCGCACGCTCGGCATGATCGCCGAAGGGCTCCGCTATGTGTGGAGCAACAAGATCGTACTGGGCGCGATCTCGCTCGATCTTGTTGTCGTGTTGCTCGCCGGCGCGGTGGCGCTGCTGCCAGTGTTTGCGCGGGACATTCTTGACGCGGGACCTGCGGGCAATGGCATCTTGCGCTCAGCCGTTGGCGTCGGCGCGGCTGTTGTCGCCCTCATGCTCGCACTCAATCCGCTTCGGCGGCGCGTCGGCATGTGGATGTTCGGCGCAACGATCGTGTTTGGCATCGCCACGGTGGTGTTTGGGCTTTCGCAATGGCTGTGGCTCACCGCGGTCGCGCTCGCGATCGCCGGCGGCGTCGACATGATCTCCGTCTATGTGCGTTCGAGCCTGATCCAGCTCGCAACACCCGACGCGATGCGTGGGCGGGTTTCGGCGGTGAGTTTCGTTTTCATCTCGGCCTCGAACGAACTGGGCGACTTCGAAGCCGGCTTGATGGCGCGGATATTTGGGCCGGTGCTGGCGGTGACGATTGGCGGCGTCGCGGCGATTGGCGCCTCGGTGTGGTGGATGAAGCTGTTTCCGGCGTTGGCAAAGGCCGATGGCTTTGAGCCGGAGAAGCTCTCCCCCGAAGCGCAGGACGCCGTCGCCACCGTGCAGGAAACGCAGAAATCCTAGACGCCGCGGCGTCAAGCGGAAGCGCTGGAAGCCGCCGCACGCGCGCGCTAAGTCAAAAGCTTGGAGGACATCATGGGCGTGTTGAGTGGGAAGGTCGTTGTCGTCACTGGCGCGGGCAATGGGATTGGCAAGGAATGCGCGTTGCTGGCGGGGCGCGAGGGCGCGGCCGTGGTTGTGAACGATCTGGGCGGCGGGCTGAAGGGCAATGACGCCGGCTCGGCCGGGCCTGCCGAAGAGGTCGCGAAAGAAATTCGCGCCGCTGGCGGCAAGGCGGTCTCGAATTCCGACAGTGTCGCCGACTACGATGCGGTGGCCGCGATGTTCGAACAGGCGAAGAAGGAATTCGGCGGGCTCCACGCCGTGATCAATCCGGCCGGCATTCTGCGCGACGGCATGTTCCACAAAATGCCGCCGGAGGATTGGAAAGCGGTGATCGACGTTCACCTGCACGGCGCGTTCAACGTCACCCGCGCGTCGATCGAGCATTTCCGGGAGCAGCAAGATGGCGCCTACGTTCTGTTCACCTCCACCTCAGGTCTGATCGGCAATATCGGCCAAGCCAACTATGCTGCGGCGAAGCTCGGCGTAATGGGCCTGTCCCGGATTGTTGCGATGGAAGGTCTTTCCAAGAACGTGCGCTCCAACATCATCGCGCCATTTGCCTGGACGCGCATGATCGCCTCCATCCCCGTCAAAGATGAAGCGAGCGCGGCGCGGGTCGAGCGCATGAAGAACGGCATGCGCGCCGATCAGGTGGCGCAGCTGGCTGTCGCGCTTTGCGCTGACGGCGCCAAGGATACCACAGGGCAAATCTTTGCCGTACGTGGCAACGAAGTGTTTCTCTTCAACCAACCGCGCCCGATACGCGCGCTCGGCCGCCTCGAAGGCTGGACGCCGCAGACGCTCATCGAGCAGGCGCTGCCAGCGATGAAGGCGAACTACACTGACGTCGGCGCCAGCGCATCCGTGTTTCCGTACGATCCAGTCTGAGGGAGGAATCGATGCGCTCTGCGCTCCTGGCTCTGTTGCTGCTCGGCGGGTGCGCGCAGACCCCTGTCGCCTCGGCCCCGCCGACCGCCCAAACCGAAAACCATCTCAACGGAACGAAATGGCGCCGCATTGACGACACCAACGCTAACCCGCACGGCGCGACCATGGATTTCGAAGGCAATCGCGCTTCGGGGCACACGGGGTGTAATCGCTGGACGGCGGACGTCACGCAGAACGGCGAGGCGCTGCGGTTCGGGATGGTGGCCGTCACCGAAATGCACTGCGGCGCCGGTGTGCAAATGGCGACCGAGCGCAGCTTTCTCGCGGTCCTAGAAGCGGCGCGCTACGCCCATTACGATCGCGATGTCCTTGTCTTGCTCGACGCAGGCCAGAACGTGATCGCGGAGTTCAACAGCGAGCTGCCAGGAGAACCTCAATGAAGCGCGCCGCTCTCATCGCCTTATTATTCAGCGCAGCCTGTGCGAGCCACGGAAATGGCGACATCGGCAGCGGCGCGGCGCCGCTTGGCGCGCTCGCCGGCAGCGAGTGGGTCATGCTGAGCCAAGCGGACGGCGCGTCACGGCCGACGATCGTGTTCGCCCAGGATCGCGCCTCCGGCCACGCCGGCTGTAATCGCTGGTTCGGCGCGGTAAGCGCCAGCGACCAAGGGCTCGAGTTCAGCGGCATTGGACTGACCCGCATGATGTGCCCGCCGCCCATGATGGAGACGGAGAGCACGTTCACGACGGTGCTGAACGAGACGCGCGGCTTCCGCATCGAGAACGGCGAACTCGTGCTCTACGATATTGGCGGAACGGACCTTGCCCGTTTCCGCCGCACGAACTGATAGACTTACGGCGTCGGCGCGATTTCAACCGTCGGCACCTGACGCGGGCAACGGTCCGTACCGTTCGGGCCGAGGCAATGCACAACCGCCGGTTCAGACGCGCCCGGCGCGAAAGCGATCAGCCACTTTTCGTTGAAGTCCATGCGCGTGGCGCTGATCAGCGCGCCGCACTGCACGGTGAAAACGGCCGAGCCGGTATGGGCGGCGTACACGCTTTCTGGATCGACGTTGCCCGGGACGTTGATGCGTTCGGTGCCGCGAACGGCCGTGCACGGCGGGTTCACAACATCGGGATGCGCCGTCTGGTAGGCGGCAAGCTGTTGATAGGCGAACACCGGTTGTTCTTCCGGGCTCATGGCGTTCACCTGCTCGTAAAGTCCTTGCGGCGCGGCGGGTGCTTCTTCGGTCGTCGGCGCGGCGCCTTGGCCACAGGCGACGAGCAACAAAGCGGCGCTAGCGGCGAGATATGCACGGATCATGGACGTCCTCCCCTTTGGCGGCACTTGCACTCCGCCGCGACGATTTCGTCAAGCGCCGAGCGGTGTCAGGCGTGTGCCTTGAGGACGAATTGCGATGGCCCACATTAGCCGGCGAAGAGGTTTTCCATGATTGAGAAACGTCCGTTCGACAGTTTGGGCCGCCACGACGCCGATTGGCTCGCGGCGCGCTACCATTTCAGCTTTTCCGGCTACCACGACCCGGAACGCGTGCATTGGGGTGCGCTCCGGGTCTGGAATGACGACACGATCAAGGCCAAGACCGGCTTCCCGCCTCACCCGCACTCGGACATGGAGATCATCACCTATGTCCGCACCGGCGCGATCACGCACCAGGACTCGATGGGCAACAAAGGCCGCACCGAAGCCGGCGATGTGCAGGTGATGAGCGCAGGCTCCGGCGTCACCCACGCCGAGTACAATCTCGAAGACGAACCCACGACGCTCTACCAGATCTGGATCATCCCGAAGGAGCGCGGCGGCAAACCGTATTGGGGCGCAGCCAAGTTTCCGAAGGAAGAGCGCGCCGGCTCGCTGGTGACGTTGGCCTCGGGCTTTGCCGAAGATCAGGACGCCGGCGCGCTCCCGATCCGGCAAGATGCACGATTGCTGGCGGCGACCCTGAAAAGCGGTCAGAGCGTCGCCTATCAACTCGCGCCGGGCCGCTTCGCTTATCTCGCTCTCGCAAAAGGCAAGGCGAGCGTGAACGGCGTGGAGCTCGGCCCGCGCGATGGCGCCGCGATCAAAGACGAAGCCGAACTTCGCATCGAAGCGGGCGAAGACGCAGAGATCGTTCTCGTCGATGCGCCATAGAAGTTGAACGCGCCTTCAGTTCAGTGCGTACGCTTGTGAAATCTGGGAGACCGCCGCCGATCTACTGGTCGGCGGCGGTTTTCGTTTCACAGAGACTTCAAAATTTACCATCCGTTTGCAATTTCACGCGCTTCTACAAGCACGATTTCAGAGCGGGGCGGTCAGTGGCGACGCTGAACGATATTCATGTCCTGGTTGTCGACGACAACAAACAGATGCGCTTTCTCGTGCGCTGTCTGTTGCGCGCCGGGGGCATCAATAAGGTCACAGAAGCCGAAACAGGCGCGCAGGCCTTTGATGTCATGCGTGCGCGGCCTGTTGATCTCATCATTGTCGATTGGAAGATGGCGCCGGTTGACGGCCTTGCCTTCACCCACATGGTCCGCCGCAACCACGATAGCCCCAACCCTTATGTGCCGATCCTGATGCTGACGGCGCACACGGAAATTTCGCGTGTTGCTGCCGCGCGCGACGCGGGTGTGAGCGGCTTCGTCAAAAAGCCAATCAGCGCACGACTCTTGTTCGATCGTATTTCGAATGTGCTGACCGACACGCGCATGTTCGTCCGCACCGCCAGCTTTTTCGGGCCGGACAGGCGCTTCGGCCAAGATCCGCACTACGCCGGGCCGCTTCGGCGCGAAACGGATAAAGAGCAACCCGCCGAGGCAATCGACCTCGACGATCTGCGCTGGACCGCTTGACGCTGCTGCAAGCGTTGCTTGCCAACCAGGCGCCGGACGCGCACGCTCTGGCCGCCTGAACGGTGGGGAAGACCATGATCCGTGCGCTTTTGTTAGTCTTGCTTGCGGCGCCGCTCCTGACAGCGTGCGTGGTCGGCACGGTCGTGGGCGCGACGGGCGCGGTGATCGGGGCCGCGGTTGGCACAACCGGCGCCGTAATCGGTACGACCGTCGACGTCCTCACCCCGGACGGCGACGATGATGATGACGACGATCGTTGAAGTCCAAGCATTGTGACGTGAACGTGAGTGGCGAAAGCCACGCGCGGTGGCATACTCATTACAAACAACGCTGTGGGAGCCGCCTCATGCGCATTCGTCACCTTCTTGCCGGCGCCGCCGTACTCGCGTTCGCCGCGCCGGCCTGGGCGCAATCGACGCCCGTTTCATTCTCGGCAGAATTCCAAACCGCGCTCGAAGAAGACCTCGGCGTGCGCGAAGGCGAAGTGCTGCGCGCCGCCGTGACGGACGCGATCGCACGCGAACTTGCGCGTCGCGGCGTCTCTGCCGACAGCGCAAGCATTGAAGTGACCATCGTCGATGCGGACCCGAACCGGCCAACAATGCAGCAATTGGTTGATCAGCCTTCGCTCGGCTTCCAATCGGTTTCGATCGGCGGCGCGGAACTGCGCGCCATCGTGCGCGGCGCCAACGGCGCAACCACGGAAGTCACGCATCGCCGCTACAACCACAGCCTAGCTGATCTTGGCGCCGCCGCGGCGACGTGGACCGAGGCCCGTCGCGCGATCCGCCAGTTCGCCGTGAAAGTCGCCGACGCCTATATCGCCACTCCGTGATAAGTCGTGAACCGCTGGGGCGGGCCTCGTGGCCCCTTTCCCCGTTCGCCCTGCCCGCCCTGGCGTACTGATCAAACGGCCGTCGCCGTGAATGCGCGCCATCCTTTGGCGCGCAAATCACATGCAGGACAAACACCACAGCCGTAACCCCAATCGTGGCGCTGCGCGCGGTCGCCTTCATAGCATGTGTGACTCTGCTCCAGGATCGCCTCGACCAAAGCCGCGCCGCCGATGTCACGCGCGAGCTCCCATGTCTGCGCTTTCGTGAGATGCATCAGCGGCGTCTCGATTTTGAGCGGCGTCGCCAAGCCGAGCGAAAGCGCTTGCTCCATCGCGTCGAGCGTCTCGCGCCGACAATCCGGGTAGCCGGAGAAATCGGTTTCGCACATGCCGCCGACGAGCGTCGCCGCGCCGCGGCGATAGGCGTGCGCGGCGGCCACCGAGAGAAACACCAAGTTGCGGCCTGGCACGAACGTGCTCGGCAAGCCGCTCGCTGTCATTTCGATAGCGCGATCGCCGGTAAGCGCGCTCTCCGCCAAGGCGCCGTAACCGGCGAGATCGACCACGACGTCCTCACCCAGCCGCCCTCCCCATTCGGGCCGCAGTCCGGAAATGGCGGCCCGAAGGATGGGCCGCTGCCGGAGTTCAACGGCGTGACGCTGCCCGTAGGCAAAACCGATCGTCTCCACCCGCTCGAACCGATCGAGCGCCCAAGCGAGGCAGGTGGCCGAGTCCTGGCCAGCCGAAAACAAGACAAGCGCTGCCGACATGATCGCCTTATAGCCCGCGACTCACCGGCGATAAGCGAGAGCGCGAAAGCTACATCCCAGACGTGTTTCACTATTAAATTACCACTTTTAGTTGTAATCGCCATGCCGCTAGCCCGAACGGCCCAGGCGCAGTGTGACGGCGCCCTGACGTCAGTGTGACCCCGCCGCCTCAGGGGCGGGCCGCCATGACGCTGGCGTCAAGTTATCCCGATGGGACCCGTTGACACCCAATGGGTTAGCGCCTGCTATAGCGCCACGCAGGTAGGGCGCGGGGGGAGCACCCGCTCGTCAGCCCGACTACGCCATTGGTCTGCCGCGGACACCCAAAGAAGGTGATCCGGGCACTGGGAGGACGGCGATGAGCAAAAAGTCAAATTGGGGTCGGATTCTGCTTTCGGGCGCGTCGCTCGCGGCAATGGGCGCACTTACGTCGCCCGCTCTGGCTCAAGACGCAGACGAAGTGACGGACGAAATCGTCGTCACAGCGACGGGCCGTGCGGCGGCGATCCAAGACGTTCCGCTGGCCGTTACGGCCGTGAGCGGCCAACAACTCGAAAACTCCGGCGTGCAAGATCTGCGCGACGTGACGCAAGTCGCGCCGTCGCTGCAAATGGGCACTGGCCAATCGAATTCTTCCGGCACGATCGCGCGTATCCGCGGCATCGGCACCGGTTCGGACAACCCAGGCTTTGAAGGCGCGGTCGGTATTTTCATCGACGGCGTCTATCGTTCGCGCGCGGGCGCCGCCCTCGCCGATCTTCCTGAACTTGAGCGCGTCGAAGTGCTGCGCGGCCCACAAGGCACGCTGTTCGGCCGCAACACCTCGGCTGGCGCCATCAGCGTCATCTCCGCAGGCCCAGGCTTTGAGCCGGGCATGTATCTGCAGGGCAGCTACGGCCTCGACGACCTCGAAGAGTATGGCCTGGAAGCCGGCGTCAACATGCCGGTCACCGACTCGTTCGCCATGCGCTTTGACGGCGTGATCCGCGATCGCGGCGGTTACATCACCGACGCCACCAGCGGCGACGAAATCAACACCTCGAGCCGTTGGTCGGCGCGCGCGCAAGCGACGCTCGATCTCTCGGCCGACGCTTCGCTGCGCTTCATCCTCGATGGCGCGGAAAGCGACTCCGTTTGCTGCGGCGTGACGATGGTAAACGCCGGCACGACCTCGGCGCTCATCTCGGCGCTGACGGGCGGCACGGGCGTTCTGCCGATCGCTCCGGAAGATCGCCGCATGACGGTGACGCCGGGCCGCGGCTACGCGGAAACGACTGAAGAATGGGGCTTCTCAGGCCAGCTCGACTGGGATCTGGGCGGCGTCAACCTGACCTCGATCACCGCCTGGCGCAGCTGGGAAGCAGTTCGCGATCAGGACGTCGACTTCACGTCAGCCGACATCGCCTATCGCGACGGCCTCGAAGTTGGCTTCGACACCTTCACCCAGGAAATCCGCCTGCAAGGTGAAGTGGGCCGTCTGAACTGGTTGGTCGGCGTCTTCTACGCTGACGAAACGCTCAACACGACGGACACGATCCGCGTTGGTGCTCAGTCTTCGGCCTACACCAACCTGGCGGTTTCGTCGGGCTGCGCGGCGCCGGAACTGTTCAACCTCTGCGGCGGTCTGCAGCCGTCAATCTTCCAAGCAGTTGCTTCGACGAGCTTCGCGCTCTTCCCGCAGGTGCTGATTGACGTCAACAGCCAGAACCCGGGCCCGAACGCCGGCAGCTTGGTGACCTCTCCCAGCGGCCAAGGCCAGCAGGCCGACAATTGGAACGTCGAAACGCAAAGCCTGGCGCTGTTCACGCACAACGAGATCAACCTCTCGGATAACCTCGTGCTGACGCTCGGCCTTCGCTACAGCGACGAGTCGAAGGAATTGTTGGCCAACCTGAACGCCACCAACTCCACGTGCGACTCGCTGCGTGCGATGGAATTGGCGACCAGCGTGTCGGTCCCGACCCCGGGCGGCATCGTTTCGGCGATCCAAGGCTCGTCGGCGGCTGGCGCCCAAGCGATGGCGCTGGCGTGCAACCCCGCCGTCAACAACATCTCGAACGGCACCTGGACGGGTGACAGCGACGAAGAAGAGTTCAGCGGCACGGCCTCGCTGGCCTATCACATCAGCGACGACATGATGGTCTATGCGGGCTACTCGCGCGGCTACAAAGCGGGCGGCTTCAACGTCGACCGTTCGGGCTTCGCGGTGACGCCGGCGACGACCTCGTCTGCTTCGCTCAATGTCGGCCAGCTGGCGTTCGCGCCGGAGTTCACGGACTCCTACGAAATCGGCCTGAAATCGACGCTGTTCGGCGGCTCGACGACGTTCAACGTCACGGGCTTCTACCAGCAGATCTCCGACTACCAGTTGAACGCCTTCAACGGCTTCAACTTCATCACCCGCAACATCCCGGATGTGATCAGCCAAGGTGTCGAGCTCGAACTGGCGATGAACCCGTTCGAAGGTCTGAACATCAATACCGGCGTGGTCTACACGGACGCGTATTATGACAGCACGGTCGTGTTCAACACGCTTCAGCCGATCGGCAACACCGTGACCGCTGGCGATCCGCTCTCGTTCGCGCCGGAATGGACTGTGACGGGCGCCATCGCCTATCGCGTTCCGCTCGGCGGCAACCTCGGCGCGCTGTTCTATCTCGATGGCCGCTGGAACAGCGAGTACCGCACGCAAACGCTGAACCGCAACCCGGTCACGGACAACGAATCGTTCGCGATCTTCAACGGCCGCATCGGCATCGGTCCGGAGAACGAGCGTTGGTCGCTTGAACTGTTCGGCGCCAACCTGACTGACGAATTCTACTATGTCGGCGCCTTCTCGCCGCCGCTGCAGAACTCGTTCGTTGTGTTCCCGAACGAGCCGCGCACCTACGGTGTGTCGCTCCGCCTGCAATACTAATCAGCTCAACAAGCTGAGCCTGACGGCCGGAGCGAGAGCTCCGGCCGTTTTGTTTTGGCGCAACACAGCCTAGCGTGCCCCGCATGGAGCT
>CALBST010000163.1 GCA_937967425.1 uncultured Caulobacteraceae bacterium
GTGCTTGCGCCGAGTCATGTGCAGGAGTTGCAACTTTATCTCGCTGACGATGCCGTGAGCCTCTGGGAGCTCACTGAGGAACAGCTCGGTGAACTCGGCCTGCCGCCGCCCTTCTGGGCATTCGCGTGGGCCGGCGGACAAGCGCTTGCGCGCTATGTGCTCGATCATCCCGAAACAGTGCGCGGCAAAAACGTGATGGATGTCGCCTCAGGCTCAGGCCTTGTCGCCATCGCCGCGATGAAGGCCGGCGCTACATCGGCGCTCGCGATCGACATCGACGCCTTCGCCTCACACGCCGCGATCCTCAACGCTGAACTCAACGGCGTCATCGTCGCAACCAGCGATGCCGATCCTGTCGGCAAACCTACAGACGCTGAAGTCATTCTCGTCGGCGATCTCTTCTACGATCGCGACCTCGCCCCGCGTGTGCTCGCCTGGCTGATCGAACAACAAGCCGCCGGTAAAACAATCCTCATCGGCGACCCCGGCCGCACTTACCTGCCGCGTGACAAACTCGAACAAATCGCCGCCTACGACATCCCCGTCACCCGAGCACTCGAAGACGCCGAGGTGAAACGTGCGGCTGTTTGGCGCTTGCGCTAACCGCGCTTCAAAACACCGGACGCGAGCACGGGGATCAGGAACGCCACGAACAATCCGGTATTCGAGATGGCGTTGAGCCAAAAGCCCGTCGCGACAGAGATCGCGCTATCGATCACATACCACGCAAGCAACGCCAGACTCAGCGCACGCCATTGCCCCGCGCCAATAGATTGCGTCTGCACGAGCGCCAGCATCGTCAGCCCCCAGCCAATCGTCAGCGCCCCTTGCAAACCGATGCCGAACCTCACCGCTGGATGATCGTATACATCGGCTGTCGCGGGATCGCCGCTGAACAACACAAACAAGGCGCGCGCCGGAGCATCGACACCGGGGATGGCCCCGGCCGCCAACACCACGCCGAACGCCACGACAGCCCAGCACCAAACGACGATCCAATTCCGCCAAACGCCTGTCATGAGCGGCTCCTTGCTTAGGAGCATTGGGCGGACGGCGCTGCGTTGCGCAATTACCTCCGAGGTTATGGACCTATTTCTTGCGTCCCCGGAATCACCCGCGTCATCGCGAACTGGAATCTAAGCGCCCTATTCCATTGCGCACGCGAGCTGACGCTCTTCGTCGGTCGTCGCGCGTGCGCGCGCGTCTTCGCAGACCGCATTCCAGAGGCGCATCACTTCCTGTCCCACCGCGTCCGTGCGTGATTGGATTTCGTCCAGTGTGGGCTCGATCTGCGAGGACTCCGCAATCCACACCGGTTCGTACGCCGGGCCGCAAGTGAGTTCGGTGTAGAGGCCGCGAGCACAATTGCGCGACCGTTCGAGATTGTATTCCCAAACCGTCTCACGCAAACGGCGCGCCAAATCGCGCGGCGATGTCACCTCAGGCTCGCCAGACCCGGGCCGTTCGAATGTCTGATCGTGAACCTGGCTCAGCATCGCGCCGTAGCGGCCGATCTCGATGTTCAGCGTGAAAGGATCAGGACCAGCGGGACCGGTAGGCGCTTCGCCCTGCTTCTCGCCGGTTTGTCCGCACGCGGCCAAAGCCAGCGCCAAAACGATCGCACGAACTTTCATGAACACGCCTCCACCACCGACCTATAGCGGCGCGAGGAGACGCGGTGCTTTTGTTTTTTGTAAGATTTACTCGCCGGTGACCGGCGCGAGCGCGTTGTAGCCCGCCGCGAAATCGTAATCGCTGTCTTCAGCTTTTCGGAACAAGGCTATCGCGGCGGCCGCCAGGCCCGTGCCTGCTGCCGCCGCGAACATCGCCCATGCGACGCCTGAGATGAAACTCGCGTCGATCAAACCACCCAACCCTGCCTTCGAGGCATTCTTTGTTGGGCAGATAATGCCTAGTCACCATGAACACGCGGTTTCTGAAAGCAAAACAAAAGGTTGAAATGCGAATTGTGCACAGACTAGACGAGTGACGAGGGAGACCGCTCGATGCTGCGTTTGGAGATCGCCGCGCTTTATGCCGGCGTAAACATTCTCATTCTGTTGGTGCTGGCAGTGCTAGTGGTCAGCGGACGCAGGAAGCACAAGATCACGTTGGGCGACGGCGGCAATGAGGGGTTTTCCCGCGCCGTGCGCGCGCACGCCAACGCCGCCGAATACATCCCGGCGGGCCTGGTCGGCATCGTCTTGCTCGCCCTTTTCGACCCCGCGACGCCGATCTGGCTTTTGCATGCCGCCGGGATTTCTTTGACCCTCGGCAGAATTCTGCACGGCTACGGCCTCCACACCGGCACGCTCAATTTCGGCCGGATGGGCGGCATGGTGCTGACTTGGACTGCCTACGCCCTCATAGGCGGGGGCCTGATCTGGGCCGGGCTCGCGCAACAGCTCTGAATACCCCCTTACCACAGCTTGCCGATTGCCCCGGCGAACCGGCAGGCCCATGTTGCGGCCATGGCCTTCGATACTGAGTCCCACGCCGCGCTCGCGGCCCTAATCGATTACGCAAAACAAGCCGGCGCCGACGCCTCTGAAGCCTCACTGGCGGTCCGGGAGAGTATTTCGGCCGAAGTCCGAATGGGCGATCTTGAGGGCATGGAGCGGGAGGAAGCCCGCTCAGTGGCGCTCCGAGCCTTCATCGGAAAGAAACAGGCGGCCGCCTCCTCCACCGACCTCTCGACCAAAGGCCTCAAAGACTTGGCTGAGCGCACAGTCGCAATGGCCAAGCACGCCCCGGAGGACAAGTTCGCCGGCCTCCTCGACGCCCGCTACCACGCCAAGGGTCCGGCCCCCGATCTCGAACAGTCCGACACCGCACGCCCGACACCGGAGCAACTGCTCGATCTCGCCAAACGCTGCGAAGCGGCGTCGCTCGCTATTCCCGGCATCGTAAATTCCGGCGGCGGCGGCGCATCGAGCGAACACTCGACGTTCGTGCATCTGACCTCAAACGGCTTCGAAGGCTACGAAAGCGGCACCTCCTACTCGCTCGGCACCCAGCCCGTCGCCGAGAAGAACGATGAGATGGAGCGCGACTATGAGTGGCGCACCAAACGCTTTTTCGCCGACCTGCCCTCGCCCGAAGAGATCGGCCGTATCGCCGGCGAGCGCACTGCTAAGCGCATCGGCGCGAAAAAGATCGCGAGCCAGAAGGCTCCGGTGATTTTCGAAAACAGATTGGCTGGCCGCGTCATCTCGCCGTTCTTCTCGGCCATCTCGGGCGCGGCCGTCGCGCGCGGCGTTTCGTTCCTCAAGGACAAGATGGGCGAACGCATCTTCGCCGAAGGCTTCCGCATCCACGAAGATCCGTTTGTTAAGCGGCTGCCTTCGAGCCACTGGTTCGATGGCGAGGGTAGCGCAGTCTCTGCACACACGTTGATCGATGATGGCGTGCTGACGATGTGGCTCTTGAACTCATCCGCCGCCCGGCAGCTCAACCTTGAGCCCAACGGCCACGCCACAGCCGGCCACGGCGGCCCGCCCGGCATCGGCACATCAAACATCTTCGTAAAGCCCGGGACGGAAGATCTGGCCGCGATGATGAAAAACGCCGGCAAAGGCGTCTTCGTCACCGACATGTTCTCGCCCTCGCTCAACCCGAACACGGCCGATTGGTCTGTCGGCGTTTCCGGCTATTGGTTCGAGAACGGCGAGATCGCGCACCCGGTCAGCGAAATCACCGTCGCCGGCAATCTGCTCGACATCTTCAAACGCCTGCGCTGCGGCTCCGACCTCGACAATCGCGGCTCCCTCGAAATCTCCAGCTTGATCGTGGATGACCTTGCAATCGGCGGCGTCTGAACTCGAACTGCTGGAGGCGGCGGCCCGCGAAGCGGGAACGATGGCGCGCGAGCTGTCGCTGAAGCCGCTTGAGATTGAGTCGAAGGGTGAAGCCGGCCCCGTCACCAATGTCGACAAAGCCGTCGACGCGATGCTGGAGCTGAAACTCCTCTCCAAGCGCCCAGATTACGGCTGGCTCTCGGAAGAGACGCCCGACAAGCCCGAATATCGCCTCGGCAAGGCGCGCACCTTCATGCTCGATCCGATCGACGGCACGGCCTCCCTGATCGGCAAGACGCCGCAATGGACGATCTGCATCGGCCTCATCGACGGCAACCGCGCCTATGCCGGCGCCATCTACAATCCGATGACGGATGAGATGTTCACCGGCGTTGTCGGCTACGGCGCCTTCTTGAACGGCAGGCCGGTAAAGGTGAGCGACGTCGGCTTTCTGGAAGGCGCGCGCATGATCGGCCAGAAGGCGCGCTTCGCTGATAAACGCTGGCCCACACCCTGGCCGAAGATGGATATTATCGAGCGCCACTCGATCGCCTACCGCTTGGGGCTTGTCGCAGCCGGCATGGGCGACGCCACGTTGCTGTTCAATTGGAAGCACGAATGGGATGTCGCCGCGGGCGCGGCCATCGTCGAAGCCGCCGGCGGCTTGGTGACCGACATGTGGGGCGATCCGCTCCGGTTCAACAACGAGAACCCGCGCGTTCCCGGCGTCGTTGCGGCTGGCGCGGCGCTGCACGCTTTGGTAATCGAGCGCACGAAAAGCCTGCCCGAT
>CALBST010000164.1 GCA_937967425.1 uncultured Caulobacteraceae bacterium
TGCCGGCGATTTCCGTGCACATGAGCTGGGATCGCCCCGAGGCTGAAACGTTGCTGCGCGAACTCGCCGCCGATCCGCGCCTCGCGCGCGCCGAAATCGCGCTCCGCCGCGGCGGCCTCGATAGCGCCATACACAACAGCGCCGATCTCTTCGTGCTCGACTCCAATCTTGAGGGCGCCGCCATGCTCGCGGCGCTCGATCGTTTGCGCGCCGCGAGCCCCAGCGCCTGCATCGTCATGCTCGGCGCCATCAACGACATCACGCTCCTGCGCGAACTCGCGGCGCGCGGGGTCAGCGATTACATCGTGCTCCCGGCCCAAGCCGGCGATGTCGCGCGCTCGCTCTGCGCGCTTTTTGCCGACGTCGCGCCGGCGCAAGTGATTGCCGTCATCGGCGCGCGCGGCGGCATCGGCGCGTCGACAGTGGCGCGAAACGTGGCCTGGTCGATCGCCGAACGGCAGGGCCGCAAAACGACGCTCGTCGATCTCGATCTTTCGTTCGGCTCTGTCGCGGCCAGCTTCCAGCGCGAGCCGCAGCTCTCAGTCACCGATGTCATCCAGGCCGAGGATGCTGAAGCAACCCTAACCCAAGCGCTTAGCCCGGCGACCGAACGGCTGCGCTTGCTGGCGGCGCCGGCGAAGACCGCCAGCCTTGAGCTTGAACTGATGGAATTCGACGCACTGCTCGCCAATGCGCGCCGGACGGCGTCTCATGTCGTGCTCGACTTGCCGCATGCATGGGAGCCGTGGGTGCGCGCCGCGCTGCGCGAGGCGGACGAGGTCGTCGTGGTGGCGGGCCCCGATCTCGCCAGCCTGCGCAACGCCGACAACATGCTGAAACTGCTGCGCTCGGAGCGCGACAAAGTCAACGCGCCGACAATCGTGCTTTCGATGACCGGCCTGCCGAAGCGGCCGGAGATTCCGCTGAAAGACTTTTCGCAAGCCCTCTGCGTCTCACCGGCAATGACTTTCGCGTTCGAGCCGGAATTGTTTGCGGCCGCGGAGGCCGATGCGAAGACGATTTACGAGGCGATGCCAGACTCTAAAGCGGCGCTTCAGCTCGATGCGCTCGCGACCCTACTGACCGGTCACGAAGCCGTCGTGCGGCCAGCCCCACGCGCGCGGGCGGCTCCAGCGCAAGCGCCAGCGGCGGCGTGCGAGCTTCCCGTGCTTGAACTTGCGACGCCTGCACCCCCGTCGATTCATGCTCGAACGAAGCGCAAGCCGCGCGTTGCGCGCTCGGGTTTTATTGCGCTGCAGGAGCCGCTCGCGCCGCAGAAAACCAAGCCCACCGGCCTCGTGCGCATGCTCGCGGCGATGGCGGCGCTTGTGGCGCTTGGCGTTTGGTTCTTAGAGCATCAGCGTGAGCCTGGCGCGATGCCGGCGCCGACGACGACGTTCCGCGCTTAGCTACTCGACTTCCCAGTCGAGCTCGCCACGCACTTCCGCCGGCACGTTCTCGCAAAGCGCCGCCGTCAGCTGTGCTTGTGTCTTGTTGCGTGGCGCGCGTAGCACGAAGGTCACGCGGTTCTTCGCGAATGCCCGCTCCTCACTGATCACAGTGCAGCCGAGTTGCACGAGGTTCGCGCGATAAGCATCTGAGGCTTCCTTGAGTCTGCCCTTCGGCACCTCATGAACCTCGAGTTCGCAAACCGGATGCCCGTCGAACGCATAGATAAGCACCCATGCAAACGCGGTCGCCATTACGGCGAAGTGCGGTAAGTTGAGGCCGGCGATCAGGCCGATGAGCGTGACCATGATGAGGCGGCCGGTATCGCGCGTCGTTGCGGCGTCGGTTCGGAAACGCATGAGGCCGCCGAGGCCAAAGATCACGAAGCCGACGACCATGCCGTACTCGAGCACGATCTCGCCCACCACCGCGCCGACAAGCGCGTACATGATGAGCACCTTTGGCAGCTCCGCCTCCGCGCGCGTATCGACGGTGCGAACTGTGGTCGGGTGAAACGCGATGACGGCGCCGAGGAAGATCGCCAGAACGAGCGAGATAAAGGAGACCGTTAGCGCTTCGGTATCAAGGAAGCCCGCCCAACCGACCGACGGCAGCTCCCGCGTCATATCGCTAAACATCGTCACCGCCCCCGCGAATCGTTGTTCTGATCAGGCGCTTGGGCGAAGCCAAAGCCAACCCTGCTCTTCGTCTAGATGAACAGAACCTGAGCCGAAAAGGCCATTTCTGGGCAAACTGAACCCTTTTTTCCGCCATGCGTTTGCGGCACATGACCCTCATGAACAGACGTTTCGCCCTTTTGGGCCTTTCCGCCCTTGTGCTCGCTCCGGCAGCGTATGCGCAGCAGACGCCCGTCGTGCTCGATGGCGCGGCGCGCGCTGAAGGATTGGCGCTGGCGAACCGCTCTCTGAACGCGGTTCAACGCCTGCAGGGCCGCTTCGTGCAAACCTCGCCAGGAGGCGGCCGCGCCAGCGGCATGTTCTACCTGCAGCGGCCGGGCCGCCTGCGCTTCGAATACGATCCGCCCGCGACCATGCTGATCGTTGCCGACGGCAGCGTCGTCGCCATGCGGGATACGGAGTTGCGCACCACTGAGCGCACGCCGATCCGTTCAACACCGCTCAACATCATTCTCGGCGAAACCATCAATCTCGAGCGCGACGCCCGCGTACTGCGCGTCTCCCGCGCCGGCCCATGGCTCATGATCACCGCGCGCGACCGCCGCGGCCAAACCGATGGTCAGATCACACTGCAATTCCATGGGCCTGACGCGCAGTTGCGCTCGTGGGATGTGATCGACGCCACCGGAGCGCGCACGCGGATTACGCTGTCCGAGATCACCCAACCCGCGAGCTTTGATCGCAGCCTGTTCCGGCTTGAAGACATGTTGTCGCCGCGCCGGCGCTGACTGAACTAAGGCAAAGCAAGGCAAGGAATTTTAGTTAGCCAAACCTTGATTTTTTCGCCCCTGTGGCGTATATGCAACGCAAGCCGCTGCTCATCCCCCTGGATGGCGTCGTCCCCCCCGCTGACGGATCCAGCGCGGC
>CALBST010000165.1 GCA_937967425.1 uncultured Caulobacteraceae bacterium
CGAGCGGCAGATCGGCCATGGCGTTCTTGTAGGTCATGCCGCGCGAGAGGCGCAGTGCATCGGTCAGCGCATCGCCGGCGCTGTCATAATCCCAGATGCGGCAACCGCCAGCGGCGGGGCCGATGGCGGTTGAGTGGATAGCGATGATCCCCGCGAAGCCTTGCGCTTCACCGCCTACGAATACGACGTCCTCGTGATTGTCGAACGAGGGATTGGTCTTCGGGTCCATCATTGGATCGGCTCATCCAGCAAGAGTTGACGGGCAAAGCGGCCCGGAGGCGAACCGAAGGCGAGCACGCCGTCGTGGTAGGCCTTGAGATTGAACGCGGCGCCTTGCTTTGCGCGGGCGGCGGCGCGGGTTTCGAGATGCTCCTGGAACCCTACGAAATAGGTCGAGAGCTGGGTCACGGAAAGCTGCGCGCGGCGCCATTTGCCGGCGGCTTCGCGTTCTTCCTGGAATGCCGTCTGAGTGAGGAACGTCATCATCTCTTGTTCGGTCATGCCGTCGACGTGGATGGCCTGATCGATGATGGCGTTGGTGATGGTGCGCAGCTGAATCTTGAGTTGGCTCAGGCGGTAGAGCGGATCGTTGGCGCGGAAGCCGCTCTCGATCATCATCTCTTCGGCATAGACGGCCCAGCCCTCGATGAAAGAGCCCGAGCCGAGCACAGCGCGGAGCGTCGAGGGATAGCGGTTGGAGTGGAAGATCTGGACGTAATGGCCGGGCATCGCTTCGTGGACGGCAATGTCGAGCGTGGCGCGGTTGTTGTATTCGCGCAGGAACGACGTCGCCTGCTCCTCGGACCAATCGTCCGGCACCGGCGAGACAGCGTAGAAGGTGTCAAGGTGGCGCTCGAGCGGGCCGGGTGAGTCACAATACGCAACGGCGACGCCGCGCTGAAACTCCGGCATCAGGATGATGCGCACCGGGCCTTCCGGCAGCGTGATGAGATCGTGCTGCTGCACGAACGCGCGCGCTTCTTCGGTGGCGGCGCGCGAATACTCGACCAGCCCGTCGCGCGCGGGGCGATCGGCGGCGGCGAGATCGAGTGCGGCGCGGATGGCGGCCTGTTGTTGCTCCGGCGTTGGGTTGTCCGGCGTCGGCGGCGCATCAGCGCGGCCAGCGAGCGCAAGCTTTGAGACGCGGTACATTTCCTCGCGGACGCTGATGACTGCCGCATCAGCGCGCCGGCGGATTTCCTGGCGCGAGAGGTTGGACTGCAGCGTGAACGCAAGTTGGGTGTCGAAGACTTCAGCCCCGGCGCGGAAATCGGCCTGCGCGGCTGGAACGAGCGTGCCGGTGATCCAGTCTTGATGCTCATCGACTGCGGCATTGAAGGCTTCGATGGCGCGTTCGAGGCGGCGCTGTTTCGAGGCCGAGAGTACGCCCTTGTTCGGCTCGATCATGCCGGTGACGATCGACTTCAGGCCCGGGTTTTGTGCGGCGTACGTGGCGGCGTGCGGAACGGGCACGCGCGCCGGCTGCAACTCCTCGCGCGTTTGGCGGAGCAGCGTCGGGATTTTTTCGAGGCGATGGATCGCGCTTTCCATGCGCTGCGGCAGCGGCGCGAACTCGCGTGCCATCAGGCTGTAAAGCGCCCCGCCCGCGAGCGCTTGATAGCCGAGCGGATTCCAAGCCCAGCTCTGGCGCGTTTCAGTTTGCCAGATCGAACCGCGCAAAGTGTTTTCGAGAATGGCGTAATCGACCTGGTTGGCGCGCGAGAGTTGGGTTTTGTCGATCGCTTCGAGTTGGCGGAGCGTATCGCGGGTGAAGCGAAGGCCGGCGTTGCGGCCAGCGGCGCTGACATCATCGATGTTGCGGTCGAAGCGGTGATCGCCGGTGCTGGTTGCGTTGACCGGAGAAAGGCGCAGCGAGCGATCGAGCCAGCGGCGGCCAAGCGCTTCGAATGCGCGATCGGCGCGGCTTGAGGTTTGGGCGAATGCATCGGCGCCCAAGAGCGGGACGAGCGCGGTTGATCCGAGTGCGAGGACGACCCGGCGGCGTGATGTGTTCATGTGGACGCTTCGCTCCCAAAGAGGCGCTTAAGGGCCAGCGTCCGAGCGCCTGCCCCGTTGATTTGCGGCGGAAAATACTCAGGCGCGGAGTCTTGGCAACGATCGCGTAATTGGCGGCAATTCGTTGCCGACTACAAGGCTTTATGGGGTTGATTATACCTAATTGCGTTCAATGGAGACAAAATCATGCTGCCGCAGTGCAGCATGATTGCCTACTTGGACTTCTTGGCTTTTGGGGGCTTGGACGCATTCAGCGCTACGGCGGCTTTGATCAGGGCTTTCAACGCCTTCTCGTTGATCGGATCGCCTTCGCGGATATCGATGGCGCGGCGCGTTCCGCCATCGAGGCTCGCATTGAAAAGACCGGCGGGATCCTTGAGCGCGGCGCCGCTGGCGAATGTGAGCTTGATTTTGTCCTTATAGGTTTCGCCGGTGCAGATGATGCCGTTCTGCGACCA
>CALBST010000166.1 GCA_937967425.1 uncultured Caulobacteraceae bacterium
GGCCTCGCCATCACCCAAGCCATCGCTGACAGCCATGGCGGGCGGCTTGTCTTGGAAAACCGCACTCCCCGCGGATTTTGCGCCAAGCTCGTTTTGCCTGCCTAGCGCACGCGCTCGACCGTGTAGCCGCGGGCGCGGAATTGGGCGACGAGACCGTCCGGGCCGATAATGTGACCGGCGCCAACGGCGATAAAATCCACGCCGGCGCCTTCCATCTCGCGCGTCAGCACCGTCATCCAGGCGTTGTTGCGATCGACGAAAAGCATCTGATAGAGTTCAGGATATTCCGTGCGCGTGTCATCGATAACCGCGCGCTCGAGCGCCGCATCATCGCCGCGCTCCCACGCCGACGACATCTCATCGATCATCGCCGAGACATTCTCGGATTCCCGGATCGCTTCCTGCAGCATCTCGCGCTGCACTTCGGGGCTTAGGTTAGCGAAGAAGGAAAGCTGCTGCTCCGCCGTTTCGAGCGCACGCATGGTCTTGCCGGCGTTGTCGGCATAGACATCGATCGAGCGATCCACACCCGAAGCCGGATCGTAGCCGGCCTGCACCAGCGGCACGATCGTCAGCGTCAGTGAGGCAAGCCAAGGCTTCAGCGGCTCCAGCGCGCCCTGGGGCATGCGCAACCGGTTCGTGACCTCGTTAAGCGCCGCATTCTCTTCAGGCGTCAGCCAGCTCGAGAGTGGCCGCCCCGGCTCCGCTGCACCCAATTGCATGGCCAAGGCTTGCGCTTGCTGATCGGTCTCCGGCGTCATCAGCAGCTCGGTCCAGATCTCGGCGGATTCATCGATCGCCGCGCGCACGCGATCATTGCCCCAATCGGCGCCGCGCGGCCGCACGTGAACGGTGCCATAGAGATACATCGTCGAATCCGCATCGCGCACGGCGTAAAGCGAGGGCGTGATGCTTTCAGCTTGCGCCGGCGCCTGCGCGCAAGACGCCATCAAGATCGCGACTACCGCCGTGGCGGTGCGAGCAAAAATTTTCATCACCCACCTGCTTTCGAGGTTACTTCCAGGGCGCGAAGTGCTTGGAGAGCTTCAACCCCTGCCCCTGATAATTCGATCCGCTCTCGCCATAGAGCCGATCAACAGGGCCGGACAAAGGCTCGAACACAAGTTTTCCCACCGGCTGGCCATCTTCAACGATGAACGGCACGTCGCGTGAACGCACCTCAAGCACCGCGCGCCCTTCGTTCGGCGCAATGCCGAAGCCCGGATCGAAGAAGCCTGCATAGTGCGCGCGGAACTCGCCCAGCTCCGGACGGATCGGCGCCATCTCAGCCGCTTCGTCCGCGGGGATGATGACGTTCTCTTTCGACGCAAAAATGTAGAACTGCCCCGGATCGAGCACAACGCGTCCCTTGCGCGCCTCCATCGGCTCCCAGAAATCGCGCGGGTCATAGCCGCCGACGCGATCGACATCGATCACGCCCGAATGCCGTTTGGCGCGAAACCCCACCGGACCTTTCATCGCCAGGTCCATGGTGAAATCGATCTCGCGCTTTGGATGCGGCGGCCCGCGCCGCAAACGCACTTGGCTCAACCGCGTGCCGGTGCGCACCAGCACCGAGAACGTGCACGGGCTGATCTCCGCCCACATCGGCCCGTTATAGCCCATCGGGATATAGTCGAACGATTGCGCGCCATCGGTAATCAGGCGGGTGAACACATCGACGCGCCCGGTGGAACTCTTGGGATTCGCCGCGCCGTGCATATGTGGCGGCAGCGCCAATGTCTCCTGCACTTGCACGAGATAGACGCAGCCCGTTTCCAGCACCGCACCGTGCGTCAGATCGATCGAGTGCATGACGAGTTCGCCGTCGAGCCGATCCGCGACCTTGGCGCCGGCGCCCGGCAGAAAGCTCGCACGCAGACGATAGGCCGTTTGCCCCAGGCGCAGATCCAGGCTCGCGGGCTGGATCTGATCGTCCAGATACGCGGCGTCGGCAGCGATCCAGCCTTGCTTGATCGCCTTCTTGATTTCGCTATCCGAGAGAACGCCGTGTGTGGTGCTCATGTGCCCTGACTGGCTTGCTTGGGGGGCTTTGTCCAGCGCTCCGGCGCCGATACAATACCCACATGTACGAGCAAGAAACGGCCGGCATGATCGTGCGCGTCGATCCCCAATTCCTGCCCGAGGAATCGCGGCCGGAGGACGGCCGTTTCGTCTGGGCCTACACCATCGAAATCGAGAACCGCCGCCCGGATCCGGTCCAACTCATCTCCCGCTTCTGGCGTATCACCGATGAAAACGGCGCCACCCAGGAAGTCCGCGGCGAAGGCGTCATCGGCCAGCAACCTGTCATCCTGCCGGGCGGCGCCTTTCGTTATTCGAGCGCAGCGCCCCTCGCCGCGCCCTCAGGCATGATGATGGGCGCCTACACGATGCAACGCCAAAACGGCGAGGCTTTCGATATCAAGGTCCCGCCCTTCGCGCTCGATTCACCGCACGTTTCAAGATTGGCGAACTAATGATCTTTCAAGGCTTCGAAGAAACCATGCGCCGCATCGTCACCGGAGACGATGCGAGCGGCAAATCCACAATCATCATTGACGGGCCTCCCTCAGGCGGCATCGGCGACCCAGCCCTCGGCGGCCTCGCTGAGATCTGGCACGAAGCCACAAGCGGCGCGATCAATCCTAAAGATACGAACGATCTCGGCGAGAGCGTTTCGATCCTCTCACCCGCGCATGGCAAAGTGAAAGTGCGCTGGTTCATGATCCAGCCCACGCCCGACGGTGTGCCGAAAGAGATGATCGCCGCCGCCGCGCGCCAACGCTTTGCCGAGTTCGGCGCCGAGCACGAACTCCGCGATCAAACCCGCCACCCGGCGATGCACCAGACCCAGACGCTCGACATCATCTGCCTGATCAGCGGCGACGCCTCACTCGTCCTCGACAACACCGAAACCCGCATCAA
>CALBST010000167.1 GCA_937967425.1 uncultured Caulobacteraceae bacterium
GACGGGCGCAAAGTGGCGATCTGCCGAAGGGCGATGTCCGCGCCATCGCCGAGATCGCCGGCGTCATGGCCGGCAAACGTACATCTGAACTCATTCCGCTCTGTCATCCCTTGGCTTTGAGCAGCCTAAAGGTTGATGTAGCGGCCGATGAAGAGCTGCCAGGTTTCGTTGTAACGGCCCGCGCGCGCGTGACCGGACAAACAGGCGTGGAGATGGAAGCGCTGACCGCCGCATCCGTCGCCTGTCTCACCCTCTACGACATGCTCAAGGCGATCGATCGCAGCATGACGATCGAGGCCATCCAGTTGCAGGAGAAACACGGCGGCGCCAGCGGCTCCTACATCCGGAGCGAGGAATGATCAGCGTCGCCGAGGCTCGCTCTGTCATTCTGGAGAATGCGCCCGCATGCGCGGCTGAGACAATCTCCCTGCACGCAGCGCTTGGACGAACCCTGCGCGAAGACATCGTTTCACACCGCGATCAACCGCCGTTTCGTGCGTCCGCCATGGATGGCTATGCTCTGCGCGCGGCAGATACGCCCGGCGTGTTGAGACTGATCGGTGAAGCGGGGGCCGGCCGCGCGTTAGGCCGCGCGCTGATGCCTGGCGAATGCGCCCGCATTTTTACGGGCGCTCCGCTTCCTGATGGCGCGGATGCGGTGCTTATCCAAGAAGACGCAGCGCGCGACGGCGAGCTTGTGACCTCGCCTGCGGTTGAAGCCAAGCGTCATGTCCGATCTGCGGGCGTAGACTTCACGCAGGGAAAGCGATTGCTCGAAGCCGGCCATGTTCTTGATGCGGCTCGCATCGCGCTCGCGGCGGCGGCGGGGCGTGCGTCGGTTTCCGTTGCACGCAAGCCGCGTGTAACGGTTCTGAGCGGCGGCGATGAGCTCGTCGCGCTGGGGCGAGAGCCCGCCGCGGATCAAATCTACGATTCGATGAGCATCGGTATCGCCGCGCTCGCCGAACAATGGGGCGCCGCCGCCAGGGCGGTCGGACCCCTACCCGACGATGCGAAAACGATCGCTGACGCGCTTCGCAACGCAGTCTCTCAAAGCGATCTGATCGTCATCGTTGGCGGAGCGTCGGTCGGCGACCATGACTATGCACGGCCCGCGGTTCGTAGTCTCGGTGGCTCATTACTCTTCGAAAAGGTGGCGCTGCGACCCGGAAAGCCAACGTGGTTTGCCCGTGTCGGTGATCGGATCGTGCTTGGTTTGCCAGGCAATCCCGCTTCGGGTTTTGTTTGCGCGCGCCTCTTTCTCCGCGCACTGGTTGATCAAATGTGCGGCCGTGATCCCGCCGCCTCAACTCGGTTGGGCCAAGCGCGCCTCAGCGCAAACCTCGCTGAAAATGGATCACGAGAGACCTATCTCCGCGCCGCCATCGAGACGGATGACACCGGTCAAGTGTGGGCTAACGCCGCTCAGAAACAAGATTCTTCTCTGCTCTCAGTCCTAACGCGCGCGCCAGCGCTTATTCTCCGGCCACCGCATGCGCCTGCGTTGTCCGCTGGCGCTCTGGTCGACGTGCTCGCGCCCTAGCCAGTGTGCGCTTGGGCCGCATCGTCATTTGACTCATATCAAACGCCGCTGCGGAGCTCAGGGCAATTCTGAGCCATGGATCCGCAACTCCTCCCTTTCGCGGAACGTCAGGCCCCGCGATACACGTCCTATCCCAGCGCGAACCATTTTGACGCGTCGGTGAATGCCGAGACCTATGGGCGCTGGCTACGCGCCCTCAACCCTGACACCAGCCTCTCGCTTTACCTTCATGTCCCCTATTGCAAGGAGCTTTGCTGGTATTGTGGTTGCAACACCTTCCTGACACGCGGCGGCGACATCGGTGACTTCGTCACA
>CALBST010000168.1 GCA_937967425.1 uncultured Caulobacteraceae bacterium
GAAGGAAGCAGCCATAACGGGTTGCGTACGGGTCGCTGTCCTGTCTGCACTCAGCCGTGTTCGTTCGCCAACGCTCTGCGCGATTCGCGCGGGAAGATTACTACGCGCCCACTTTTCGCCCCAATGTCCGGGTCACGGTATTTGGGTAAGGACAGCGAGTGGGGAGAGAATGGCCGATCTTGTCGCCGACATAACGAGCGGGCTTCAGTCACTGAAGCCGAAAGCACAAGAAGCCGTCGCGCGGCGAGCGAGGTCAGCCATCCTAGATCTCAAGGCTTCAGAGATCCTCACGTTCGTGACCCCGTCCGGACGGCGCATCGCTCCGGAGGCAAATCCTGATTACGCCAAAGCGCTGATCGCGTTCGTACGCGAGAAACCGCATGACGGCTATTACCTCGATAGCGCCGCGACGCCGAAGATTACGGCAGCGACTGAAGATGCGCTCAGCACGTTCCTCGGCAGCGAGGAAGCCATCAGCGCGATGACGGCTAGACTGAGCGCAGGCGCCAGCGCCAATCTCGCAACAAAAGAAATCATCCAAGACGAAGCGAAGTGGATCGGCAAAGAAATCCTCGACACCACGGGTGTGTCGGCAAAGGGTGAGTTCGCCACTCAGCTCGCAACCGCTACAGCCGATCAAGCTAGCGCCTTGCTTCAAACGAGCGCTGGCAAGGCGATTGTCGCGGGCATATCGAAGGCTGTGGCCACATCTGCTGGGAAAGTGCTGATTACCAAGCTCGTGGTTGCGGCAGCGGGCAAGGTGGCGGCGTCGACAATGCTGAAAACACTGATCGCCACCATCGTAAAAAAGATTGGCGTTGCCGTGCTGACGAAGGCCGTACTGATCAAGCTCGTGCTCGTCGCTGTGCCGGCTTTAGCCGCAGTGCATATTCCGGTGTTCTGGATCGTCGCGCCGCTGGTTATCGCCTTCGTGGCCTACGAGATGGGCCATCTACCACAGAAGCTCGCTGATAAGTTGCCGCCGGAGATTTCCAGCAAGATCGGCGATCACTGGGACGAGATTTCCCGTCAAGTCGCTGAGGCCGTCATGGTCGAAGCGGCCAAGCGCGCCGTTCAGAAAGCCGCCTAGCGCCAGTGAGCATGGCAGGGGTTTTTGTCTCTTATCAACGCCAAGACGCGAAGGCTGCGGCAGTCATCGCACTCGATTTGGAACGCTCCGGCTTCCAGATCGAGATCGATCAACGAATCCCGATCGGTGCGTCGTGGGATCGCGATATCGAGAAAGCGATAGGCCGCGCCGGCGCCGTCGTCGTACTTTGGAGTAAGACATCGGTCGAAAGCGATTGGGTACGCCGCGAGGCGCGCTTTGGCGCCAGGAGAAAAGTGCTCTGCCCGGCAGTGATCGACGCCTGCACGATCCCACTTGAATTTTCCGATCTACAAGCGGCCGATTTGCGGTTCCGCCCCGCTGGCGATCGAAGCCATGTCGAATGGCTGCGTCTGGTTGAAGCCATTACGGAGACGCTGGCGCGGGGGCCGGCGCAGGCACCGTCTGACACCGAGCGCCTCGAAGTCGGCATGATGTTCCAACTCGCACTGATGCATCTGCGCGGCGACGGCGCGCCAAAAGACGAGACGTTGGCCCGCAATTGGTTCGACCGCGCCGCGGCCGGCGGTCATGCCATGGCCAAGATCCATCTCGCCGCCATGTGCGATAGCGGATTGGGCGGGCGGAAGGACGCGGGCAAAGCCAAGACGCTGCTTGAACAAGCCGCCGCCAGCTCTGACGAGGCGGCCGCAAATATCGCCCGCCAACTACTTGCTAGCCGCGCATAGGGCTTCGTCTCACGAAGAATGACGACGCAACCCTATTGGCAATCTGATCTGCTCATTGGAGCAACTCCAATCCAAACGAGGGTGAACCGGCGGCGGCGCTGGGGGGCAGGGAG
>CALBST010000169.1 GCA_937967425.1 uncultured Caulobacteraceae bacterium
CGCCCAGGCTCCTACGAAGACGACAAAGGTCGCACCAAGTATGTGGTCGAATTCGTCATCGGGCCGTTCGGCGATGTAGAGGTGCTAGCGCGACCGAAACCCCGCGACGACGCGGAGGATCCACCTGCACCTCGCCGCACCCGCGGCAAGCGCACCGCCGGCGACGAAGCCAGCGAGACCGCTTGATCGACTTGGGCGGGTCTCCCGTGGACCCGCCCACTACCGATCGACCTCAACTACCAAGCCGCCGTGATCCGAGAGGACACCCTGACGCGCCGGCCACGCGGCAACGACACGCGTGTGCTCGCGCCCACGCACGGGCAACGCAATGTGATCTATGGGCGGATATTCCAACAATCCTGCGGGCATCGCCGGCGGCGATGTCGCGCAATGGAGCTCACACTCACCGAGCCCGGCTTCAATCGCTGCAATGCCTTCTCGAGTTCCGTAGTAGCGGCCGGTCCCCATGTCCGTATTGTAGTCACCGGCAACGCATAGCGCAGCCGAAGGATGGCGCTCCTGCAGCGCCCGCCACTCGGCGTATTGCTGCGGGATAATCCGATGATGCTCAGACCAATCGAATTTCCCTCGATCTCAATTCCACGGCATGACCGTTCCGTAGACAGCCATGCTTTCGCCGCCGCCAACATCGAGCAGCGCTGTCACTGTGCGCTCGGCGTCTCCTTTCTCTAGAGTGATATGCTCGATCACCGGGAAGGCGCTCCAGATCGAGACCCAACGGCTTCCCGGCCGAATGCCCGACCAATTCTTGGGCGGCGCAGCGGAGTGTACGACGTGGGGGGATCCGGCTGGGGCCAAATCGTCGTGCGTTTCCGTCAATATCCAAATGTCGGCGCGCTGCTCCCGCAGCACCGCACCCAAAGCTGCGAGCCGCTCCTTAAAGGCGTACTCGACGTTCCACGTTCCAATTCGCATCGCCCCCTCGTGGGCTTTTCTTAGCGCAAACAGCGTTCGTCCGCAGCCGGAGCCGATCCCCGGCGCCGTCAAGAGCCGCGCGCCATGCGTCCGCGCGCGCAACGGCTTTCGCCGTCCTTCACGCCGCTGCGGCCCTTCGGGTGCGCGCGCGCACGCCTGTCGCCATTCGCGGCGCCGTCACCGGGGATCGGCCCCGGCAGCGGAGTCCAATTTCATGCGCACTTCTGATCCCACCGAAAAACGCAGCGCAGCACAACGCGTGACCCGCGGAATCGAGTCGGCGCTCTCTCGCGGCGTGCGGCCATGGACACGGCCCTGGCGCGATGATCCTTCGTTTGGTCCGCTGGGCCTCCCCCGTCGCGCCAACGGTCAATTCTATCGCGGGATGAATGTGGTCGCCCTGTGGGCCGCCGCGGCTGAGGCCGGATATCAGTCACCGTACTGGTTCACCTTCAAGCAGGCGCTGGCGCTCGGCGCACAAGTCCGCAAGGGCGAGCGCGGCTCCTTTGTCGTGTTCTACAAGGAACTGAAGCCCAGCGACGAAAACGCGAGCGCCAATAACGAGAGCGCCGCCATGCGACGCATCCTGCGCGGCTACGTCGTTTTCAATCACGCACAGATCGAGGGACTGGTCGATCCGCGCTTCGAACCGCCAACACCTAGCGCGCCTCCGCCACCCTGCGACTTAGCGCTTCGCTTTGCGAAAGTGCCCGCAATCATTCGGTTCGGCGGATCCCGCGCCTTCTACTCACCCGGCGCGGATTACGTTCAATTGCCGCCAAAGCCCGCATTCATCGATCACACCCAATTCTACGCGACCCTGGCTCACGAGCTCGGACATTGGACACGCCATCCTAGCCGGCTCGACCGCGATTTCGGTCAGAAGCGGTTCGGTGACGCAGGCTACGCGCTCGAGGAACTGACTGCTGAATTGTGTGCGGCGTTCGTTGGGGCCGTGATCGGACTGCCCGGTGAACACATCGAGGACCATGCCGCCTATATCGGCGATTGGTTGAAGGCGCTGAAGGACAATCCGTCGGCGTTCCTCACCGCGGCAGCCAAGGCTCAGCTGGCCGCGGATTACCTGTTGCGCCTCATGGGTGAAGCGCCTGCCTCTGAACCTCCAGAGGATTGATGCCGTTCGCCCGACGCCCTTCTCGCTTGCATGATCGAACCCATGCGCCGGCGCTTGTTCTGGTTGGGTGTGCTCGTCCTCGTCGGCGCGGTCATTCTGACCGCGCGCTTTGACCCTGTCCTCATCTTCAACGCTTCGCCGAGCGTTCCGACGGGCTTCTATCGCCGGACCGATGCATCGCCGGCGCGGGGAGCCTTTGTGACCGTGCGCGCCGCAACCGTATCGCCGGACTATGCTCGTATGCGGCGTTTCTCCGACGCGAGTGACCGCTTCATCAAACGAGTCGCAGCTGGCAGCGGCGAGATCGTCTGCGCCGACGGTGACTCGGTCACGATCGGCTCACTTGTCCTTGTGCGCGCATCGCATGACAGCCTAGGACGCACACTGCCCCACTGGACGGGATGCCGAACGCTCGCCGCGGATGAGGTCTTTTTGATCGGCGACACGCCTGACAGTTTCGACAGCCGCTATTGGGGACCGGTGACGACCTCCATGATCGACGGCGTGTGGGTCCTACTGAGCCCGCAGGCTGGGCCCCACCGGCCAGCGCAGTGACGTTTGAGCGGCGCCGCACATCAGCGCGGCCGGCTCTCGCGCTGAGCCTCGAGCCGACCTTAACGGCGCCGGCGTGCGTCTCGCCCCTTCGAACTTCGATCCCTGACGCGAAGCCCCACGCAATAATGCGCGAGCCTCACGCGCGTAAGCGGTAAACTCGAATTTGCCGCACCCGATTCAAAACAAAAGGAAAAGTGGGAGGGCAAGATAAAGCGCGCTTCGCGCGTGTCGCCAGGCGCCTGTATGCGCTTGGAAAAATCCAATGTGTGCGATCAACTGAAAATGTGCTCGCACATTGCCCTCGATACGCCGCCGTTGTGACGCGATGAGCTACTCCGCAAGCCTCGATCGGCCCTTTCGGGGAGGCTCTCTTTCGCGCAATCCTTTGGCGATACCGGAACTCCGTGCGCATAGGTCCATCCGGCTTGATGCGCCGATCGATCTTGACGAGCTTCGCGGCAGGCTTCAGCGCGGCAAGCGAAGCAGTGACGCCGCCCCACGCATTTCGCAGGGCCTTGACGCAAGGCTCGGGCCAGCTCGCCGTTTCGGCTTTCGCTCCGACGCCAGTCGCACGCATGGCCCATTCGACGCGCGCCAACGCGCCGTGGTGAAAATCCACTTTTTCGGACATGGCGGCGGCGGCGGCGCGGCGCTCCTAGCGCATGGTCGCTATGTCGCCCGCGAAGCGGCTGCGCGCGGACACTTAGAACATTCGCCCGCAGCGGAACGCGACAAAGACCTTGGCCGCGGCGACGACGAGCGCGTGCACGCGGCCTACCTGGCTCGAGGCTCTCGTGCGGCCTTCTATGACGCGCTGACTGACCAGGTCGATGGACGCGCACGTATGAGCGTCTGGGCAGAAGACGATCGGCGTCACTTCCGGATCATCTTGTCGGCCGAGAAAGGCGTCGAACTCGGCGATCTGAAATCGTACACCAGGGCGGTCATGGGACGGGCCGAGGCCACGCTGGGCGGCCGGTTGGAATGGGTTGCTATCGATCATCACGATACCGACAATCCGCACACGCACATCGTGCTGCGCGGCCGGCATGCCAATGGGCGCCCGCTGATCTTGCCGCGCGACTTCGTCAAGGCGGGCCTGCGCCAGATCGCGCGGGAGGTCGCCACCGATCGGCTGGGACCGCGAACCCGCGCGGACGAGCATGCGGCCCTTCTGCGAGAAACGCGCGCCCACCGCCCGACGCGCCTTGACGCGCTGATCGCGCGGCAGATCGAGCACGATCGGCTGCGCATCGCCAGCCTCGAGGCGCCCAATGGCGACCCTGCACTGACGAAGGCGCTGAAGGCGCGCGCGAGAGAGCTCGAACGCCTGGGCCTTGCGTCGGCGAGCCGGCGCAACGTGCTTTTGTTCCAAAGCGATTGGCGTGAGCGTCTGCGGGCAATGGAGTTGCACCTCGACATTCGCAAGCGGCTCGTCCTGGAGCGGTCGCTGCAACAACAGCGCGACGTCGCCAAGGGGGTATCGGGTTTGGGCCTCTACCGTGGTCCAGATCGATAGAGCTTCATCCACGGGCAATCAGCCGCAGCGGAGTATCGACTGTTGCTGAAATTGCCGCTCGTCCCTTTTTCAGGCCGCTTCATGCGGCGCGAGGGGCGAGGTCTCATGGGCAAAGCGAACAAGAAAAATGCCGGCGCGAAGACACAGTCGAAACATGCGCGGCGGCTGGAGCGC
>CALBST010000170.1 GCA_937967425.1 uncultured Caulobacteraceae bacterium
GTCTGTTTCGGCGCCGGGTCGAAGCTCCCGAACCCACGCGCGAAAGTCTACATTTCCTCAGCGGATTGGATGCCGCGAAACCTGGAGCGGCGGGTTGAGGTCCTTTGTCCGGTTGAAAATCCCACCGTACATCAGCAAGTTCTCGATCAGATCATGGTCGCCAACCTCAATGATGAGGCGCAATCCTGGTACATGAACCAGGATGGGGTATTCACACGGGTCGATGTTTCGAAGCTGCCAGACGAACCGTTCAGCGCGCACAATTACTTCATGCGCAACCCGAGTCTCTCGGGACGCGGGCGTGCGGGCAAGGAAGACGCGCCTGCCGCGTTCGATCACATCGGCGCGCGCCGCACCTCATAAGCCGAGTGTTGAGCAATGACGTCGCGTGTGCTTCGCGACGGTCAGGAGGCCGCCGTCATCGACGTCGGCTCCAACTCGGTGCGCCTCGTCGTCTATCGCATCGATGGACGTGCGATGACGCCGATCCTCAACGAGAAGGTCATGGCCGGCCTTGGCCGCGGCGGCGCGCGCACGGGCGCACTGTCCAAGGATGGCGTCGATCAGGCGATGCGCGCGATCCGGCGCTTCGCCACGCTCATCGAGGCGCTACAAATCAAGGACGTGTTTGCCGTCGGCACAGCCGCGGTGCGCGAAGCCAAGGACGGCGCAGATTTCGCCGCGCGGATGGAAGCGGAAACCGGCATCAAGCTGCGCATTCTCAGCGGCGACGATGAGGCGCGTCTTTCGGCGCTGGGCGTCAGCGCCGGCGCCCCGGATGCCAAAGGGCTCGTCGGCGATCTCGGCGGCGCGAGCCTCGAACTGATCGAGATCAGCCCCAAGGGCATTGGCCGCGGCGAAACCTTCCCGCTTGGGCCGCTGACGCTGATGGATGGCGGTGATTTCGATTACGGCAAGGTGTCGAAGCAAGTCGGCGCGGTGCTTGATCGCACCAAACTGCTGAGCAAGCGCGGCGGCGATTTTTATGCAGTCGGCGGCGCATGGCGGGCGCTGGGCCGCATCGATATGGCGCTCACCAATCACCCGCTCGGCGTACTGCATCACCACGAGATGAGCCGCAACGAGGTGCTGAAAGTTGTCGATGCGGTGCGCCGTCAGGGTCGGCGTTCGCTCGAGAAGTTGGAAGAGGCCGCCGCCAAGCGCGCCGAAACGTTGCCGTACGCCGCGGTCGTGCTTGAACATGTGATGCAAGCCGGCCAGTTCGATCGCGTCATACTTTCCGCGTTCGGTTTGCGCGAGGGCGTGCTTCTGGAGCGCATGGGCAATGAGGCGCTGGCGACCCATCCGCTGATCGCGGCTGCCGAAGCGCTAGCGGGGCGCTGGTCGCGCACGCGTGCGTTCGGGCTCGCGCTCGAAGAGTGGATCGCGCCGATGTTCGAGGGCCAGCCCCATGTATTCCCGAAGAAGCGTGAGGAAGTCCTGCGCGGCGCGGCGGCGCGGCTTGCCGACGTCGGCGGCCCGCTCCATCCCGATCAGCGCGTCGAGATCATGTTCGATCTGATCCTGCGCGCGCCTTTGGCCGCCATCAGCCACGCCGAGCGGGCCTTCCTCGCAGCGGCCATTCACCACCGCTACACCAAGGCGCCGCCCCGCCACGCCGATGCCTACATGCGCCTTCTGAGCGACGAGCAGCAGGCTGCCGCCGCCGCCCTGGGCGCCGCGCTCCGCCTCGGCGCTGACCTATCCGGCCGCAGCGAGCCGCTTTTGGCCGCAGTCGAGGCCGAGGCGGTTGACGGCAGGCTGGTGCTTCGGGTCAAGAAGAAGGTAGCTCACCTCATCACCGAGACGGTGCAGCGGCGATTGGATTTCGCCGCCGCCGCCTTGGGCCTCACCCCGGAGATCAAAATTCTATGAGCGATACCCCGCCAGACCGCCTCTCGGTCGATCCCGACAGCCCGTACCATGATGCCGCCGTGCTGGAGCGCGGCGTCGGCGTGCGCTTCAATGGCAACGAAAAGACCAATTGCGAGGAATATTGCGTCAGCGAAGGCTGGGTGCGCCTCGCGGTCGGCAAGACGTTGGACAGGCGCGGAAAACAGCTAACGATCAAGTATACCGGCACGGTTGAGCCGTATTTTCAGGATCTCCCCAAGGAGGGTTGATCCGCCCGCTGGCGTAAGTGGAGCCACAGCCTCCGCTTCTGTGCTATGAGCCGCCCCGCCATGGCGGATATTCCCCAGTGACCGAGGAACTCGGACCCCGGAAGCTCGCGGCGATCATGTCGATCGACGTGGCTGGCTATTCGGCGATGTCCGAAGTGGACGAAGCGGAAGCGCTCGCGCTGGTTACGCGCGTGCGTTCGGTGATCGACTCGATCGTCCAAAGCCATGGCGGCCGCATCTTCAACACTGCCGGCGACGGCTTCATGCTCGAATTCGCGTCCGCGTCGGGTGCGCTCTCGGCGGCTGAACTGCTCTGGGGCGGGGTCGAGCGCCAGCGCGTGCGTGTGGGCGTACACATCGGCGATGTGATGACGACGCAATCGGGCGATTTGCTCGGCCACAGCGTCAATGTCGCCGCGCGCTTGCAGCAGCTGGCGCGGCCGGGCGCGGTGGTTGTCTCCATGGACGTCCGGCGCGCCGTGCGCGGCAAGCTTGCGCAGCGGCTTCATCCCGCCGGCGCGGTTCATTTGGATAAGATGAGCGAGACCATCGACATCTTCACGCTGGAAACAGTTGCGGCGGCGCGCCCGCGCGTGCGCAAGCCAGAGCCGGTTCTGGCGATTCTGCCGTTCGACAATGAGAGCTATGCCGCCGAGCTCAGCTACTTCTCCGACGGTGTCGCCGATGAGATCATCTCCACGCTGCTGCGCCAGTCGAAGATCAAGGTCATTGGCCGCGCCTCGGCTTTCCAGTTCCGTGGCGAACGCAAACGTGAGGCGGCCGAGCAATTGAAGGCGACACACATCCTTGATGGCTCGGTGCGCCTCAGCGGCGACCGCATGCGCGTCAGCGTGCATCTGATTGAAGCCGCCAATGGCGTCGTGCTCTGGAGTGAGCGCTACGAAGGCAACCGCAACGACGCGTTTGCGCTCGAAGATGAAATCGCGGCCAAGGCGGCCGGCTCGCTCCGCCGTTCGCTTACCCAGTCCGATCGCGCCGCCAATCCGATCGATCCGGCCGCGCACGATCTCTACCTCCGCGCCCGCCAGATATGGCTGATGATGAGCGATATCGAAGAGGATCAGGCCGCGATCCTGCTCGAACGCTGCGTCGCGCGCGCGCCTGATTTTGCCGATGCCTGGGCCGTGCTGGCGAGTGTGCGGGCGTTGCTGCTGCCGCGCGACCGCGATGTCATCGGCACGCCGGCGCACAACGCCGCGCTGGCCGCTGCGCAGCGCGCGCTGGAACTCGATCCCGATTGCGCACAGGGCATGGCGGCGATGTCGCTGCTGAAGCCAGCGTTCTCCGCCCACGAGGAGAAGCTCGTCCTCGTCAACGAAGCGCTGAAGCGCACGCCGAACGATCCCTCACTGCACGTCGCGCGCGCGGCTTGGCTTTATAGCGTTGGCCGGCTGAAGGACGCGGCGCGGGCGCTGGAAATCGCGAGCCTGCTTGACCCGTTAGGCCCCGCTGTCGAAGGCTTGCGCGCAAGCATGTTAAGCGCGCGCGGCGATATCGAGACGGCGCGCGAGATCGTGACCGCCGCGTGGATGCGCTGGCCGGATTCGCCGTTCATCTGGTATTTGATGTGGAGCACGGCCTGTGTGGCGGGCGATCTTGCCACCGCCGAAGCCCTCGCCAAGCCCGAGAACGTGCCAAAGCGCGGCGCCACCCAGCGCGACGTTGACGTTTTGCTGCGTTACATCGAGTTGCTGCGGCTCTCGCCCGCGCAACGGCAGCAAGCGTGCATGCAAATGCTGGACGAACTCGCGGCGGGCAGCGAGCCGCTGGCGCTGTCTTCGTGCATCTTCGCGGCCGGCAACGGCTGCGCTGACCGCGCCTTCGATGTGATCGACGCTGCGCTCGATGAAGGCCGCCAATTGAAGCCGGACAATCACGAAGCCTTCGGCATGGCGCGCTCGCAGGCGCCGCTGCAGTTGTTCGTGAGCGCGAGCGGTGAGCCCTTGTGGCGTCATCCGCGGTTTCCCGCGCTCTGCGCGCGTCTCGGGCTCGCGCAATACTGGCTCGACACCAAGAAGTGGCCTGATTGCGCCAGTGAGACGCCTTATGATTTCAAGGCCGCATGCGCCGCGGCAGTCGCGGCGCTGAGGGCGTGAGCGCCTAAGTTTCGTCGACGCTGACTTTGCCGTCCTTTAACTTCAACGCCAGCTTGCCGTGCTTCAGCGCCAAGGCCCGTTCGCCGAACACTTCGCGGCGCCAGCCGCGCAGCGCCGGCACGTTGGCGTTGTCGTCGGCGGCAATGGCTTCCACTTCTGAGGCCGATGCGATCAAGCGCGGCGCAACGTTGTGGCGTTCTGCTTCGAAGCGCAGCAGCACCTTCAGCAGCTCGACCGTTGGCCCAAGGCCCGACGGAAGCGGCGGCGCGCGCTCATGCTTGTAGACGGGCCGGTTCGGATCGCTGAAGGCGCGGTCGAGCGCATTGATCAGCTCCTGCGCCGCGCGCGAGTTTCCAAAGCCGCGCGGCACCGCACGCATGCGGTCGAAATCGGCGGGTGACTTCGGGCGGTGTTCAGCGATTTCGTAGAGCGCCTCATCTTTGACAATGCGTCCACGCGGCACATCGCGTTGTTGCGCCTGACGTTCTCGCCAGGCGGCCGCGACCTGTAGGCCCAGCACATAATCGGCCGTGGTCTTGCGCAGCTTCAGCCGGTTCCAGGCATTCTCCGGCGTCGTGTCGTAGATCGCGGGATCAAGCAGGTAGTCGTGTTCTTCGTCGAGCCAGGAGAGGCGGTTCTCGCTCTCAAGCTTGGCGTGCATGCGCGGATAAATGTCGCGCAAGTGCGTGACGTCGGCGAGCGCGTAAGCCAGCTGCGCTTCAGAGAGCGGCCGGCGGCTCCAATCAGTGAAGCGCGAGGACTTGTCGAGGCGCCGCTTCAAGATTTGCTGCACAAGCGCGTCATAGGCGACTGTATCGCCGTAGCCGCAGGCCATCGCCGCAATCTGTGTGTCGAACACGGGATGAGGAAGCTGGCCGGCGATCTTGAGGAAGATTTCGAGGTCTTGTCGCGCGGCGTGGAAAACCTTGAGCACCTTCTCGTTGGCCATCAGCTCCATGAACGGCGCAAGGCCCAGGCCTTCGGCCAGAGGATCGATCACGGCTTCGACGCCCGGCGCCGCCGCCTGAATGAGGCAGAGCTTCGGCCAGTAGGTCGTCTCGCGCATGAATTCGGTGTCGACCGCGACGAAGGGTTGCTGCGCCATCTCTTGGCACAGCGCCTCCAAGTCCGAGGTCTTGGTGATGACGCGCATCAGCGCTGGTTGCGGCGCGCCGGGCCCCTGGTCAAGCGCGGAGGCGTTTGAGGCGGTATTATTCCGGCGCCGCAGCCGCCTGTGGCTCGGCAAATCCCTCGCCGAGCGCGCCATCTGCAACGAGCTGCCGCAGATACCCATCGTCGTGAGCGGGAACGAGCACGAGTTCTGGATAGGCGGAGCTGACATCGTGCAGGGCGCGCAGCTGACGCAGCACGGCGGGACGATCCGGATCGACGCCTGGCATGATCCAGGTGATGAAGCGCGGACGGCCGCGCAGGTTCTCGACGCTGCCCATGACCCAGGCAATATCGCCGATGAACAGATACTCGCGCTCGGTTGTCTTTGCGTAGATCAGGATCGTGCCGGGTGAGTGGCCGGGCATCGCAACCGCGACAATCCCCGGCGCAATGCGTTGCGGTTGGCTGAGATCAAGCTGCGGCGCGCCCGCAATCTCCGGCGCGAGTTGGCCGTTTGGCGCATGTTCAGGCAAACCCGCGAGTTGCGGCGCGGTGAGATCGAGATTGCGCGCGATCTCCGCCGGTTGCGGATGGCGGGCGATGGCCATGACGTGATCGAGATGCTCGTGCGTGATCATTACGTTCGACGCGCGCGTCATTGCTGCAAGCACGCGGCCGTAGGCCTGCTCATCGAAGCTGCCTTCGTTTTGCGACATCTCGTTCAGCGTCTCGCGATCGACGGCGCCATCGATGATCGTGTCGCCGTTTGGCGCGACGATCTGGAACGAGTTGTAGGACATCGTCACTTGGCCGCCGAAGGCGCCGGCCTGGGTAGCGAAGCTTGGCGCATCGCTTTCACCCACGAACTCGACATTGACCGCCGTGGGCAGCGTTTCCGGCGCATCGCTGGCGACGAGTTGGCGATAGGCGGCGAGGTCAACCACGCCCTCGGCTTCAGCCGGAGCTGCCGCATCGATCACCGCATACCAAAACAGCGCCGCCAAAGCGGCAAGCACGATCGCGAGCCCAGCCAGCCATTTCATGGTGTTTCCCCTCCCGCGTCTTCGCGCGGCCCTGACAGCACAATCTTCATCCGATCTGATGGGAAAGGTCTAGCCAAAGCGAGCGCCTCATCTGTGGAGCCATCAAGCCAAATGTCGATCTCATCGCCAGTGAGCATCACCGGCATCGCGTCAGCGTGGATGGGCTTGGTCACCGCGTTTGCCTCGGTGGTGAGGATGGCGAAGAGCAGGTGCGTGGCGTCTTCTTTACCGCGTATGCCGCTCCAGGGGCGCCAAATCCCGGCAAAACAGAAGAGCGGGCGGTCGTCTCCGAGCGCGAACCAATGCGCGACTTTCGGGGTTGAGTCGGTGTATTCGACGAAGCTCGTCGCCGGCACGACGCAGCGGAAACGCGGGCTATCGAGCCAGCCCTTCCAATAGCTTGATTTCAGGTTGCGCACGTTGGTGACGGGGCGCTTGCCGCCGCCGGCGGGCGGAAAGCCCCAGCGCATCATCACCATCTCGCGTTGGCCTTCTTTCGAATTGCCAACGACGGGGGCCAGTTGATCCGGGAAGATCGCGGGCAGCGGCGGCTGATTGCCGGTGCGGTCACGCATGGCCCGGGTGTAGGCGACGGCCGCCTCGCGCGATTTGGTCATGGAATAGAGGTTGCACATGGGCAGGGCTCATTTGCCGGTGCGCCCTGCGCCTTGACAAGGTGCGGCGCAACATGCGCTTTCCGCCGCGAAATGCGCCCGCTTTTCCGACTCGGGGCGCGTGGAGTTTCCGATGCACGCTTACCGTTCCCATGACTGCGGCGCCCTCCGTCCGGCCGATGCCGGCAAGGATGTGCGTCTGAGCGGCTGGGTGCACCGCAAGCGCGATCTGGGCGGGCTCTTGTTTATCGATCTGCGCGACAATTACGGGATCACGCAGCTGGTGATTAATCCGGACTCGGCGGCGTTTGCGCTGTTCGAGCGCGTGCGCGCCGAGACGGTGGTGCGGATCGACGGCAAGGTCGTCGAGCGCGCCAAGGACACGGTGAACCCCGATTTGGCGACCGGCGAAATCGAAGTGCGGGTCAGCGATGCCGAGGTTCTGGGCGCCGCGGAGGAGCTGCCGCTGCCGGTGTTCGGCGAGCCGGACTATCCGGAAGAGACGCGTCTCAAATATCGCTTCCTCGATCTGCGCCGCGAAAAGCTGCACAAGTCGATCCTGCTGCGTTCGCAGGTGATCGCTTCGCTGCGCCGCCGGATGATCGAACAGGGCTTCACCGAGTTTCAGACGCCGATCCTGACGGCCTCGTCGCCGGAAGGCGCGCGCGACTTCCTGGTGCCGTCGCGTCTGCATCCGGGCAAGTTCTACGCGCTGCCGCAAGCGCCGCAGCAATTCAAGCAGCTGCTGATGGTGGCGGGCTTCGACAAGTACTTCCAAATCGCGCCGTGCTTCCGCGACGAAGACGCGCGGGCCGACCGTTCGCCGGGCGAGTTCTATCAGCTCGATTTCGAGATGAGCTTCGTCACCCAGGAAGACGTGTTCAACGCGATCGGGCCAGTGCTCGCTGGCGTGTTCGAGGAGTTCGGCAACGGCAAGCGCGTGACGCCTGCAAACGAATTCCCGCGCATTCCTTATGCGGAAGCGATCTCGAAGTACGGCTCCGACAAGCCGGACCTGCGCAACCCGCTGGTGCTGCAAGACGTCAGCGAACACTTCCG
>CALBST010000171.1 GCA_937967425.1 uncultured Caulobacteraceae bacterium
CGTTTCCCGCTGAGCGATTCACGGCAATCAATCGCGCCGATAAATTGGAAAGGCTACGCCGTTTCCATGGTGTTCGTGCTGGCGCTGACCGCGGGGGCGGTGGCGTTTGCCTGGCTCGGCGCAAGCGGCGACTTGTTCATGGGCGTGATGGCGTTTGCCGGCATCGCGATCGTTGCCGGCGCCTGGTTCGTGCTGACGGCCAAGGCCAATGGCGATCCGATCCGTACGGTGGCGGACTACAAGAAGGACAAGCAGCAGCGTGTTTGACGTCAAAGACCTCCATGTCGCCGTTGGCGGCGCCGAGATCATCAAGGGCCTGACGCTGAGCGTTCCAGCTGGCGAAACGCACGCGATCATGGGCCCGAACGGTTCGGGTAAATCGACGCTCGCCTATTCTTTAAGTGGTCGCGACGGCTATGAGGTGACAAAGGGCGAAGCCACGCTTGGCGGTGTCGATCTGCTCGCGCTTGAACCGGAAGAGCGCGCGGCGGCGGGTTTGTTTCTCTCCTTCCAGTATCCGGTTGAAATCCCGGGTCTCTCCGCGATTGCCTTTCTGAAGGCGGCGCTGAATGCGCAGCGCAAGGCGCGCGGCCAAGAGCCGATGCCGGCGCCGGCTTTGCTGAAATTGCTGCGCGAGAAGGCCGAGGCGCTGAAGATCGATCAGGAGATGCTCAAGCGCCCGCTGAACGTCGGCTTCTCTGGCGGTGAGAAAAAGAGGTTCGAGGCGTTGCAGCTTGCTGTGCTCGAACCAAAGTTCGCGATCCTCGATGAAACGGATTCAGGGCTCGACATCGACGCGCTGAAGATCGTCGCGGCGAGCGTGAACGCAGCGCGTGCGCCGGATCGCGGGCTGCTGGTGATCACACACTATCAGCGGCTGCTCGATTACATCAAACCGGATCGCGTGCACGTGCTGGCCAAGGGCCGCATTATCACTAGCGGCGGCCCGGAGTTGGCGCTCGAACTCGAGCGCGACGGCTACGACAAGTATCTGAGGGCGGCGTGAGCCTGCACGCTCACCTCCCATCGCGCCGCGACGAAGGTTGGCGGTGGTCCGATCTGCGGGCCGCGGTGAACGATGTCGGTGCGCCCGAGGTTGTGCCTTTAGGCGACGGGCACATCGCGGAGCGTTTGATGCGCGGCTGGGCCGCCCGCGATACTGGAGGCAACCAACCGGCCATCGAAAGCGTCTCGATGTCGGGAACGGAAGTCCTGTTCGACACATTCGACGCCGATGGTGGCTTCGAATGGCTTGCGCATGAGCTTGTTCTGGAGCCCGGTGCGGACGTGACGCGCATCGTACGTCAAATCGACTCTGATGCGAATGAACCGGGCGCGGGGGTTTGGCTCACCAAAGTGCGACTGAAGGCGGGCGCAAAATATCGGCAATTTGTTCTCGCTGAGGGCGCGAAGCTCGCGCGTGTCGAGACGCATGTCAGCGTTGAAGGCGAAGGCGCGCAGGTGACGCTTAATGGCGCGTATCTGGCGGATAGCGGGCGTCATGCCGATCTGACGTCGGTGATCGAACATAAGGCGCCGAGCGCCGTGACGCGACAGCTGATCAAGGGCGTGGCTCGTAAGGGCGGGCGAGGTGTGTTCCAAGGCAAGATCGTCGTCGAGCGCGCTGCGCAGA
>CALBST010000172.1 GCA_937967425.1 uncultured Caulobacteraceae bacterium
TTCGTTGAGGCCGCGCGCGCGACCTACGGAGCTGGTCGCAAAGTAAGGTAAACGCTAACCACGCGCGTTGTGAGCAACAGCCAGTAATGTTACGATCCTGGAACGTCGGGTCACGTCAGGGTGTTTAAGGGTCATGGCGCCTCCAGCTCGTCCAGTTTGGACAGGGCACATTCGGCTCGCGCTCGTCGCGTTGCCGGTGAAGCTCTACTCAGCCTTGGATTCCAAGGAGAAGATCTCTTTCAACCAAATCCACGAGCCTTCTAAGCAGCGCATTCGCTACGAGAAGGTCGCGCCGGGCATTGGCGCCGTGGACAAGGACGAGATCGTTAAGGGCTACGAGTACCAGAAGGGCCGCTATGTGCTCTTCAGTGACGAAGAGTTCGAGGCGCTGAAAGTCGACTCCAAGAAAACGCTCGACATGATCCAGTTCGCTCCGGCGGACACAATCGATCCGATCTATTTCGACAAGCCGTACTACGCCCTGCCCGATGGCAAGATGGCCGACGAGCCCTATCGCGTTGTCTGTGAGGCGCTAAAGAGGACAAAGACTGTCGGCCTCGGCCAGATCACGATGCGCGGGCGCTCTTACATCGCGGCGGTGAAGCCGTACGAAGGCGGGCTGACGGTGGAAACCGTCCACTACGCTGACGAACTGCGTAAGGCGAACTTGTTCTTCGATGAGATTCCAAGCGGCAAGCTCGACAAGGATCTGATCGACCTCGCGGAAGAGCTGATCAACCGCAAGAAGGCCAAGTTCGATCCGACCAAGTTCGAGGATGAATACGCGATCGCCATCGAGCGTCTGGTGAAGAAAAAAATCGAGCGTCATGGCGAACTCATCCTCGAAGATCAGGAAGAGCCGTCTCGTGATTATGGCGACAACGTCGTGTCACTTGTGGATGCGCTGAAGAAATCTCTGGCGAAAAAGTCGAAGGTCGTCGGCGAAGACCAGGAAGAAGCGCCAGCGCCGAAGCGCCGGGCAGCGGCAGAACGCACAAAGACGCCGCGCGCGAAAGCGCCTGCTAAAGCCCCGGCGAAGAAGCGCGCGAAGAAGTAAGCCATGACATGGCGCGCAAAGCGGTAAAGGCGGGCGATAAGGTCGGCGATCTCGCCGAGTACAACCGCAAGCGCGATTTCAACAAAACGACAGAGCCCGCCGGCGGGACCGTAAAGGACGCCGGCGGCATGTTCGTCGTGCAGAAGCACGCGGCCACGCGTCTGCACTACGATTTCCGGCTTGAGCACAACGGGGTGCTGATGAGCTGGGCAGTGCCGCAGGGCCCTTCTCTCGATCCGAGCGTGAAGCGCCTGGCGATGCGCACCGAAAACCATCCCATCGAGTACGGCTCCTTCGAGGGCGTGATCCCGAAAGGTGAATACGGTGCGGGCGCTGTGATCATCTGGGATACGGGTAAGG
>CALBST010000173.1 GCA_937967425.1 uncultured Caulobacteraceae bacterium
CAGCACCGCCTCAGCCGCAAACTCCCCAATGCGCGCGCTGCCTTCACGGGCGGCGCGCGCAAGCGCATCAGCGGCCACCGATGACGAACGCGCGCCGACCGGCGCGGTGGTCTCGATGGTGCGCGCGGCAATGATCCGCCGGCCTGGCGCGACAACGCGCACGTCGGCGCGGAAGTGCGCCTGCATATCTTCCTCGCGCACTTCGAAGTCGAGAACTTCCCAACGGATCTCATAATCGGAGCGCGCCTCACCGCTGCGTGTCGCGGCGCGGAAGCGCCCTTGGTTGACCAGCGTTTCAACCAGAATCTGCTGCAGCGCGTCGGCGGCGCGGCTCGACCATTGCGATTGATCGACATAGGCGATGGTGTCGCCCGTGCGCCAGATGAGATCGGCGCCGAGTATGGTGCGCTCACCGCCCGGGTTGGCGACGCCAATGACGGCATCGATCGGCTCACCTGTGAGCGCCTCGACGTTGCGCGCTTCCAGCACATAAGTGCGCGGCGGCGGCGGCGGTTCGGGCAAGAGTGAAATACAGCCGCCGAGCATCGAAGCGGCGAGAAGAAGCGAAGCGGCGCGGATCATGGGTCGAGCTCCACGGTCGGCCGCGGACTGCGCGGCGTAAGAACGGATGGGTTTTCTTCGAGGTTGTTGGCGACGCGGCTGATCGAAGCGGCGGCGCGGCGGATCTCTTCGGCGGCAAGCGCGAGCTCCGGCAGTGTTTCGCCGGATGCGACGCCCGCAGCCTGGTTCACCTGGTCGATGGTTTGATCGAGATCGGCAAGATCAGTCTGCAGCTGACGCGAAAGCTGGGCGATTTCGCGGGCGGCTTCGCCCGAAGAGTTGATGACGGAATCCTGCGCTGCGAGGCGCTGCGAAACGGCTTCGATGTTGCGCAGCGAGCGGGTGACGCTGGCGATATTTTCGTCGGTCAAGAGATCGCGGACGGCAGCCATGGCCTCGCTGGCGCGCAGCGCAACCTCTTCGCCGCGCGCGACGATCACATCGATCTGGCTGCCCATGCCCTGAATACGCGGCGGCGGCGCACCGAACGCAGGACGCAATATCTCCGCGTCGACGCTGCCGGCGGATAGCTGAATGAGCGTGACGCCGGTGAGGCCAATAGGTTCGAGCTGAGCTGCGGTATCGGTCTTCACCGGCACGTCAGAGGACACGCGGACACGGGCGATAACGCGGTTGGTGTTGTCGGGATCGATGCGCAGCGATTCCACTTCGCCGACCTTGATGCCGTTGAAGCGAACTTCGCCGCCCTCGGTGAGGCCGCGCACCGGATCGTCAAACACCACATCATAGGTGTTGAAGCCGCGCCGGAGATCACCGGTGGTGATCCAGAGCGCAAACAGCATGATCAAGAATGCGCCGATAATGGTCGAGGCGCCGATCAGGACGTAATTGGCTTTGGTTTCCATAATTCTATCCTCCCGCGACAGCGCGCGTTGCGGCGCGGCCTCGCGGACCTGAGAAATATTCCTTCACCCAACCTTGGGCGTCTTTAGTGATTTCGGGGATCGTGCCGATAGCGGCGACCTTGCCCTTGTAGAGCACGGCGACGCGATCGCAGATGGCGTGCAGCGTGTCCAAATCGTGGGTGACGAGGAAGACGGTGAGACCGAGCGAGCGCGCGAGATCGTGCGTCATCTGATCGAAGTTTTCGGCGCTGATCGGATCGAGCCCCGCAGTCGGCTCATCGAGAAAAAGCAGCTCAGGATCGAGCGCGATGGCGCGCGCTACAGCCGCGCGCTTGCGCATGCCGCCTGAGATTTGCGACGGCTTCTTATGGTGTGCGTCGGGGCCGAGGCCGGCCATGGAAAGCTTCAGGCCGGCGATTTCCTTGCGCAGGTCGGGCGAGAGATGTGTGTGCTCGCGCAGCGGCGCTTCGACATTTTCGAGCACCGTGAGATTTGAGAACAGCGCGCCGTCCTGGAACATGACGCCCATGCGTGGCTCACGCTGTTCGGCATCGTGCACCGGAAAGGCGATGTCGCCCGCCGTCGGCGGATCAAGTCCGACGATCTCACGCAGCAGCACGGATTTGCCGCACCCTGACGGGCCGACGACGCCGAGGATTTCACCTCGCCGCACATCGAGGTCGAGTCCGTCATGGACGGTCTGCGTTCCGAAGCGCGTCACCAGGCCGCGCACGCGAATGGCGATCTCTTCGCTCACCAGCCCATCTCCAGGAACCAGATGGCGAAGATCGCGTCGAGCAGGACGACCATGAAGATCGACTGCACGACGGAGGTGGTGACACGCGCGCCGAGTGAGCCGACGTCGCCGCCCACCGAAAGGCCCTGTTTGCAGGCGATTACTGCGAGCACGAGCGCAAACACAGGCGCTTTGACAAAGCCGACCCAGAAGTTGTCGGCCGGCACCACTTCGGACACACGGGCGAAGAACATGTTGGGGCTGACGCCAAGCGAGGCCCAGCTGACGATGACGCCGCCGAAGATGCCGGACATCGTAGCTGCGAACGCCAGGATGGGCGTCATCACCAGCATCGCGACGACGCGCGGCACAACCAGCGCATCCATCGGATTGATGCCGATCACACGCATGGCGTCGATCTCCTGGCGCATCTTCATGGCGCCGATTTCGGCGGTGAAGGATGAGGCCGTGCGTCCGGCGAGAATGATGGCCGTGATGACGACGCCGAATTCGCGCATGACCGAGATCGACACGAGTTCGACGACAAATACCGTGGCGCCGAAATCCTGCAGAATACGCGCGCCGAGATAAGCGACGACCATGCCGATGAAGAACGAGAGCAGCACGACAATCGGCAGGGCGTTCAAGCCGGCCGTTTCCATGACGTGGACGATGGAGACGGCGCGAATGCGGCGCGGGTTGATGATCTGCTGAGCGATGACGACGAGCGTTTGACCAAAGAAGCCGACGGTGTCGATGATGTCGTCGGCGATGTCGACAACGGCGCGGCCGACGAAGTCTGTAAATCCCTTGAGCCCCTGGAGTTGACGCGGCGGCGCGGCGGGGCCGGCGTAGGACTTTCGCGCGGCCTGTAGCAGTCGCATGGCGTTGGCGTGCTCACCGCGAATGGCGATGCGGGTTTTGTCGCCCGCTGGACTTTCGCGGAAGGTGCGGTCGATCAGATAGGCGCCGGCGACATCGAAACGGCCGAGGCCGGAGACATCAACGACAGCGCCTTGCTTTAACTTCTCGGAAACTTCGGCCAAGCCGCGCTCGAGACCGGAGATGGTGTCCACCGTCCAGTCGCCGCGCAGCGCCAGAACCGGCGCGCGCTCATCCTCGTGGAAGTCAAATGCGGCCGCTTCGGCCAATACACGTCCCTCTCGAGCCTTCTGCCCGTCAACCGATAAGGGCTAACAGAAAATATTAGGCAAAGAAGCACGGGGCGCTTTCGGGGCGATGTTCCCGCGAGAGGCGAAATTCTTACTGAGGTGTTGCTGCGTGGGCGCGCGGCTTTGGCGGCAAGAGCAACACTGCAAGCGCGCCGCCCGCCGCCGCTAACGCCGCCATGGCCCAATACCCGACGGCGCCGCCGATGTCGTAGAGGTAGCCCGAGACTAGAGTTGAGACTCCCATAAAGAGGCCGCCCGATAAGACCGCATAAAGTGTTTGCGCCATCGCTGCCGAATGCTCAGGCGCCTCGCGGTGCAACAGGCGCATGGCGCCAACATGAGCCGCGGCGAAGCTGAGCGCGTGCATCGCTTGCAGCGGCCAGAGCACAAAGCCCAACGGCGCGAACCCCATGACGAACCAGCGCGCGACGGCGGCGCCGGCGCCGATGAGGATCAACCCCTCCGGCGTGCTGCGGCGTTCGATGAACGGCAAACTCCAGAGGAACGCGACTTCAACCGCCACGCCAAAAGCCCAAAGCACGCCGACCATCTCAGGCGACAATCCCTGCCCGCGCCAGACGAGAGTCGAGAACGAATAGTAGAAGCCATGCCCAGCCTGGATGAGTCCGCACGCCGTAATCAGGATCAGAAAACGCCGGTTGCGCAGCAGAGCCCCGGCGCCGCCGGAGCGTGAGGCGCTTGGCTGGCTAAGCGGCGGATCGCGATGGAGGCCGAACCAGCTCGTCGCGACGACAAGCGCCAGCGACGACAGCACCCAGACGACGACGGCAGTCAGCCCGAAGCGGGAGACGGCGACGCCGCCAAGCACATTGGCGGCGATAAAGGCGATTGAGCCAATGCCGCGCGCAACACCATAACTGATCTTGCCTTGTGCAGTGGCGCGCAAGGTCGCGGCTTCGACCAGGGGCGTGAGCGATTGCGAGAGCGAGAGCGCGATGAAGCCGAGCAACAGCAGCGGCCAAAAGCCCTGCGCAAGAAAGAAGAACGCCGTGTAGGCGCAAACCGCAGCGAGTGCGATCAGCTTCAGCGGCACGGTGCGATCAGCGGCGCGATCGACCCGGTAGGCGATCAAGGGGCCGGTGATAATGCGCGCGAATTGCGCCAGCGAAAGAATGAGGCCGATCTCTGCCCCGGTGAGCCCACGCTCGACCTCGAGCCAGCGCGGGAGAAAAACCAGCAGGACGCCAGTCGTGCTGAACAGCGCCGACATCACCATGGTCACCCGCGCGGCCGGCGTGGAGAAGATGGATGGTCGGGGCGATTCAGTGCTCACGCGCCCCGCCTAGCATTGCTTTTGCACTGCCGCGAGACAGCGGAAATGCAAAGCTCGCAGCGCACGCCTTGCTAGCGCCGCGTCAGGTGCGTAACCCTGCGCGCCATGTATGGACAGACACCCCCGCCCCGCCGCGACCTGTATCCGGCGATCGAAGCTTATGCGAGTGAGATGCTCAAGGTTTCGGATCTGCACACGATCTATGTGGAGCAATCCGGCAACCCACAGGGACGCCCTGCGGTGGCG
>CALBST010000174.1 GCA_937967425.1 uncultured Caulobacteraceae bacterium
GCTGGTTGCATGACGGTGATGGTTCCGGACTTGCTCGCACCGGACGATGCGATGCGCGCGAAGGCGCTGGTCGTCGCTTCGCTCTTGGACGTGCGTGCATTCCTCTAACGCTTCCCGGGCGAGCGTAGCGAGACCCGGGATCCAGGGGTAACGCGCTGCGCTTCGTCACTCCATAGGTCCCGGCTCTGCGTTTGCTCGCATCTTCGATGCGGCCTCACTTGGCCGGGAAACGTGCGCCTAGCTCCGCGCTTGCAACCGGCGATAGGTCACGGCGCCGTCGCGGTTGATGCGGGCGACGATGGCGTGTTCGCCAATGGCGGCGCGGCCGGCGATGGCGCGGGCGGCGGTGATGGTGTCCGTCTTTTCTGGACCGATGGCTTCGATAACGTCACCCGGCCGGAGCACGCCTGCGTTCACAGCGCCGACATCGACGGTGAGCACGACGAGACCCTGCACGGTCGGTTCGATCTGAAATTCCTCGCGGAGGCTGGCGTCGAGTTCGGAGAGCGCGATACCGAAGATGCGGCCGCCGCGCGGGCCGCCGTCGCGGCGAGGTGTTTCGCTGCCGCCATCACCGCGCGCGACGCGGGCGCCGCCGGTGGTTTCTTCGAGCCTCTCGATATTCGCCGTGATTTGCATGCGGCGGCCTTCGCGGATGATGTCGATCGTCGCGGTCGTGCCAACTTGGGCTTCGCCGACCAGACGCGTGAGCGCGCGGCTATCGGGAATCTCGCGGCCATTGAAGCGCAACACGATATCGCCCGTGCGCAAGCCGGCGCGTGCGGCGGGTCCGTTGGGCGTGATGCGTGTGACGACGGCGCCGGTTGAGCCGTCATAACCGGCGCGATCGGCGATGGCGCGAGTGATATTGGCGAGGCGCACGCCAAGCCAGCCGCGGCGGGTTTCGCCGTAGCGCGTGATCTGATCCACAACAGGACGCACGATCGAGGTCGGCGTTGCAAAGCCGACGCCGACGCTGGCGCCTGTTGGCGAAACGATGGCGGTGTTGACGCCGATGACTTCGCCATCGGTGTTGAACAGCGGACCGCCGGAATTGCCGCGATTGATGGCGGCGTCAGTCTGGATGAAATCATCATAGCGGCCGGCGTCGATGTTGCGGTTGCGGGCGGACACAACGCCGACGCTGAGCGAACCGCCGAGGCCGAACGGATTGCCGATGGCGAGCACGATGTCTCCAACGCGGGCGGTATCACTGTCGCCCATCTCGACGTGCGGCAGCGGCGCACGCGCATAGACGCGCAAAACGGCGATGTCGGTGGCGGGGTCGCGGCCGACGACGGTAGCTTCGAGGCGCTGGCCGTTTTGCAGAATGACTTCGATCGCGTCGGCGGATTCGATGACGTGGTTGTTGGTCACGACGACGCCGTCCGGCGAAATGATGAACCCGGACCCCAGAGAAGTGATCTGCGCGCCGCCCTCGCCCAGGCCTTCGTTCAACCGCTCCATCGGCGAGCCCGGCGGGAAGCGCGGGAGGTTCTCTATTCCCTGCACACGCTGGCTCGTGGCGATGTTCACAACCGCAGGCGAAAGCCGCTCGTTCAGGTCAGCAAAGCCCTCCGCTGGGAGGCGCGACTGCGCTAGCGCCGGGGCGGCGAGAGCGAGAATTGCGATGGCGGACAGAATGGCGCGCATGAGTCGGAGCGTAGCGGGCCGATGCGGCGGTCGGCAATCGGCAGTCGGCAGTCGGCCACAAGCAAAATCGCGGGCGAAGCAGCGCCTCACCCGCGATTGCCGACCGCCGCTCGCCGGCTGCCGAGCTTAGTTGCCGCCTCTGCGCCGCTGCATGTAGCGGAAGAAGTCGCTGTCCGGCGGGACCACAATCGGGGTGCCAGCTTCAAGCGCGGTGTCGTAGGCGCGCATCGAGCGGTAGAAGGCGGCGAATTCCGGATCGCGGCCGTAAGCGCGGGCGAAGATGCGGGCGCGTTCGGCTTCACCTTGGCCTCGCGTGCGCTCGGCTTCTTCCTGCGCGGTGGCGCGGATGATGGCGGCGTCGCGTTCGCCTTCGGCGCGGATGCGGCCGGCAACCTGCTGACGCTCGGAGCGCATACGCTCATAGACACGCTCTTGCGTCTCAGGCGGCAGATCGGCTTGGCGGATACGGACATCGACGACGCGGACGCCCAATTCGGCGGCGGCGGCGGCGTTGAGATCGTTTTCGATGGCTTGCATCAACTCGGCCCGACGCCCTGAGATGATGTCGTCCGACCCGGCGCCGCCGAGAACACGGCGCATTGCGGCTTCTGTGAAGGTTTCGAGACGTGAGGCGCCGCCCTGCTCCGTCAGCACGCTCTGATAGAAGCGGCGCGGATCGGTAATTTGCCAGCGCACGACGGCGTCAACGATGAGGCGCTCCTGGTCGGAGGCGACGATCGGCTGGCCTTCGAGAGCGAGGCCAATGTTGCGGCGGTCAAAATCGATAACGCTCTCGACGAACGGCAGTTTGAAATAGAGGCCGGGCTCATCCGTCCCTGGCGCGTTGATGGCGCGCACGTATTCACCGAAGCGCAGCACAATGGCTTGGTGATCCTGGCGGACGATGAAGACCGAATTCAGGACGATGATCAGCAGCAGCAGGACGGCGCCGATGAGCATAGGCATGTTGCGGGTCATTGGCCGGCCCCCGGTTGTTGGGTGGTTGGGGCGTTGCGGCGAACCATACCGTCGAGCGGCAAGTAAGGCACCGCGCCGCCACGCTGATCGAGAATGATCAGATTACCGCGCTGGTACACACGCTCCATGGTTTCAAGATAGAGCCGGTCGCGCGTCACTTGCGGAGCGGCGCGATATTCGCTGTGAACGGCGATAAAGCGTTCGCCTTCACCAGTCGCCTCGAGCACAACGCGAGCGCGATACCCTTCAGCGTCAGCGCGGATGCGCGACGCTTCGCGTTCGGCGTTGTTGATCAGGGTCTCTGCGTCTTGGCCGGCGTTGACGACATCGTTGAACGCTTCGATGACCGCACTCGGCGCGGCGGCGCGCAGCAATTGCACCTGCAGCACCTGGACGCCGGATTGGTATTCATCGAGCGTCGTTTGCATTAGGGCCTCGACGCCCTCTTCAACCTGACCGCGCTCGGTGGTGATGATCGGCTCGAGTTGGCGACGGCCGATAACTTCGCGCATCGCGCTTTCGGCGACTTGCCGAACCGCTTCGTCCGGGTTGCGGATGTTGAAAACGAAGGCGCTGACGTCTTTCACGTTGTAGACGATTCGGAAGTGGATCTCGGCGATGTTGCGATCGCCGGTGATCATGAGGCTCTCGTCCGGATCGTCGTTGACGACGTTGGGGCGCGGCGATTGGAAACCGATCTCGGCGGTGCGCTGGCCGGTGACGTTGACGACCTGCCGGGCTTCGATCGGCGCCGGCAGATGGAAATGAATGCCTGGGCCGGTAGCACGATTGTAATCGCCGAGCCGCGTGATGACGGCCTGTTCGCCTTCGTCGACGGTGTAAATGCCGGTCGCGAGCCAGCCGACGAAGAGAAGGCCCGCGATCATCGGCCAGGACAAGCCACGGCGTCCTGAGCCGCCGCCACCACCACCGCCTCCGGAGCCGCCGCCGAACATGCGGTCGCGCCATTGGCGGAGAATTTCATCTAGATCGGGGCCTGTCGGCGGGGGTGTATGACGCGGCGGGCGCTGCTGGCCCCACGGCTGGCGCGGACCGCCGCCCCATGGACCCTGGCCGCCGCTGCGTGGAGGGCCGCCTGATTGGTCATTCCAAGGCATCGATCTCTTCCCGCCCCTTCTGGTGGTTCGCGCGCGCCACGTTCTTGGCGGCATGATGGGAACTTGCAGCGCTCCCATGCGCGCCGATATGTGGCCACTGTGCTAAGGGATCAAGCATGAACAACCAGTTGGCGGCGCTCGAAGAACGCGTCAAAGCGCGCCTTGATGCGATCAAAGACCCGATCAGCGGCAAGGGTTTGTTCACCTCCGGCCGCGTCACGGGGCTAGAAGCGCGCGGTGACGGCAAGGTCTCGTTTACGATAGAGGCGCCTGCCGGCGTCGCGGAACTCTACGTTCCCGTGCGCGATCGCGCCGAAGCGGCGGCGCGCGCGGCGGACGGTGTGGAGAGCGTTATCGCGGTGCTGACGGCTGAGGCCGCCGCGCCGGCGAAAGCCGCCGGCGGTGTTGGCCGCGTGAAGCGGATCATCGCGGTGGCGAGCGCTAAGGGCGGGGTCGGGAAATCAACCGTCGCGGTCAATCTCGCATGCGCATTCGCCTCGTTGGGGATGAAGACGGGGCTGCTCGACCTCGATGTCTACGGCCCTTCGGCGCCCACGCTGCTCGGCACAGGCGCGAAAAAGCCGCGCATGCGCGACGACAAGATGCTTGAACCACTCGAGGCGCACGGGCTGATCACAATGTCGATCGGCTATCTGGTCGACCCTGCCTCGCCGATGATCTGGCGCGGGGCGATGGCGACAAGCGCTGTGCGGCAGATGATTGATGAGGTCGTCTGGGGTGATCTCGATGTGCTGCTGCTCGATCTGCCCCCCGGCACCGGCGATGTGCAGGTGACGTTGGTACAACGCGTGCCGCTGGCGGGCGCGGTGATTGTCTCGACGCCGCAGGAAATGGCGCTGGCCGATGTACGGCGCGGTCTGGCGATGTTTGAAAAGACGCGCGCGCCGGTGCTCGGCGTGATCGAGAACATGGCGTACTTCGAAACCCCGGACGGCAAGCGCACGCACATTTTCGGCGAAGGCGGCGCGCGGCGCGTGGCGGCGGATGTGGGCGCGCCGTTCCTTGGCGAAATTCCGATTGATGTGGCGCTGCGCGAGAGCTGCGACGCCGGCGCGCCATTGGTGGCGACGCAACCGGCGCATGCGGTGTCGAAGCGGTTTATCGCCATGGCGGCGGCAGCGCTGGACAATGTCGCGCGGATGAACAAGCCTGCGCCGGGGATCAGGATCAAGTAGCGGGAGCCACCCGATGAGAACGACGCGCAGAACCGTTCTCGGCGCAGCGGCGGCATTGCCGCTTTCGGGATGTACGCGACAACGGGCGATCGTCGTCGGCGCGGGCGTGTTTGGCGCCTGGACAGCTGAGTATCTGCAACGCGCCGAGTGGGACGTGCTGCTGGTCGATCAGATGGGACCGGCGAATGCGCGCGCATCGAGCGGCGGCGAAAGCCGGATGACGCGTGGCACATACGGGCGCGACGAAATCTACACGCGTATGGCGCTCGCTTCGCTGGCGGAGTGGAAGCGGCTATCGGAGCGATCGGCGCTGCCGCTGTTTCATCAGGCAGGCGTGCTGTTTTGTTTTCAGGAGATGATCGACTACGCGCGGGAGTCGATTGCCGTGCACGAGCGGCTTGGTTTGCCGCTGGAGCAAATCGACAACGCGTCGCTGCGGGAACGCTGGCCGCAGATGAATTTTGACGGCATCGACTTCGGATTGTTCGAACCGGAGTTCGGCGCGCTGATGGCGCGCCGTGCGGTAGAAGAAACGGTTGCCCGGTTCGTGGCTCAAGGCGGCGAGTACCTACTCGCGCACGCCGAGCCGGGCACGGAAGGAACGAGCGTTATGCTCGATGGCCGCCGCCACGACGCGACCGCGATTATCTGGGCGTGCGGGCCGTGGCTGCCGAAAGTGTTTCCAAATGAACTGGGCCAGCGCATCTTCGTAACGCGTCAGGAGGTGGCGTTCATCGCTCCGCCGGACGGCGACGATTCATTCGAGGCATCGCACCTTCCCGGCTGGGCCGACTTCAATGGCGGCGATCTCTATTACGGCTTCCCGAACCTCGAAGGCCGCGGCTTCAAGATCGCGCGAGATACCCACGGCGCCGATTTCGACCCCGACAGCGGCGATCGGCGGATGAGCGAGGAAGGCATGGGCCTGCTGCGGACGTTCGCGGAGCGGCGTTTCCCTGCTCTGGCCGGACGACCATTCACGGAGTCTCGCGTTTGCCAGTACGAGAATTCATCCAACGGCGATTTCCTGATCGACCGGCATCCGACGTTTGATGGGGTGTACCTTCTCGGCGGCGGTTCGGGGCACGGGTTCAAGCACGGCCCCGCGGTTGGGCGTATGATGGCGGAGCTGGTTGTGCACGGCACGGCGCCGGACCAACGCTTCTCGTTGGCCACAAAGGCAACCGTACACAATAGGACTGTACTCTAGGCAAGCTCGAACCTGATCGGCAGCGACTTCAAGCCGTTGACGAAGAAGCTTTCGCTCATGCGCGCCTCGCCATCGATATGGACGCTCTTCAAGCGCGGCAGCAATTCCTCAAACAAGATGCGCATCTCCATGCGCGCGAGATGTTGGCCGATGCAGACGTGGGCGCCATTGCCAAAAGCCAACTGCCGGTTTGGCGTGCGATCGATTTTGAAGCGATCTGGCTCGTCGAAGACATCTTCATCGCGATTGCCGCTCGCGTAGCAAAGCATGATCCAATCGTTGCTTCGCAACTGACGACCGCGCAGTTCGGTATCTTCCGCAGCAGAGCGCATGAAAGTCTTGACCGGCGTCGTCCAGCGGATCGACTCCTCGATGAGAGCTGGAATGAGGCTCGGGTCGGCTTTAACGCGATCAAACAGGCCCGGCTGTGTCGCGAGCGCCCACATGGCGCCAGCCGTCGACGATGAGGTTGTGTCGTGGCCGGCGGTCGAGATGACGGTGAAATAGCTAGTGCGCTCCAGTGGCGGCAGCGGCTGGCCATCAATCTCGGCATTTGCGAGCACGGTGGCGAGATCATCACGCGGGTTGGCGCGCCGATCGGCGCTGAGCTTTTCGAAGTACTCAGAAAAATCCTGCACCACGGCGATCAATAGCGTCGAGAATTGCTCAGCGGTCAGCGCCTCTTTGAAGCGTTCAGTATCGGGATCGCTGGCGCCGAAGAGTTCCTGCGTGAGCCGCAGCATGCGCGGGAGATCTTCTGGCGGCACGCCGAGGATATTCATCACCACGCGCAACGGATAGTGCAGCGCAACATCCTTTACGAAATCGCACTTGCCAGGTAGCGCCGTGAACTGGTCGACGGCGTCCCGTGCAAGCGCCCGCACCTCCTCTTCCCGCTTTCGCACATTGGCGGGCGCCAGCCAGGATTGAATAAGCAGGCGATACTTCATGTGATCGGGCTCATCCATCTGCACGATGGAGCGCACGAGGTGCGGCGTGCCAGTTATGGCGCGGGCGCGGGCGTCGCCGGCTTGGCTGGTCAGCGTCGTGGCGCGGACGGCGGAGGGAAAGCGCGCATTGTTGCGGCTGATCTCAAGTATGTCCGCGTGCTTGGTGGCGACCCAGAAAGGATCGAACCCCTCTACTTCCGCGATACCGAGCGGATTGTTGGCGCGCAGCCAGCGATAGGTTTCATAGATTTCGTCGGTGGCGTAGGCGTGCGCGGACACAAGCGTCCGGGCAAGATCATCCGGAATCCGCACCGTTTGCATCAAATCCTCCTGGTTTCGCCGCACTGTGCGCCGATCTTAGGGGTGCGGGCAACTCGGGAGATGGCTTGTTCTGGCTTGCCGCGCCGCCGCCGCCATGATTAGCGTTGGGACGGGGGGACAGCAGAATGCCGGCACTTCGCGCGATCTTCGCGGCCTTGTTCATTCCCGCGCTCGGCGCGGCGATCACGCTTTACATCATCCACTCGCTTGCAGCCGCCGAGGGCGCGACATTGGGCGACATCGTGGCCCTGTGCTTGCCGGATGGCCTGGGCCTCACGGTCGCCCCGATGTGCAGCAACATCCAGAACCATTACACGCTGCTTTGGGTGTGTGCAGGCACAGCTGCGCTTGGCATCGCGCTGATTGTGGCGTTCTCGGTCGCGAGCTTTGTGACGGGCGCGAACCGGGTGCTGCTCAGCTTCGTATTTCCAGCTTTGTCGTTCGCGGGACTCGTTTTGGTCGCCGCCTTGGTGATCACCCAGATCGCAATCATCGCCGCAACCGCGTATCTTGCGGAAGCCTATTGGCTTGGCCAAGTGCACGTCACCATCCTCTTGGGCTTCGCCGCGATCGGCGCCTTGCTCGGGCTTGGCATTTTGTGGCGGACGTTGCGTATGTTCCGTCCGGCAGTCGGCGCCGTGATCGGCGTCCCCTTCTCGCCGATCGAACAGCCGCGTCTTGCGCTGCTCGTTCAGCAAATCGCGAAGGCCACCAATGCTCGTATGCCCGACAATATCGTGCTTGGGCTCGATCCGAACTTCTTCGCGACGACCGCGCCGATGCACACGCCGACATCGCGCCGTCTGCTGACGGGCCAAACGCTCTATCTTTCATTGCCGCTGATGCGCGTGCTCTCGCTGGATGAAGTGAAAGCCGTCGTCGGACACGAGCTCGCGCACTTCTCGGGCTCGGACACGATTTACAGCCGCAACTTCGCACCGATCTATCGCGGACTGGAGGAAGCGGCGCAGGCCGCTGATGCGCACAAGACGTATGACAAGAACCCGCTGCTCATGCCGGCGCGTCTCTTCCTGCGCTTCATGATCGATTGCTTCTCGCGCAATGCCGCGAAATCCAGCCGTGCACGCGAATTGCGCGCCGATCAGATCGGCTCCACCGCCTCGACGCCGGCCGATTTGGGCTACGCGCTGATCAAAACCGGGATCCTCTCGATGCTCTGGCACCGCGAGATGGAAGATACGCTGGCCGACATTTCGCGCGGCAAGTTCCGCCGCAATATGTCGGCGAGTTTCGAGGACAAGCTGCGCTACGATGTCGATCCTGAGAAGCTGCCGCCGCTGGTCGCGTTTTCACTCGGCAATCACACCGCGCACCCGACTGACTCCCACCCGGAAACCAAGGAGCGCCTGACGGAGCTCGGCCTCAACCTCGTCGATGTCACCTCGGAAGCGCGGGTGATGGAGCGGTTTTTCGCGGCAAAGCCCGCGACGATGGCGCTCGACAACATGGAGAACGTCGAGGAAATCCTGACGCAGATCTATCATCAGATCATCATTGGCCCCCGCGATGTGCCGCAAGCCGAGCGGACGACGGACGAGGTGTTTATCTCCTTCCTCTCGGCGTTCCTGGCGCACATGGTGACGGCGGACGGCGTTCTCGATGAACGCGAAGTGGAAGTTGCAGAGCGTGAAGCGATCTCGCATCTGGGCGGCGGTTTCGACGCGCGCGAGTTCCGTGAATTCTGCCGCAACACTGATCAGCTGGCGCCGCTCTCCAAGCTGACGGAGTGGTCAACCAAGTTCCTGACGCCGCAAGGCTTCGAAATGCTGCTCGACATGCTGGAGAAGATAGCGACAGCCGATGGCGAGATGCACGAGAGAGAGAAGAAGATTCTCGATAGTGTCCGAGCGATCTACGAGGAGCTGAAGGCGGCTGAAGCCGCTGGCGCCGTGGCGCCACAAGCGCCCGCGCGGCCGCGCTAGCGATTGTATTCCCACCACCAGGGAAAGGCAGTGTCGCCCAGAATGAAGCGCGCGAGCTCGGGATAGATCAGCTCGGCGCGGACGCTGTTGCCAAGGAATACAACGCAGCGCCGCCGTGCGTCCTGACAGATAGCCATATTGCCGGTCCAATCGTTGTGGCCGCCTTTGAAGAACATCAAGCCCGCTTCGGGGTCATTGAAGGTCACGAGCCCAAGGCCTGCGGCGAGATCGATCTCCGGGCCGCGCGGATCGGTGTCGAGCCAGAGCGGCGGAAACTGGTGCGCGGATCGGATGGGGAGCTGTGGACGCACAAGCTCGGCGCGCGATGAAGCGCTCAGCCCCTCGCCGTTGACGAATGCCGCCCACATGCGCGCCTGATCTTCGATCGTGGTGTCCATCGATCCGGGCGCGCTGACGCGTGAGCGTTCGTCGTGCGGCTCGAACGAACCATCCATGGCGTAGCCGTCGGCGAGATTCGGCCGGAAGTCCGCGCGCCATTGCATCGATGTGCGCGTCATGCCGAACGGTTCGAAAATGCGGCGGTGCATTTCGGCGCCTACGTCGATACCAAGCCCCTCTTCCAGCACGAGTTGCAGGACGTAGAACCCTTCGCCGGAATACGCGTAGCGTTCGCCAGGCGCGAAGTGGAAACGCAGCGTCTGATCGTCTTCGAGCCAACGAAAATTATGGAATCCCGTCGCGTGATTTAGAACGTGGCGTGCTGTGAGCAAACGCCAGCGATCATCGCCGGCAAGCGCGGCGAATTCCTCATACTCGGGCAAAGGCTTGGGCAGATATTCCGCCAGTTGGCGGTCAAGATCGATGCGTCCCTCATCGACCAGCTGCAACACGAGATAGGCAACGGCGGTTTTGGTCAACGAGGCGCCGTACATCACGGTGTCAGTCTGCAAGGCGCGCTGCTCGGCGACATTGGCGTAACCGTAAGCGTTGACGTGAACGACCTCGCCGCGGTCGATGACGGCGACGGCCATGCCGACGACCTGCTGTTCCGCCATAAGACGCTGGACTTCAGCGTCGATCGCCGCGGAGGACGGCAGCTGCGGCGCGGCCTGCGTTGTGGCGCAGGCGGCAAGCGCGAGCGCCGCAAAGCTCACAAAGATCGCTCTCACCAGCTCGTTCTCCGTTCGACCTGACCCTCCTCGATCCCAGCCGAACCGTAGACGTAACGGAGGAAATCCGAGGTCACCATGTCGTTCTCGCAACGGACACTGATGAGACGCGTGCGGCCAGGCTCGATGACTTCGCCTGCCATGGAAGATGAATCCGGCACACAAACCCAAGACGGCCCATCGCGGCGCGGGATCGTGTGGCTGAAGCGCGTAGGTTCGGCGTTCATGCAGGGGTCCGCAAGATAGGCGTCGAGCCGCGCGGCGGTCGCGGCATCGGCGGGCCCTACGAGCAATGGGAAACGCTCCTCCATCGTCGGCGCAGGCGGCGGCAGCCAGTTCTCCGGCGTCGGATATGGCGGCGGCGGGGGCGGCGGCGGCGGCTGATTGCCCTCGATCCGGCGGCGCGCGATGCGCCAGCGGCCGCCCTCATCTTTCCACGCCGCGACATAATCATCGACATGCCACATGCCGGTCGACGGCACGCGGACGCGGATCAGGGTGGTGGCGTTGGCGGCTTCGACGGGAACGGGCACTTCAGCAACGCGCTCGCGCGCCCAGTTGTCGTAGTTCGCCACTTGCGGGTTCTGCGCGGGATCGCCGGCTGCGGCGAGCGCAGCTGGATCGTACTCCGCGAAAGCGGGGCATTGGGCGGCCGTGGGATAGCGCGGCGCGTTAGAGGCAAACGAAGCGCACGCAGCAATCACAGCGCTCGCGGCGGAAAGTAGAAATAATGCTCTCACACGCACCCCCTGGTCGCGACAGTAAGCCCAGTTACGGCGTGAAGATCAACGCTGGGAGGCGGAAGCGGCCCAATATCCGTGGTGCGTTCGCTGAGCGCGCCCGCCCTGCTAGAAATTGCTCACTCTAGTCGCAGCACGCGGATCGTATTTGTCTTCCCGGCGCGACCGAATGGAATGCCGGCGATGATGGCGACGCGGTCGCCAGTTTCAGCGACGCCGAGTTTGCGGACGGCGGCGTCGGCCTTCTCAACCATCTCTTCGACGTTTGAGACGTCTTCCGTCACCATTGAGCGCACGCCCCAAACGAGTGCGAGTTTGCGCGCCGTTTCGAGGAACGGCGTCAAGCCGATGACGCCGGAGCGCGGGCGCTCGCGGGCGACACGAACGGCGGATGAACCGGTGGCCGTGTAGGCGACGATGGTTTTGCAGCCGATGACATCAGCGATGTGGCGCGCGGAAAGCGCGATGGCGTCGGCGGTGGTGGCTTGCGGGGGCGTCATGTCGCGCGGAAGCGAGGCCCAGTATTCTTCGTCATCCTCCACGGCGCGAATGATGCGATCCATGATGGCGACGGCGCTTTGCGGGTGGCGGCCAACGGCGCTTTCGGCGGAGAGCATGACAGCGTCGGCGCCTTGATAGACGGCGGTGGCGACATCCGAGGCTTCGGCGCGCGTTGGGGTTGCGGCTTCGACCATGCTTTCGAGCATGTGCGTGGCGACGATCACCGGTTTGCCGGCGGCGCGGGCGCTGCGAATGATCTTGCGTTGCGCGATCGGGACCTGTTCGGGCGGCAGCTCGACGCCGAGATCGCCGCGGGCGACCATGACGGCGTCGGCGGCTTCCACGATTTCATCTATCTGCGTCAGCGCCGAGGGCTTTTCGATTTTGGCAATGACGCCAGCGCGATCCTTGATCAGCGCTTTGGCTTCGAGCACGTCTTCAGGGTGCTGAACGAACGAGAGCGCGATGAAATCGACGCCGAGATCGAGGGCGTAGACGAGGTCTTCCCTATCCTTCTCAGTCAGCGCGCTGATTGGGATGCGCCGCGTCGGGACGTTGACGCCCTTCTGGTTCTTCAGCACGCCGCCGAAATCGACACGGGCCTTCAGTTGTGTGCGGCCGCGTTCGGTGACGGTGAGCTGGAGCTTGCCGTCGTCGAGCTTCAGGATGTCGCCGACCTCGAGCGCGTTGACGAGTTCCGGGTGCGGCAGGCGGATGAGGTTGTGGGCGCCGGGTTCCGTTGAAGCTTCGATGGTGATGATGTCGTTGAACTTGAGCTTGATCTCGCCGTTCTCGAACATGCCGACGCGGATCTTTGGTCCCTGCAAATCAGCAAAGACACCGACGGGGGTGCCGGCCTTTTCCTCGGCAGCGCGGATGGCGGCCATACGGCGGGCGTGATCTTCGCGGGCGCCGTGACTGAAGTTCAGGCGGAAGCAATCGACGCCGGCCTGAATAAGCATGGCGAGCCGCTCCGGCGCGTCGCTGGCCGGCCCCATCGTGGCGACGATCTTACAATCGCGTGCGCGCATTCTTGCTCCGCAAGGGCAGTAGGTATTGGGCAGTAGGCAATAGGTGATTCAGCGGCAGTGACAACCAGGACTACTGCCCACTGCCTATTGCCTACTGCCCCATCTTGTAAGGTCCGCCCTTCTCCAGCGCGCGCTGGTAGGCCGGGCGGGCCTGTTGCTGTTTTCTGACGCGGACGAGGTTGGGGTAGCGATCGAGGCCGCCGCGATTGTTGGCGGCGTCGAGCACGAAGCTCATTTCGATGTCGGCGGCCGTGAAGCGGTTGGCGACGAAGTAGTCCTTGCCTTCGAGGTAGGCGTCGACGAAGCCCAGGTGGCTGGCGATCTCCGGCTCCACGCGCATCTGCATCAGCGGCGCGCCATTCTCGCCAAGCAGCCCCACATAGAGCTTCAACAGCAGCGGCAGCATGGCCGAGCCTTCGGCGAAGTGGAGCCAGTAGAGATAGGCGGCGCGATCGGGATCGCCGGGCGCGACGGCGAGCTTCCCGCCGGCCTCGCTCTCGGCGAAGTATTCGACGATGGCGCCGGACTCGGCGAACACGCGGCCGTCTTTCGTGAGCACCGGCGATTTGCCGAGCGGGTGAATCTCTTTCAGCTCGGGCGGCGCAAGCCGCGTCTGCGCATTGCGGGCGTAGCGCTTCACTTCGTACGGAACGCCGAGCTCTTCGAGCAGCCAGAGCACGCGCTGCGAGCGGGATTCTTCGAGGTGATGGACGATGATGGACATGCTCGCCTCCTCAGTACGGTGCGAAATTTAGTTTGAGACCGGGTTCCGGCCAGCGAGCTTTGATGAGTTGGCCAGTCGCGGAGAGTGTGATGTAGGCATCGCGCATGTCGGCGCCGCCGAAGGCGATGTTGGTGACGATGGGATCCGGGAACGGCGTATGGGTGGAGACGCCGGCAGGCGTGATCGTGGTGATGCCGCCATTGAGGATGGTGGCGACGCAAACATCGCCATTGGCCTGCACGGCGAGGCTATCGAAATAGCAGTGATACGGCTGCACGGCGACGCAGCGGCCGATGGCGCCGAGGGGCCCGGGCGCCACTCCACCTTCGCCGGTGATGTCGAATGCCCAGAGTTTCCCGGTGTCGGTTTCGGCCGCGTAGACAGTCTTTTCGTCGGGCGAGAGGCCAATGCCGTTCAGGCCCGTGCCGCCATAGGCGGCTTCTTTGATCAGCGAGCCGTCGGTCTTGCAGAAATAGACACCGCCGCGATCGAGCGTGCGCGTGTAGACCTTGCCGAGATCGGTGAACCAGATGTTGCCGGCTTTATCGAAGACGAGATCGTTTGGGCCGCTCAGCTTGTAATCGCCGATCTTGTCGTAGAGGCGCTCGACCTTGCCGGTAGCGAGATCGACACGCTCGATGCGGCCGGTGACGTAGTCGTGCGCAGCGTTGCCGGGAATGGTGAGGCCGCCCATGTCGTGATATTCGAAGCCGCCATTGTTGGTGATGTAGACGGCGCCATCCGGCCCGATGGCGGCGCCGTTGGGGCCGCCGCCGATATTGGCGATGACTTCCTGCCTGCCCTTCCAGACCCGCGTCAGCGTTTTGCGCTTGATCTCAACGAGAATGACGCTGCCGTCCGGCATGACAATCGGGCCTTCGGGAAACTGAAGGCCGGTGGCGATGACTTCGAAATCTGACATGGTGGGGACAGTAGTAGGTTGGAGCGCGGGCCTCCAGGCCCGCATGGGCGCGATATTAGAAAAATGCGCGCCAGGAGGCGCGCGCTCCAACCTGCTAGCGCTCAAGCACACGCACGATGAAATCGGCGTCGTCGTTCGGACCTGCCGCAACGGCTTCCCTGCTCACTTCGCGCCAGCGAGATAGATCGAGGTCCAGGCGCGCGTCGCCTTCCGGCGAGAGGTTCACTTCAGTGAGAATGATGCGATCGGCTTTCGGCAACACGGCGTTGTAGAGCTGCGCGCCGCCTATGACGCACGCCTCCTCCACGTCGGCAGCCTCCGCCATGGCCCGCGCGGCGGCGAGCATGACGGCCAGGTCAGTATAGACCCAGGCGGCATCGGCTTTGAACTCGGCGTCCCGCGTGACGACGAGGTTCTGGCGGCCCGGAAGCGGCTTCTTGGGCAGCGAGTCCCACGTCTTGCGGCCCATGAGCACCGGCTTGCCCATGGTGGCGGCTTTGAAGCGCTTCATATCGGACGAAAGCCGCCACGGCAGAGCGCCATTGCGCCCAATGACGCCGTTCCTTGCAACGGCCACGACCAAGGTGAGTTTCGGATTCGTCACGCGAGCGTTCTAGCCTTGGCGCCTGCGCGCGTCATCCGTAAGGATGGCGACATGCCTCGTAATCTTGTTGTCTACGGCCTTGCGGTGCTTGGCGGCCTCGTCGGGTACTACGTCCTGCGCTCGTTGTTGGGCGGCGAAATCATGTTGATCGTCGCGCTGATCGCCCTAGCGGCCGGCGCTGTGATCGTGACCCGCAACCTGCAGACCAACCGAAAGGTGGCGGAAGCCACGTTCGAGCAGCGCGACGAGGCGCTCCGGTTTACGCCCGCAGCCGGGAAAGCCGCGCTCTATGTGTTCCGCAATCAGTTCGTCGGGCGCGCGGTGGGCATCAATGTGCTGATCGATGGGCGCGAAGCAGCGCAGCTGAAAAGCCCCCGCTTTACGCGTATCTTGCTGACGCCCGGCACACATCGCATCGCTGGCGTCACCGGCACGAACAAGGCGCCGGGGCCGAACGATGGCATCGAACTTATCGCCAACCCTGGCGAAATTTATGTCGCCAAGTGCGAAGTCGAGCCGCAGATGGTCGGCGCCACGATCAAGTTCACGCCGATGAGCGTCGACGCGGCGCGGGCGGACCTGCAGAAAATCACGCGCATGGTTGTGCCGGATATCGCCGAGATCTAAGGCGCCCGCGCAAACCAGATGATGTGACGCGCGCCCTTGCCGCCACGGCCTGCGCGCACCATGACCTCTTCGACCTGAAAGCCCGCATGCTTCAGCCGCCGCGCGAAGCGTTCGTCGGGCGCAGCGGACCAGATCGCGAGTACGCCTCCCGGCTTCAGCGCCGCCTTTGCTTCCTGCAAGCCGAGCAATGAGTAGATGTGATCATTGTCGGCGCGGGTCAGGCCATCGGGGCCATTATCGACATCGAGCAGGATCGCGTCGTAGCGGCGCTCATGCGTCGCGGCGATGGCGCGCGACACGTCGCGCATGATCAGATCGACGCGCGGATCGTCCAGGCAGCCCGCGGCCAGCTCCGCCATCGGCCCGCGCGCCCACTCGATAATCTCGGGCAACAACTCGACCACGGTGAGACGCGCCTGGACCCCGAGGCGCGCGAGCGCGGCACGGAGCGTGAAGCCCATGCCGTAACCGCCAATGAGCAGATGCGGTGTGTCTTGGTTCTGCAGACGATCAATGGTGAGAAGCGCCAACGCCTCCTCCGAGCCACTGAGGCGGCTGGACATCAGCTCATTGGCGCCGAGCGCGATGATGAAATCGGTGTCGCGCTTGTAGAGGCGCAGTTCGTCGCCGCCGGGGATTTGGGCTGTTCTGAGAAGTTCGCGGGGTTTCACGCGCGCCACGCTATCACGCCGGCGTGCGATCCGTGAGAGGTTCATCCTTCCTCACTGCCCGCGCACGACACCGCTTGACGGCCGCTGACGGCGCCATTGGCCTCGATATCGACGGTCCAGGCATCGATGGCGAGAGACGCATAGCTTGCATCGGCGCGTCCGTGGTCAACAACGCGCTGGACGTTTGTCGGCCCAAGTCGCCGAAATATCCGGTTTGAGGTGAGCCAGGGAAAAGCGCCTCAGACCGCGAGCATTTCAGGCTCGTCCACCGTTAGCCAATCTGGACCCAAAGCTGAGAGAAACGCGCGCGGCTCAAACAGTTGCCCAGCGCTACGCGCGCCTCTTTGCTTCACTTCACCTCGCAGCAGTCGAAGTCCTGCCTCGGCCACAATGGGCGCGCTAATCGCGTAAATATCCCGCCCATGAGCCCTCACGCACCGCACGCCAGACGGTCCATGCACTCGGACGTCCACGAGAAATCTCTGCGCCGAGCGCCCGCTCTCATCGACCGGCGCGGGAGGCGGCGTGCTTTCGTCAGACAGGTCGGCAAGCGCATTGGCAGACAGGTAGAGCCGCACTTCTTGCGTTGGTACATGACGTGCAATCGAAACCGTCTCGGCCAGAGCGATGTTGGCGACGAGCATATCGCCAAACGGCGGCGCGAAACGCCAGTCGCGTTGTCCATTCGAGCGATTAGGCTCAAGCACGCCACCGACCAGATAGAGGCGAGGACCGGTATTGCGCTCACCTGTTCTGCGCGTGCCAAGCGTAGGCGCCCAGCTGTCCAACGCCACAGCGATTTCTATCAAAGATGGTGCTGACCATTCTCCTAAGGCGGCGACCGTCAGCAAGTCCGCTAGTCCGCCATAGAATGCGAGAGATGGCGCCACGAGCACGCCCGCTGCGCGCGCTGGATCGTCATACGCATTGAACACGTTGAAGACCGCAGCCTGCTCCGCAGCAATATCAAGGTAATGGAAGCCCCCGCGCAGTGCGGCGTCAATGACGGGCGCAGCCGTATCCAGAAAAGGACCAGCGCAATTGAGGACTGCGCCGCAACCTAAGAACGCGCTGTCCAGACCAGCAGGATCTTGGAGGGACGCATGGCGAATTTCGATCCCTGGAAAATCGGAACGCAAAGCTTCGAGCTTCGCCAAGTCACGACCCGACGCGATGACGCGGAGATTGCGGCGCAGCAGCTCCCGGACCACAAACTTCCCTGTATGTCCGTAGGCGCCGTACACAGCCAATGGAGGTAATGAAGTCATACGGTCTCCGCGACGTGAATGATTTTCATCCTAACCTATCGCAGAGACGCCCAACCCACTCGCCGGAATCGGACCCCGGCAACGTTCCGATGATTCAAACCGCGATCGGCGCCTTGATCGCGGGATGCGCGGTATAGCCTTCGAGTTTGAAATCCCCGTACTCGAACGCGAAGATGTCGGTGCGCTCCGGATTGATCAGCATCGTCGGCGGCGCGTACGGCGTGCGGGCGAGTTGCGTGCGGGCTTGGTCGAAGTGGTTGTGATAGAGGTGCGCGTCGCCGAAGGTGTGGACGAATTCGCCGGGCTGAAGGCCCGTCACTTGCGCCATCATTTGCGTGAGCAGCGCGTAAGACGCGATGTTGAACGGCACGCCGAGGAAGACGTCGGCGCTGCGTTGGTAGAGTTGGCAACTCAGTTTTCCGTCGGCGACGAAAAACTGGAACAGGCAATGGCACGGCGGCAGCGCCATTTGATCGACCTCGGCCGGATTCCAGGCGGAGACGATGTGGCGGCGTGAGTTCGGATTGTTCTTGATCGAGGTCACGACGTTGGCGATCTGATCGATGACGCGGCCGTCCTTGCTTTCCCACGAACGCCATTGCTTGCCGTAGACGGGGCCGAGTTCGCCCTCTTCGTTGGCCCACTCATCCCAGATCGTGACGCCCTGCTCTTGCAGCCAGCGCACGTTGCTGTCGCCGCGCAGGAACCAGAGCAGTTCGAGGATGATGCTCTTGAGGTGCACCTTCTTCGTTGTCAGCAGCGGGAAGCCCCGCTCAAGATCAAAGCGCAGCTGGCGGCCGAACACGCCGCGCGTGCCGGTTCCGGTGCGGTCGCCGCGGTCGACGCCGTTTTGCAGGATGTCGTCCAGCAGGCCGAGATAGGCGATGTCGGCTTGGGACGGGTTGCCTTCTGGCAGAGGTGCGGGTTGGGCGCTCATTTCAGAGCCAATATGGGCTGACTCGGCCCTGCTCACCACGCCGAGAAGCGCGGCCTGAGCCTGTCGAAGGCCGGGAAAGACAGCGCCGGGCCGCCCTTCGACAGGCTCAGGGCTCGGTTTGGGGCACGGGACAGGCCGTGGGCTGGACCTTCCGCACTTGGCGGATCAGCGGCCCGGCGAGCCAAGCGGCTCTTGCATTGACGTTCACGCCGGCGGCGCGCAGCGCACGGGCCATCCATTGGTTGCAGACTTGCAGCAGGTGGAACGAGCCGCGCGAGCGGAGGAAGGAGGAGCGGCCAATCACCTTGCCGTCGCTGGTGCGGATCGGGTTGCCTT
>CALBST010000175.1 GCA_937967425.1 uncultured Caulobacteraceae bacterium
GGCATTTGCCCCTAGCGCCAAGCAAAACGCGGCATTGTTGCGTTGCGAAAACGGGCGCAGGGAACCCGCGCACTCCCCTAGTGGGGGCGCACGCCCTCGCCACCGTCCCCACCGCCTTCGGCGCGGCGGGTCTCGGCTAGCTCGTCCTCTTCGGACCATTCGATCGGCGTCAGCGGACGCGTGAGCGCGCGCTTCAGCACTTCATCGACAGTCGAGACAGGGACGATTTCGAGGCCGGCTTTCACGTTATCCGGGATGTCTGCGAGATCCTTCTCGTTGTCCTTGGGGATCAGTACCGTCTTCACGCCGCCACGCAGCGCCGCGAGAAGCTTCTCCTTCAGACCGCCGATCGGCAGCACCCGGCCGCGCAACGTGATCTCGCCGGTCATGGCGATATCTTTGCGGATCGGGTTTTGCGTCAGCACCGAGACGATCGCCGTCGCCATCGCCACACCGGCCGATGGGCCGTCCTTCGGCGTCGCGCCTTCCGGAACGTGGACGTGGATGTCGCGTGACCGGAACACGGGCGGCTTCACACCGAACGCGATCGAGCGTGAGCGCACATAAGACGACGCAGCCGAGATCGACTCTTTCATCACGTCACGCAGATTGCCGGTCACAGTCATGGCGCCTTTGCCCGGCATCGCCACCGCTTCAATCGTCAGCAAATCGCCGCCGACTTCAGTCCAAGCAAGGCCCGTCACCACACCGATCTGATCGTCAACGTCGGTTTCGCCGAAACGATATTTCCAGACGCCGGCGTAATCTGGCAGGTTCTTGGCGGTGATATCGACCTTTGTCGCCTTCTTCTGCTCAAGCTCGCGCACTGCCTTGCGGGCCAAATTGCCGATCTCGCGTTCGAGCGAACGGACACCGGCTTCGCGCGTGTAACGGCGGATCAGGTCGCGCAGCGCGTCCTCCGAGACGCTGAACTCGTTCTTCTTGAGGCCATTGTTCTCGTACTGCTTCGGCAGCAGGTGGCGCTTGGCGATCTCAAGCTTTTCATCCTCGGTGTAGCCAGGGATACGAATGATCTCCATGCGGTCCAACAACGGCTGCGGCATGTTCAAGCTGTTGGCCGTGGTGATGAAGAGCACGTCGGAGAGATCGTAGTCCACCTCGAGATAGTGGTCATTGAATGAGGAGTTCTGCTCCGGGTCCAACACTTCGAGCAACGCCGCCGCCGGATCGCCGCGATAATCGGCGCCAAGCTTGTCGATTTCGTCGAGCAGGAAGAGCGGGTTGGCGCTCTTGGCCTTCTTCATCGACTGAATGACGCGGCCCGGCATCGAGCCGATATAGGTGCGGCGGTGACCGCGGATTTCCGCTTCATCTCGCACGCCGCCGAGCGACATGCGCACGAAATCGCGTCCAGTGGCCTTCGCAATCGAACGCCCGAGCGAAGTCTTGCCGACGCCCGGAGGGCCGACGAGGCAGAGGATCGGGCCGCGCAGCTTATTCGTGCGCGCCTGCACCGCGAGATATTCGAGGATGCGGTCTTTGACCTTGTCGAGGCCATAGTGGTCCTCGTCGAGCACCGCTTGCGCGGCGTCGATGTCCTTTTTGACCTTCTTCTTGTTGCCCCAGGGCAGCGAGAGCAGCCAATCGAGATAATTCCGCACAACCGTCGATTCCGCCGACATCGGCGACATCTGGCGGAGCTTCTTCATCTCCGCTTCGGCCTTGGTCTTGGCCTCTTTCGACAGCTTCGTATTCTTGATGCGGTTTTCGAGTTCGGCGATGTCTTCACGGCCTTCGTCGCCGTCACCCAGCTCGCGCTGGATCGCCTTCATCTGCTCGTTCAAATAATACTCGCGCTGCGTTTTCTCCATTTGACGCTTCACGCGATTGCGGATCTTCCGCTCGACCTGCAGCATCCCGACTTCGCCTTCGATCAGCGTCAGGATGCGCTCAAGACGTTGCGGCACGTCGGCGAGCTCAAGTAGCGCCTGCTTGTCCGGAATCTTGATGCTGAGATGGGCGGCGACGCTATCAGCCAAACGCGACGGCTCGGCGATCTGGCTGACGGATTGCTGCACTTCCGGCTGCGCCTTGCGCGAGAGCTTCGTGTAATTGTCCCACTGATCGACAACGGCTCGCGCCACTGCGCGCGCCTCGGCCGTATCGGCGTTCTCGTCCGGCAGCTCCTCTGCTTCCGCTTCGAAGTAGCTGTCGTTCTCATGGAACTTCGTGATTTTCGCGCGGTAGGCGCCTTCGACCAGCACGCGCACGGTGCCGTCCGGCAGCTTCAGCAGTTGCACGACCGTGGCGACGGTGCCCACGGTGAAGATACGATCCGCGCTCGGCTCATCCTCGGACGCGTCCATCTGCGCGGCGAGGAGGATCTGCTTGTCCTTGCGCATCACCTCGTCGAGCGCGCGCACCGATTTCTCGCGGCCCACAAACAGCGGCGCCGCCATCTTCGGATACACGACGATGTCGCGAAGCGGCAGGACGGGGAAAACACGGCTCTCGGCCATTTAGTGCTCCTTTGCCTGACGCCGCGTCTCAAAGAAGCCCGCAGTGTCCCGGCATTAACGGATGAAAATGTGGAAGCGTTCGGGGGCCGCTTCAAGTGTTGGCCAGACACGTCCATGTGGAACGCCGGAGGCCCGAAGGTTCCGCCCGCATTCCAGCGTGGATTGCGGCCGATTCTTCCTAACGTTCAGTTGGGATTCATGTTGCGCAAACGGCCCAAATTCGACGTTCCGCGCAACGATACATGGGATCAGGGCGCCTCAGCTTCAATGCGCGCCAAAACTTCCGCCGCGTTAGTATTGCCTGGGTCCAGTTCAAGGCTGCGGCGATAGCTTTGGATGCCCTGCTCCCGCTGGCCAGTCGCCAACTGAGCCTCGCCGAGGGCGTCATGGGCGTAGGCGTTGTCCGGATAATAGCGGGCGTTTTCTGAGAATACGCGCAGGGCGTCCTCGAACCGGCGCTGTTCCAGCAACATGTAGCCCCAGCCGTTGAGGTCGCCTGGGCCGAAGAATCGCGGCGGTTGGCTTTCGCGCAAGGCTCGATACTCGCTCAGCCCGCGCTCAATGCCGCGCTGGCTGGCAATAAGTTTCGCCACCACGACGGGCGAGACTGCCCGCTGCGTGTAGACACTCCACTGCCAATGCACAGCCACGGCGTTCATGAGCGCGGGCATGATCTCTAGACCGTTGTCGGAATTGGTGAGGATCACGATCCCATCGCCGGTCTCGGAATTCATCCGCATGCTGGCGCGGTACCCTTGTGTGCCGCCATTGTGCCAGAACATCCCGTTGTCGTCGCCAAGCATCCAGCCGAGCGCAGAGGACTCGCGCTCCTCCGTCAGCATCCGCACCGCCATGTGCTGCGAGAGCACGCGCGCAGACACTCCACGCCACGCACGCGCCATTTCGATCGCGACCTGTGCGAGATCCGTTGGCGTCGTCCACAAACCCGCCGCCGCCATTTCTGGATGAATGCGCCAGCGCCCTTCCACCACGCCGCCGCCAAAGGTGTGACCACTCGCGGCATCGCGCACAAACCGCGCCGGCAATGGCTGCTCGTACGTGCTGTTGCGCATACTCAACGGCGCAAGAATCCGCCTGCGCATTAAGTCCGGAAATGCCTCGCCGGTCCGCTCGGTGAGAACCAGCTGCACGATCGTATAAGCCGGGCCGCTATAAGCCATCGTTGTTCCCGGCGTCGCCAAGACCCGCGCGGCCTCCGAGTTCGCGGGCGGCGCTCCATCAAGAATCTGTTGAATTGTTGGGAGTTCCGCGTGGGGCGCGTAGCCCTCAAAGCCGCCCGGCGTGATCCCAGAGGTGTGTGACACGAGGCGGCGCAGCGTGACGCGCTCTTGTGTTGTGAACTCGCTGTTGGGGACTCGCCAACTCGTCAGCGCATCGTTGATGTCGCCATCGAGCGAGAGCTGACCGCGCTCAACCATTTGTAGCGCAGCCATCGCGGTGAGCGGCTTGGCGATTGAGCCCGCCTGTAGCACGGTGTTCGCACTCATCGGTGTTCGCGTGGCGGCATCGGCCACGCCGAACCCGTGCGCCCACACCACTTCATAATCGTCGATCACCGCAACGCTTACGCCCGGAACGGCCAGCGCTTCCATCCACTGGGTCAGCGTCAAACGGAGCGGCACTTCGCCGGCCAGCGAAATCTCCGGCATCGTGTGTTCGATTGCAGCGAGATGAATGTCGCCGTCATCAGCCGGTGCATCAGCTGTTGCGCAGCCAGCGAGCATAAAGAGCGAAAGTAGAACCGTTCGGACGCGGATAAACATAGCCCCCGGCCTATCGGCCGGGGGCTACGGGTTCAAGCCTAGGATCTTTACATCTAGCCGGCAGCGCCGGCGCCGTCGCGACGCTCGGAGTAGATTTGCAGCGGCTTGGCGCGGCCTTCGACGACATCGGCCGAAACAACCACTTCTTCCACACCGCGCATCGACGGCAGTTCGAACATCGTATCGAGCAGAATGCTCTCGAGGATCGAACGCAGACCGCGCGCGCCAGTCTTGCGCTGGATCGCCTTCTTCGCAATCGCGCTGAGCGCTTCGTTCGGGAACGAGAGCTTCACGTTCTCCATCTCGAACATGCGCTGATACTGCTTCACCAGCGCGTTCTTCGGCTCGGTGAGAATGGTGATCAGAGCCGGCTCATCGAGGTCTTCGAGCGTCGCCAGCACCGGCAGACGGCCGACGAATTCCGGGATCAAGCCGAACTTGAGCAAATCATCCGGCTCGATCTGGCGGAGAATTTCGCCCGTGCGGCGATCTTCTTCATCGCGCACCGTCGCGCCGAAGCCGATCGATGTGCCCTTGCCACGTTGGCTGATGATCTTGTCGAGGCCCGCGAAAGCGCCGCCGCAGATGAACAGGATGTTCGTCGTATCGACTTGCAGGAACTCTTGCTGCGGATGCTTGCGGCCGCCTTGCGGAGGCACCGAGGCAACCGTGCCTTCCATGATCTTCAACAGCGCTTGTTGCACGCCTTCGCCCGACACGTCGCGTGTGATCGAAGGGTTGTCAGACTTGCGCGAAATCTTATCAACTTCGTCGATGTACACGATGCCGCGTTGCGCGCGCTCGACGTTATAGTCGGCAGCCTGTAGCAGCTTCAGAATGATGTTTTCGACGTCTTCACCGACATAACCGGCTTCAGTGAGCGTCGTCGCGTCGGCCATCGTGAACGGCACGTCGATGATGCGCGCCAGTGTTTGCGCCAACAGCGTCTTGCCGCAGCCCGTCGGCCCGATCAGCAGGATGTTGGATTTCGCCAGCTCGACATCGCTATTCTTCGAGGCGTGGTTCAGGCGCTTGTAGTGGTTGTGCACGGCGACAGAGAGCACGCGCTTGGCGTGATCTTGGCCCACGACGTAGTCGTCGAGCACGCCCTTGATCTCCTTCGGAGACGGGACGCCTTCCTTCGACTTCACCAGCGAGGTTTTGTGCTCCTCACGGATGATGTCCATGCAGAGTTCGACGCACTCGTCGCAGATGAACACGGTCGGACCCGCGATCAGCTTGCGCACCTCGTGCTGGCTCTTGCCGCAGAACGAGCAATAGAGAGTGTTCTTGGACTCTCCGCTGGTCGTGGCTTTGCTCATACGCGATCCTTCAAGGGGCCTTCTGGGACCAAATATATAAGGACTGAAAGCGGCGGGCTCATGGCCCCCCGAAAGCACCCCTCATAACAGATGGTTGACCACGATCCCTTTCAAAAACGTTGCACCGCCCGGCCGCCCCGGCCGGTGAATACGATCATAGCAAGGTTGGGGCCGCAAGCCGCGGTTGCCGCAGCGTTAACTGCATCCGCCTCGCTGGAATGCCCCGAAAACGGCCTCAGCTGGGGGTACCCCCCGGATTTATGCCCAGATGGCCCGCGTTGACCGTCTAATCAACCCGTGTCGCGGCTGCCATAGAACCGGGGGACCGCCTCACCCCTGGAACGCCCATGTCGGCGCCGCTTCCGCCACAGGAATAGTCTTCGTAATTAATTGCCTTCTGAGGCGTTCGCGGGATCGAGGGCCTGAACCATCCGTTCAGCAATGTCGCGGCGCTGCCAGAGATCCGTTGGGGCTGTGCGGCGGGCGTTATAAAGGCCGTCAAGATACGCCTCGTCCCATTCCGTCATCGCCGCGGGGACAGGCCCGCCGGAGTCACGCGCCGCGAAGAGATTGAGAATGCTAGGCGTGCCCGTGGTTTCCCCTTGCGGATCCAGCTGCGCGAGCGAGACCATCGCCAGATAGTCGGACAGCGCTTGGAAGGTGACACCGTGGGCCTGGCGCGCATCGACGATAATCAAGACACGCAGGAAATCTTGGCGCGTGGCGCGGCGTAAACGACCTGGCTGCTGCGTCGTACGCATCACAATTGAGCCAGATGTGTCACCCGCCATGGCCTGGCCATCGCTTGAGACTGTTTGATTGACGTGCCACCAGCGCACGGGCGCGCTTGAGGTCGTGAACTCTTCGAGAGGCCCACGGCCAAGCGTATTGACGCCGTTGGTGGAGTAGAACGCGACGAGCGTGCGATACTCGTCGACGATGCCCTCTGCGAGCACGCTCGCGTCGGGCGTCACAAAGATCAGGATATTGGCGCGGCAGCCCGGGCCTTCCGTTCGCAGGCCGACCTGATGCGCCCGCTGCGCGATGCGGTCGGCCATGTATTGCATCTGATGTTGCGGCAGGCCGGCGACGAGCGGGCAAATGGTGCGATCCCAGCGCGCCATTTGCTGTTCGCTGCCAGGAGCTTCTGCCACTTCACCCACGAACGAGCGCACCATTTCTTGCAGGCGCTCGCCGACGACGACGATATCGGGCTCGCTCTGGCTGTCCTGAGCTATTGCGGACGCTGGCGCCCAGACCGCCAATGCAGCTGCCGCGATGAAACGTCGAAGCATGGCTACCCTCATACAAACTGAACCCGCGCCAACTTGCGTCGGCGCGGGATCGAATGCCAGTTACCTTTGTTGATAATCGATAAAAAGGCCGTGACGCGCGACGAGCGTTAGGCCGCGCCCGAGAGCCCACCCTCCGGCAGCTCCCGCTTCTCATAGACGCGATCGACGATGCCGAAGGCCTGAGCTTCTTCGGCGGTCATGAAGTGATCGCGGTCCAGCGTGCGTTCGACTTTCTCGTACGGCTGGCCGGTGTGCTTCACATAGATCTCGTTCAAGCGGCGCTTGGTGGCGATGATGTCTTCCGCGTGACGCTCGATGTCCGAGGCCTGGCCACGGAAGCCGCCCGACGGCTGGTGCACCATGATGCGCGCGTTCGGCAGCGCGATGCGCAAGTTCTTCTCACCCGACGCCAGCAGCAATGAACCCATCGAAGCCGCTTGGCCGATGCAGACCGTGGAAATCGGGCTGCGGATGTATTGCATGGTGTCGTAAATCGCGAGGCCCGAGGTGACGATACCGCCCGGGCTGTTGATGTACATGGCGATTTCGCGCTTCGGGTTCTCGGATTCCAAGAACAGAAGCTGCGCCGTCACCAGGCTCGCCAAACCATCCTCGACACCGCCGGTGACGAAGATGATCCGCTCCTTCAGGAGGCGCGAGAAGATGTCGAAGGCGCGCTCGCCGCGGCTGGTCTGCTCGACCACCATCGGAACGAGGTTGGCGTAAGTGGCGATAGGATCGAACGTCTTCATGGGTGCCTTTCGGAGCGCCCGGAATCAAACGATCCCGGCGCGCTTCATATTTGACGCTTGGACGCGCCTCGCAAGCCCCAGCTACTGCACCAAAGCTTAACGGTCAGTCTTCGGCCTTCGCGGCCTTGGTTTTCTTAGCTTTCTTCGGCTTGGAAGCCGCCGGCGGGTCGTCATCGGCGAAGAGTTCGTCGCGGCTGACGGTCTGATTGGTGACGTTAATCAGCTCCATCATGTAATCGACGACCTTCTCTTCGTAGAGCGGCGCCCGCACCTGGGCGACCAGCTGCGGGTTACGGCGGTAGGCGTCGAACACCTGCTGCTCCTGGCCCGGGAAGTTGCGCGCCTGGTTGGCGATGGCGCGGCCCACCTCTTCGTCCGAAACTTCGAGTTTGTGACGGCGGCCGATTTCCGCGAGCAACAGGCCGAGGCGCACCCGGCGCTCGGCGATGTCGCGATATTCCGCCTTCAAATCGTCTTCCGACTTGCCCTCATCGGCAGGGTCGGCGCGGCCTTGCGCTTTGTCCTGCTCGACCTGACGCCAGATCTGATTGAACTCCGCTTCGACCATGCGCGGCGGCAGTTCGAAATCGTGCGTGGCGTCGAGTTGATCGAAGAGCTGGCGCTTCGCCTTGGCGCGCGATTGCTGCTTGTGGTCCGCCTCGATGCGTTCCTTCAGCGCGTCCTTCACAGCGTTGAGGCTGTCGAAGCCGAGCTGCTTGGCCCACTCGTCATCCGGCGCGCCTTCCTTCGGACCGCGCACCGTCTTGATCTTGGTTTCGAATTCAGCAGCTTTGCCCGCGAGGCCCGGCGCTGGGTAGTCCTGCGGGAAGGTAACTTTCAGCGTGCGCTCGTCACCGGCTTTCGCGCCGACGAGCTGCTCCTCGAAACCTGGAATGAAGCGGTTCGCACCGATAATGACTTCCGCATCAGTGGCTGCACCGCCGTCGAAAGCTTCGCCGTCGATACGGCCGAGGAAGTCGATCACCAACTGATCGCCGTCCGCTGCCGCGCCCGTCTTCTCTTCAAAGCCGCGCTGCGCCTTCGCCAGTTCGTTGAGCGCGTCATTGACCTGCTCTTCCGTCACTTCGGCGGTCGGACGCGTAATCGTGATTGTCTTCAGATCGACCGGCTCGAAGTCCGGCATGATTTCAAGCGAAAGCTCAAACTTAAGGTCTTCGCCCCCGGCCATAACTTTGCTCATGTCGCTCTTCACATCGAGCGACGGCTCGGAGGCGGCGCGCACATTGGCGAGGCCTTCCTTGGTCGAGTTCTGGACAGCCTCGTTGATGATGTCCTGCATCATGCCGGGGCCGTACACCTTCTTGATATGGCTCGCCGGCACCTTGCCCGGACGGAAGCCATTGATGCGCACGCGCGGCTGCACTTCCGCGATCTTGGCGTTGAGTTTTTGCTGCAAGTCAGCCGCCGGAATGACGACATCGTAAACGCGCAGAAGACCTTCGGACCGGCTCTCGGTGAGCTGCATAAGACGTGCTTTCGACATGCGCGCCGGGGCTGCAAATCTCCTGCCGCGGCGCTGAATTCAGGAAAGGCGGGCTTATGGCACTAGGGCCGGGCAGAGTCCACGGTCGGGAATGCCTCATGGCGTAAGCCATCCGAAGCGCGCGGGAGGGAGCACCGGTCCTTCTTCGCCAAGGCTTCGGAGGACATCCCCCGCGCGCCGCGCGAGCCCAGGATGGTGCGGACGCCGGGACTCGAACCCGGACGCCTTGCGGCGCTGGAACCTAAAT
>CALBST010000176.1 GCA_937967425.1 uncultured Caulobacteraceae bacterium
GCCATGCAATTGCGGCAGCGGCCGCAGACGATGTGGCCTTCGCCCGAGACGATCATGCCGGGCTTGTAGTCGTTGACGTTGTCGCCAACCTCGACGACTTCGCCGACGAATTCGTGGCCGACGACCATCGGCACCGGGATCGTCTTCTGCGCCCACTCATCCCATTTATAGATGTGGATGTCGGTGCCGCAGATCGCGGTCCGCTTCACGCGGATCTTCACATCGTTGGGGCCCGCCTCAGGCTCCGGCACATCTTCCAGCCAAAGCCCACGTTTGGCCTCGCGTTTGACCAGCGCTTTCAACGGCCTCTCCCTCGATGCAGGTCAAGCGCGGTCTTAACCTCACGCCTGAATCCAAGTGTTTGGAAATCAGTCCATTATCTCCTACCTAGCTGGACGACAATCGCCTAACGTCAAGCACCCTTCATGCTTTCAGTCCTCGACCTCTTCCGCATCGGCATCGGCCCTTCGAGTTCACACACGCTCGGGCCGATCCGTATCGGCAAGCGCTTCCTTGAAGACCTCAAGGGCGCTGTGGACTTAGGCACGGTGGCGAAGGTCGTCGTGGAACTGCAGGGTTCGTTAGCGCTGACCGGCAAGGGCCACGCGACGCCGAAAGCTGTGGTGCTGGGGCTGTTTGGCTTCGACCCGGAAACGCTCGATCCGGACTTCGCGGAAGCGACCGTTGAGCGGGTCGCCACAGAAAAGCGCGTGAAACTGCTGGGATCGCACGAGATCGCGTTCGATCCCGAGAGCGATATCGTCTTCGCCTATCACATCATCCCGGAACTGCACCCGAACGGCATGAAGCTGAGCGCCTTCGGCGCCGGCGGGCTTCCACTGTTCGAGCAGACCTATTATTCAACCGGCGGCGGCTTCATCGCGACGGAGAAGCAACTCCGCACGCCGGCGCCGAAAGACCTCATCACCACCGGGCGCAAAGTGCCGTTCCCGTTCGGCTCCGCGGCGGAACTGCTTGAGCATTGCGCGCGCGAGGGCAAATCAATCGAGGAGATCATTTACGCCAACGAAGATGCGATGCGCCCGCGCGAGGAGACGGACGCGCGCTTGGATCGCGTTGCGCAAGTGATGGCTGCGTGCATCGAGCGCGGGCTGCACAAGGAAGGCACGCTGCCGGGCGCGCTTCAAGTCACCCGCCGCGCGCCGGCGATCTGGAAGAAGCTGAAGGAGCAGCCGGGCGCAAACGAGCCGGAGCGGCTGTTTGATTGGCTGAACGTCTATGCGATGGCGGTCAACGAAGAGAACGCGGCCGGCGGCCAGGTGGTGACGGCGCCTACGAACGGCGCGGCCGGCATCCTACCCTCGATCCTTCGCCACTATTGCCTGAACAGTGAGAACCCCGTCCGCGATGCGCGCCGTTTCCTCATGACCGCGGGCGGCATCGGCCTCCTCTACAAACAGCGCGCTTCGATTTCCGGGGCCGAGATGGGTTGTCAGGGCGAAGTTGGCGTGGCGTGCTCGATGGCGGCGGCGGGGTTGTCGTCCGTCTGGGGCGGCTCGCCCCAACAAGTCGCCAACGCCGCCGAGATCGGCATGGAGCACAATCTAGGGCTCACCTGCGATCCGGTGGGCGGCCTCGTGCAAATCCCCTGCATCGAGCGAAACGCGGTTGGCGCGGTGAAGGCCGTCAACGGGGCGCGGCTTTCGCTTCATTCGGATACGCCGAGCAAAGTCTCCCTGGATCAGGTCATCGAGACCATGCGCCAGACCGGGGTGGATATGTCCTCCAAGTATAAGGAAACCAGCCAGGGCGGCCTCGCCGTCAACGTGGTGGAGTGCTGAAACCCCGTTTGGGCCAAAGACTTGAGATGCGTCAGCCGGGCGCTGTTGCATCCGGATGCGGGCGCCTCTAAGTAGCCGCTTCGCCGGTTTTGGGGTGTCGCCAAGCGGTAAGGCAGCGGTTTTTGGTACCGCCATTCCTAGGTTCGAATCCTAGCACCCCAGCCA
>CALBST010000177.1 GCA_937967425.1 uncultured Caulobacteraceae bacterium
CTAACCTCCGTCGATAATATAATATTTGATTATAGATAGCGCAATAATTGGCATTTGACTAAGCGTTATCATGTTGAAATATTATGCATATAGGCGGCATGAAGGCAGCCAGGGCTGAGGTGTGGAGCCGGACGTAGCTGCAGTGCCTAACACCGAATCCTGCCTACAGCGCGACCTGTAGTTGGCACGATTCCATGAATGCAGGAGCAAGACGATGATCACACGTCGAGACAGAACACCAATCATGCATCGGTCAGTTGAATATGCTGATGTGATTTACTTCGGTGGCGTGCTGGCCGATGAACTCAAGGGCGCCTCGATGCGGGCCCAAACGACGCAAGTTTGTGCCAAGCTCGACAAATTCCTCGCAGAAGCGGGAACCGACAAGACGAAACTAATTTCCGCGACCTTGTTCATCACTGACATGAACCTGAAGCAAGAGATGAACGACGTCTGGACTTCTTGGCTCGACGCACAGGATTTGCCCGCGCGTGCGACGATAGGGGTTTCAGATCTTGGCCAGGACGTCCTGATCGAAATCGTCGTTACCGCAGCAAGGTAAGGCACGCCGAATTTTATCACCTACCGCGAAACGGTGGCTAGGCAGCGAGAGACTGTCGGCTCCGCGGGAGCATCCTATGTCTGAGAACCACAAAAAAGTAGGCATCGCTGGAGCCGGAATCGTCGGCGTATGCACGGCGCTGATGCTTCAGCGCCGCGGATTCAAAGTCACCTTGATTGACCCGAACCCTCCTGGCGAAGGTGCATCGTTTGGGAATGCCGGATGCTTCAACGGCTCATCCGTCGTCCCTATGTCCATGCCGGGAAACTTGACGAGCGTGCCGAAGTGGCTCCTTGACCCGATGGGGCCGTTGTCAATCCGGTTCAGCTATTTTCCAACCATCATGCCCTGGTTGATTCGCTTTCTGTTAGCCGGAAGACCAAACAAGGTGAAGGAGCAGGCGAAAGCACTCCGCAATCTCATCAAGTCCACGGTGCCTCTGATCAAGTCATTGGCGGAGGAGGCTGATGCGAGCCATCTGATCCGCCATGAAGGTCATCTGACCGTATATCGTGGAGAAGCAGACTTCGCCAAGGACCGCGGAGGTTGGGAACTGCGGCGTCTCAACGGTGTTCGCACGCAGATCCTCAGCGCCGATGCGTTGCGGGATTTCGATCCGAACTTGTCGCATGCGTTTACCAAGGGCATTCTTATAGAAGAGAACGGTCACACGATTAATCCGCAAGGGCTCGTGACCCTCTTGTTTCGGCGTTTTATCGCGAACGGTGGCGAATTCGTATCTGCGCGTGTCATCGGCTTTGAGACTGAAGGTAGGGCGCTTAAAGGCATTACAACCACGAACGGCGTTCTGGCCGTTGATGCAGCGGTTGTCGCAGCCGGCGCACACTCGAAATCACTTGCTAATTCGCTAGGCGATGACATCCCGCTCGATACCGAACGTGGATATCATATCGTCATCGCGAATCCGGAAGCCGCTCCACGCATTCCGACGACCGATGCGTCAGGAAAATTCATCGCGACACCTATGGAAATGGGGCTTCGCGTGGCGGGTACGGTTGAGTTCGCTGGGCTCACAGCCGCTCCTAACTGGAAACGTGCGCATGTGCTCTATACGCACGCTCGAAAACTTCTTCCAGCCCTCGCGCCTGCGAGTTCTGAAGAACGATATTCCAAATGGATGGGGTTCCGGCCGAGCATCCCGGATTCGCTCCCCGTGATTGGCCGGGCAACCCGGACACCCGACGTAATCTATGCTTTCGGCCATGGTCATCTCGGCATGACAGGGGCGCCGATGACCGCAACGCTCGTCTCAGAGCTCCTCGCAGGCGAAAAGACCTCAATCGACATTTCGCCCTTCGCACCAAACCGCTTTGGTATTGGCAAATCCAAGCAAACGGGTCCGGCAAGTTAAGTACTTACGCGGTCGTGAGTACAGCGCAGAGCCGGTGTCAAGATCAATCTGCACCTCGCAATCACCTCGGAGACGCGAAATGGCGCAAATAGAACACATATTAACGAGTCACGCCCCGAAGCCTTTGGGTCACTACAGTCAGGCGGCCCGAGCGGGTGGATTCATTCATGTTTCCGGTCAGCTTCCGATCAAACCAGAAGGCCAGTCGGAGCAATCTGACGATCTCTTCGATAACCAGGCCAGTCTCGTTCTCCGGAATTTGCTGGCCGTACTCGAGGCGGCTGGTGCGACGCCTTCTCATGTCGTGAAAGTCACAGCTTACATCGTCGGCGTCGAGCATTGGAGCAGCTTCAACGCAGCATATGCCAAGGCGTTCGGTGAAGCGCGTCCTGCCCGGTCGGTCGTTCCAGTGCCGGCGCTTCATCATGGATACCTCATCGAACTTGATGCTGTTGCTCTCGATCCGAGCGATACCGATCGAGGCGCCGCAGCGATTACAGCGTAAGGAGCGCGCTTGGATATGTACATTCCGAATCTTACCGACGTGCTTGCAGCACGAGCCTTAATCGAACCCCATATTCATCGCACACCCGTTCTCACATCGACATTCATCAATGGACTTGCTGGCGCCGAACTCTTCTTCAAGTGCGAGAACCTTCAGAAGGCTGGGGCCTTCAAAGCGCGCGGCGCGTCGAACGCGGTGTTTGGCCTGAACGACGAGCAGGCGAAGAAGGGTGTTGCAACGCACTCGTCCGGCAATCACGGAACCTGCCTTTCCTATGCAGCTGGTCGGCGCGGCATTCCCTGCACCGTAGTGATGCCGCGCACCGCGCCGCAGGCTAAGAAGGATGCGGTCCGGGGCTACGGCGGTCGTGTCGTCGAATGCGAGCCGTCAACCTCGTCGCGTGAGGCCGTCTTTGCCGAGGTTGTTGCCGAGACCGGCGCGGAATTCGTGCATCCCTATAACGACCATCGTGTCATCGCCGGGCAGGCGACCTGCTCTGCCGAGTTGATCGAGCAGGTCGACGGTCTCGACGCCGTGGTCGCGCCGATTGGCGGCGGCGGCATGGTGTCGGGAAGCTGCCTGACGCTCTCCAATCTCGCGCCCGGCGTAAAGATCTACGCCGCCGAGCCCGAGCAGGCCGACGACGCCTACCGTAGCTTCAAGGCCGGCCGCATCATCGCCGACGACGCGCCAGAAACGGTCGCCGACGGCCTGAAAGTGCCGCTGAAGGAACTGACCTGGCATTTCGTGAAGAACAACGTCACCGACATCCTGACGGCTTCCGAGCAGGAGATCGTCGACGCGATGAAGCTGATCTGGAAGCGCATGAAGATCGTGATGGAGCCGTCCAGCGCCGTGCCGCTGGCGACCATCCTGAAGAACCCTGATGTCTTTGCCGGCAAGCGCGTCGGCGTGATCGTGACGGGCGGCAATGTGGATCTCGACAAATTACCGTGGAACTGAGGAGAAGAGCATGAACGCGACGACTCAAACTGAACAACTCGACGTCGGTTTCGACGTGCCGGCGGTCCCCGGCATGGACGAATCCCAGATCCAGACGCCCTGCCTGATCCTCGACCTCGACGCGCTGGAGCGCAATATCCGCAAGATGGGCGATTACGCCAAGGCGAACGGTATGCGCCATCGCAGCCACGGCAAGATGCATAAGTCGGTTGACGTGCAGAAACTGCAGGAGAGGCTCGGCGGCTCGGTCGGCGTCTGCTGCCAGAAGGTCAGCGAGGCGGAAGTCTTCGTGCGCGGCGGCATCAAGGACGTGCTGGTGTCGAACCAGGTGCGCGACCCGGCCAAGATTGACCGGCTGGCCCGCCTGCCCAAGCTCGGCTCGCGCATCATCGTCTGCGTCGATGACGTTGCCAACATCGCTGACCTGTCTGCTGCCGCCGAAAAGCACGGCACGCAGCTCGAAATCTTCGTGGAGATCGACTGCGGCGCCGGCCGCTGCGGCGTCACCTCGACCGACGCCGTCGTGAAGATCGCCCAGGCCGCCGACGCGGCGCCGGGCCTCAAGTTCACCGGCATCCAGGCCTACCAGGGCGCGATGCAGCACATCGACAGCTATGAGGCGCGTAAGGAGAAGCTCGACGCGGCGATCGCCATGGTCAAGGACGCCGTCGAGGGCCTGAAGGCTGTCGGGCTGGAGCCGGAACTGGTTTCCGGCGGCGGCACCGGCTCCTATTATTTCGAGACGGGCTCGGGCGTCTATAACGAGCTGCAATGCGGCTCCTACGCCTTCATGGACGCTGACTACGGCCGCATCCTCGATAAGGATGGCCACCGCATCGACAAGGGCGAATGGGAGAACGCGCTGTTCATCCTGACCAGCGTGATGAGCCACGCCAAGCCCGACCGCGCCATCTGCGACGCCGGCCTCAAGGCGCAATCGGTCGACAGCGGCCTGCCCTTCATCTACGGCCGCGACGACGTGAAATACATCAAGTGCAGCGACGAGCACGGTGTGATCGATGACCCCAAGGGCGTGCTGAAGGTCAACGACAAGCTCAGGCTGGTGCCCGGCCATTGCGATCCGACCTGCAACGTCCATGACTGGTATGTCGGGGTGCGCAACGGTAAGGTCGAGACGGTCTGGCCGGTGTCGGCACGCGGCAAGGCGTATTGAGAACGTACCTGCGAAGCGCAACTGGGCGCTCCGGTGTTATTCTTGGAGGAGTCAATCCATGATCATCGTACCGGAGCGTCTGATCTCCGACCTCATGAGCGAGGCCGCTGTCTTTGAAGCCATCGAAAGCGTCTTCGCTGCCATGGCGCGAGACGAGGCCCGTAACTTCCCCGTCATCCGAGAGGCGATCGGCTATGCCGACGCGCTCTACGGCTTCAAGGCTGGCTTCGACAGTGCGGGGCTCGTCCTTGGGGTCAAGGCGGGCGGCTACTGGCCGGGCAACATGGCGAAGGGCTTGACCAACCACCAGTCCACGGTGCTGCTGTTCGACCCGGACACCGGCCGGATCAAGGCGGCGGTCGGCGGTAACCTGCTGACCGCGCTGCGCACGGCCGCCGCCTCGGCGGTGTCGATCAAGCATCTGGCCCGCCCCGACGCCCGCGTGCTCGGCATGGTCGGGGCCGGTCACCAGTCCGCCTTCCAGATGCGCGCCGCAGTGCGGGCGCGCAAATTCGACAAGGTGGTTGGTTGGAACTTGCACCCCGAAATGCTGTCGCGGCTGGCCGACACGGCGGTCGAACTCGGCCTGCCTTTCGAGGTGGTCGACCTGCCACAACTCGGGGCACAGGCCGATGTCATCATCACGATCACATCCAGCTTCGCACCGATTCTTCTTTCCGGGCATATTCGCCCAGGAACCCATCTCGCTTGCATGGGGACCGACACTAAAGGGAAGCAGGAAGTAGAGGCGGCTCTTTTCCCACGCGCTCGGCTCTTTGCCGATGAGGTTGAACAGTCCGTCACCATCGGTGAGGCGCAGCACGCGGTGGCGCAGGGATTGATCGCGACCGGCGACATCACGCCGCTCGGCGCGGTGATCGCCGGCCTGGCGCCGGGGCGGACCTCGCCGGAGGAGATCACGTTGTTCGACGGCACGGGCGTTGGCCTCCAGGATCTCGCGGTGGCGTCAGTTGCGGTGGATATTGCTCGGGCGCGAGGGCTCGCCCTGGAAGTGGAGCTTTAGTTCTGCGCGCGATTGACATTGAGGGAGATGGCTTGACGTCGGACTTGGATTGCCAGATCAGCCCGCACTCTGTAGTGACCGCGCTGAAGAATGTGCCCCCAAACCCATTTTCGCGATATCAGTCGTTCATGACGATGAGGATAACATACGGCTAGGCAAGCTTTGCTGAAGTCGATCGCTCCGAAAGAAAATTTCGAAAGCTTTTTCGAAACTCGACTATAAACTCGTTCGTAATCGAAGACGCTTTTATGTGCGTCGGTAGCACGATTGTCCAATTGATAGAGATTGGCGGATCGATTGGCCGAACTACCAAAGATGAAGAATATCTATCGGCAGTAAACGGATCGACGATCGAAACGCCGAATCCTGCTGAAACCATACCACAAACAATCATGGAGAGTGGAGTTTCAGCCTTAATACGTCTGATTATTCCTCGCTCGCGCATTATGGCATCGACCATGACATGCATTACCGACGGCTGTATGAGTGAGATGAAATCCTCATTGTCAAAGTCCTCGGGAACGATTCGCTCGCGTTCCACGAGCCGGTGTTGGAGAGGGAGCACCGCTACCATATCGCAGGGTGGCAGTTCTTCGATGGTGACGTTGGTGAGTTGCGTGTTCTCGACGATTCCGAGATCACAATGGCCGGTGCTGATCCATTCGAGGACGAAATGAGAATTCATGCCGTGAAGCGACATATTTAACGATGGCCTTTTGGCAAGAAAACCTGCGGCAAAGGCCGGCAGGAACCCGTTTGCTAGTCCCGGCAGTGCCGCGATGCGCAGAGAACCTCCTCGTCTTTCTCTCAAATCGCGCGCCAAGCCGGCGATACGCTCAAGTCCAACAAATGAGCGGTCGATCTCGCGATAGAGTGCCATCGCGTCGCCGGTTGCAACAAGTCGACCTCCAGAGCGTTCGAACAAATTCAAGCGCGTCTCGTATTCCAAATCTTTCACGAGCCGACTGACCGCAGGTTGAGTGATTCCGAGAATGTCCGCCGCAGTCGACACTGAACCGCTGATGATGACCGCGCGGAACGCCTCCACCTGCCTATGCTTCAGCATAATCTTCTCCATCATATAAT
>CALBST010000178.1 GCA_937967425.1 uncultured Caulobacteraceae bacterium
TGGCCTGCTTTGCTTGACGATCTTGGAAACGCACTGATAAGGCTCCGCGCCGATCTGGAAGGCGCGAAACGCGCCAAAGCTCCCGCAAAATCAACCGAAAGCGACTGAACAGAGATGCAGACTCCAGGCGGCGGCATGGGTCCGAACGAGACCCGCAACGTGATCCTCGCGATCGTGATTTCGCTCGGGATCATGCTGGGCTTCGAGTTCTTCTATAATGCGCCGAACCGCGAGCGGCTCGCGGAAGCGCAGCGCGCGCAAGCGCAACTTCAGGCGCAGCAAGAACCGTCAGCGTCAGCCGACACGAGCGACGGCGCCGGCGCGCCTGCGACGTCGCCTTCCGGCATCGTGACGCGCGAGCAGGCGCTCGGCGCTTCTTCCGGCCGCATCGTTATCGACACCGGCGAAGTCGATGGCTCGATCTCGCTACAGGGCGCGCGTATCGACGATCTCAATCTGCGCGAATATCGCCGCACGCTCGATCCGGCGAGCCCCGAGGTCACGCTGCTCTCGCCGATCAACACGCAGTTTGGGCATGACGCCTTCTTCGGCTGGGAATCGCGTTCGGGTGAGACGACCTCGACGCTTTCGGATTCGCGCAGCCAGTGGACGGCGGCGGAAGGTTCGCAGCTGACGCCATCGACGCCGGTGACGCTCACCTTCAATGCCGGCAACGGCCAAACCATTGAGCGCACGATCTCGGTCGATGAGCACTTCATGTTCACGATCACGGACGTCGTGCGCAACGGGACCGGCGCGCCGCTGGAAGTGCGGCCTTTCGGAACGGTGCGCCGTGAAGGCATGCCGGAGGGCTTCCGCAACAACGCGATCGTGATGCAGGGTCTAATCGGCGCCTTTGGGCCGAACAACAGTTTGCAGCAGCGCCGCTTCCAGGACGCCGACAAGCACGCGCGTGATCGCGTGCGCGGCCGCGTTGGAGAAGACGAACGCCTGGAAGAAGGCCAAGGCACGGGTGGCTGGCTCGGCATTACCGAGCACTATTGGCTAGCGGCGATCATTCCCGATCAGAGCGAGCGCGTTTCAGTCTATTTCGACAGCCGCACCGAAGATGCGGTCAACGATTATCGCGCCGCCTATCGCGGCTCATGGCGCGAAGTCCCGGCCGGTGGCGAGATCACCTACACGCAGCGTTTCTTCGCCGGCGCCAAGCGCTATGAATTGCTGCGCGCCTACCAGGCTGGCGGGCCGGAAGCCGGCGGCGGCGCACCGATCCCGCGCTTCGATGATGCGATCGACTGGGGCAATTTCTGGTTCCTGACCCGCCCCTTCTTCGCGATGCTGCACTGGTTCGGCCAGATGTTCGCCGGCTGGGGCATCGTGTTCAATTTCGGCTTGGCGATCTTGGCGTCCACCGTCGTCATCAAGCTCTTCATGTTCCCGCTCGTCTACCAATCGTTCAAGTCGATGGCGAAGATGCGCGGCTTGCAGCCGAAGATGAAGGAAATCCAAGAACGCTATGCCGCTGACAAACAGCGTCAGCAGCAGGAAATCCTGAAGCTCTATCAGACCGAGAAGATCAATCCGGTGGCGGGTTGCGTGCCGATCCTGCTGCAGATCCCGGTGTTCTTCGCGCTCTATAAGACGCTAACCGTGACGATCGAAATGCGCCACGAGCCGTTCGTGGGCTGGGTGCGCGATCTCTCGGCGCAAGACCCGACGTCGCTGTTCAACTTGTTCGGCCTGCTGCCGTTTGACGTGCCTTCGTTCCTGATGATTGGCCTGTGGCCGATCCTCTATGGCGTATCGATGTGGGCGCTGCAGGCGCTCTCGCCGCCGCCGACCGATCCGGTGCAGGCGCAGATCTTCCGCTTCCTGCCGATCCTGTTCACCGTGATGTTCGCCGCCTTCCCGGCTGGCCTCGTCATCTACTGGACCTGGTCGAACACGCTCTCGATCCTGCAGCAATACGTGATCATGCGCCGCCAAGGCGTTGAGACGCAGCTCGATAAGTTCTTGGCGAAGAGACTTAAGGCTACGGCGGCGGAGTAATCGGGATTAGGGATTGGGGATTGGGTGCATCCAGCTATCGCGACTTAGAGGTCTGGGCGAAGGCGATGGATGTTGCTCAAGCGGTGTACGCTGCAGCTGAACTGATGCCCAAGAAGGAAGAATATCGGCTCACGGCTCAGATGATCCGAGCAGCCGTCTCGATTCCCGCAAATATCGCCGAAGGACATGCTAGGGCAACGAGACGGGACTACGCTCATTTCGTCAGCATTGCGCGGGGTTCGACCGCAGAGCTTGAAACCCTCCTGCTTCTTGCGTCGCGAGCTAAGCATCTCTCAGAGACCGTGACACAGCCGCTGCTAGAAGAGGCTGAACGCGTAGCTCGCATGCTCAACCGGTTACATGCGCGATTGAAAGATGGCTGAGCCCCCCAATCCCCAATCCCCAATCCCCAGTCCCGAATGGATCGAAGCGGGCCGCCTGCTCTTCGCGGGGCCGATCGAATTCGAGCGCGGCGTGCCGAGCATGGAGTTTTTGCCGGAGGCGGGCGTGCCGGAGATCGCGTTCGCGGGCCGCTCGAACGTCGGCAAGTCTTCACTGATCAACGCGCTCACCGGCCGCAACAAACTCGCGCGCGCCTCGACTGAGCCGGGCCGCACGCGCGAGCTCAACTTTTTCCGCGTTGGCGATGTGCTGCGGCTCGTCGACATGCCGGGCTATGGCTACGCCAAGGCGCCGAAGAATGAGATCGGTCGCTGGACGGCGCTGATCCGCGATTATCTGCGCGGGCGCACGCCGCTGAAACGCGTCATCCTGCTGATCGACGGCCGGCACGGGCTCAAGCCGGATGACAAGGCTGTCATGGACGCGCTCGATAAGGCGGCGGTGACGTATCAGCTGGTTCTGACGAAGGCCGACAAGGTGAAGCCGACTGAAATCGCAGCGTTGGCCAAAGCCACCAGCGCGGCGATCGCCAAGCGTCCGGCGGCGCATCCTGAAATTATCGCCACGTCGAGTGAAACCGGCTTGGGGATTGAGCTTCTGAGGGCTGAAATCGCGGCCTTGGCCTGAGAGGCGATACCGCTTAGGAACCGCGGGTGAGCAAGCTTTCGAAAGAACATCTGGCGGCGCTGGAAGTGGGTCTGGCCAAAGCCAAGACACTCGCCGAAGCCCTGCCCTTCATCCAAATCTACGACCGCGAAACGGTTGTGGTGAAATATGGCGGCCACGCCATGGGCGACACCGAAACCGCCCGCAAATTCGCCGCAGACGTCGTCCTTTTGAAACTCGTGGGCTTGCATCCTGTCGTCGTTCACGGCGGCGGGCCGCAGATCAGCCGCATGCTCGACCGGGCAGGCGTGAAATCGCAATTCGTGGATGGGCTGCGCGTGACCGACGCCGAGACCATGGAAGTCGCGGAGATGGTGCTCTCGGGCAGCGTCAACAAAGAACTCGCGCACTTGATCACCGCCGCTGGACGTGAAGCGGATGTACGCGGCGTCGGCCTGTCCGGCAAAGATGCGCGCATCATCACGTGCGAGAAGGCTGTGCGCACGCGCAAAGATCCCGACAGCATGATCGAGCAAGTTGTCGATCTTGGCTTTGTCGGCGAGCCGGTAGATGTCGATCCGACCTTGATCCAGGCCCTGATCAATGCGCCGGAGGATTACATCCCGGTGGTCGCGCCGATCGGCGTCGCCGAAGATGGCCGCACTTACAACATCAACGCCGATACCGCCGCCGGCGCGATCGCGAAGGCGCTCTCGGCGAAACGCTTCCTGTTGCTCTCGGATATTCCAGGCGTCCTCGATAAGGACGGCAATCTCATCCGCGAAATGTCGGTCGCAGACGCGCGCAAACTGATTGACGAGGGCACAGCCACCGGCGGCATGATCCCGAAGCTCGAAACCTGCATCGCCGCACTCGACCAAGGCGTCGAAGCGGCAGTCATCCTCGACGGGCGCACCCCGCACGTCCTGCTCATGGAATTGTTCACCGAACATGGCGCTGGCACGCTTATTCACTAGGAGCGGCGCATTCGCCGCTTTGGCGGCGGTTGCATCGCTCGGCGCGCTCGCATTCGCGGGTACCGCGCTCGCGCAGCAACAGCGCGCGCCAAACGGCTGGCAGATCTGCAACGAGACAACATATGTGCTCGAAGCCGCGACGGCGCGGCCCGATGGCCGCTCGATCCAAGTGCAGGGCTGGACGCGACTCCGCCCCGGCGAATGCCGCGTGGCGGTAGCCGCGCCGTTGGCGCGCGGCACCCACTATTTGTACGCGCGCACCTCCTCCGCCCATCGCGGCGGCCGCCAACAATGGACCGGCGACGCGCGGCTGTGCGTTGACCCCACACGTCAGTTTCAGATCGAAAACCCGCCGCGTTGCACCGATACTTACGAAGAGCGCCGCTTCCGGCGCGTGCAGATCAACAAGCGCGACACCTGGCGGACCTCGTTCTCCGAAGCGAGCCAGTACACGCAGGCGCGCGCTCGCCAAATGGGGCTTCAGCGTCTGCTCGAAGACGCGGGCTACGATGTGCGCGAGGGACGCCGCGGCGTCGACCCTCGCCGCATCGCGCAATCGATCGCCGAATTCAGAGCCAGCGCGCGGCTCTCACCGAACGCGACGCAAGACCAGCTGATCGATGCGCTCGAAACGGCGGCGCGCCGCCGCGCCGGGCAAGTCGGCCTCACGCTCTGCAACCGCACCCGCGGGCGGCTGTGGACAGCGATCGCGCGCCGGCGTGGCGAAGGCTGGGAGAGCCGCGGCTGGTGGGCTTTGGCGCCGGGTGGTTGTGTACGCACGATCGATGAAGTGCTGATCCAAGAGGTCTACTACGTCCACGCTTCACTCGATTCACCCAATGGACCGCGTTATCTCGCGGCCGGCGGCGAGGCCTTCTGCACCAGCCCCGCCCGCTTCGCGATCCTCGGCCGCGATCGATGCGAGAGCCGCTACTATCAGACCACGCTGTTCACCCCGATCGGCGCGCGCGCTCGCGATGGCTTGGTTGTCGATTTCGAAGAGCGCGATTTCCTTGAGCCTGGCGTCATGCCGCGCCAATTGACGCCGGCTGCGGGTGATGAGGCCGTCAGACCGGCCGCCAGCACAGCGCGGCGCGGTCTCGATCCGCCAAGCGCGCCGACACAGGATCGTGGCAGCGGCGACTGATGTCCTTTGCCGGCATCAAGACCTGGGTGTTCGATCTCGACAACACGCTCTATCCCGCTCGCGCGCTCTACGATGAGATTGGCGAACGGATGACGCGCTACATTGAGCGGGCGACAGGGCTCGACACTGAGGGCGCGCTGGAAATCCGCGAGCGCTACTTCCATCAATATGGCGCAACCGTCGTGGGTCTCGTTCGCCACCACGGCATTGATGCACGCGACTTTTTGGCCAACGTCCATCAAGCCGACCACTCGGTGCTGGAGCCAGATGCTGAGCTGCGCGCGCTTATCGCAGCGCTGCCAGGCCAGCGGATCATTTTCACCAATGGCGGCGGCGGCCACGCGCAGCGCGTGCTCGAAAGCCTCAATCTCAGCGATCTCTTCGATTTGGTTTTCGATATTGAGGACGCACAGCTCAGACCGAAGCCGCAGCGGGCGTGCTACGAGGCGCTTCTTGAGCGCTTCGACCTTGACGCTTCCGAGGCGATCCTGGTTGAGGACACACTCCGCAATCTCGAACCGGCGCATGAGCTGGGCTTCACCACCGCGCTCGTCGGCGCGGTCCATCCGGCGCCGCTGCCAGCTTACGTCGACCACCACGCTGCAGACGTGAAGGCGTTGCTACGGCGGCGATGATTTAGCGCCTGCGCCGGAGCCAGAGCGCCCATCGGTTCCGGCAACGCTTGGCTTTCGCCGCCGAAACGCGCTAGCTCATCGCCATGAACAGCGATCTCGCCCCGCACATTGAAGCCGCCTGGGAACGGCGCGACCAGCTCTCGCCACAGAGCAAAGGCGCCGATGTCGAGGCCATCGAGGCTGCTATCGACCTGCTGGACAGCGGCCAGGCGCGCGTGGCCACGCGTGGGACCGATGGCGCTTGGGTCACACATCAATGGCTGAAGAAGGCGGTGCTGCTTTCATTCCGCATCAGCGCCAACAAGCTGATCGGCGCGGCCGGCGGCAATGGCGATTCCTCGCCGGGCCCCTACTGGGACAAGGTGCCGTCGAAATTTCTGGGCTGGGGCGATGCTTCATTCGAGAAAGCCGGCTTCCGCGCCGTGCCCGGAGCCGTTGCGCGGCGCGGCAGTTTTATCGGCAAGAACGTGGTGCTGATGCCGAGCTTCGTGAACATCGGCGCCTATGTCGATGAAGGCACGATGGTCGACACCTGGGCGACGGTGGGCTCGTGCGCGCAGATCGGTAAGAACGTGCATATCTCCGGCGGCGCCGGTATTGGCGGCGTGCTGGAGCCGCTGCAGGCGAACCCGACCATCATCGAAGACGGCTGCTTTATTGGCGCGCGTTCGGAGGTGGCTGAAGGCGTGATCGTGCGCGAAGGCGCCGTGCTCGCCATGGGCGCCTTCATCAGCCAATCGACGAAGATTATCGATCGCGCCAGCGGCGAGGTGTTCCGCGGCGAGGTGCCTCCCTATTCCGTGGTGGTGCCCGGCTCGCTGCCCGATCCGAAGGGCGGCCCCAGCCTCGCGTGCGTCGTGATCGTCAAACGTGTCGATGCACAGACGCGCGCGAAAACCGGGGTGAACGAA
>CALBST010000179.1 GCA_937967425.1 uncultured Caulobacteraceae bacterium
TTGCGCTCCAAAGGGGCCTCTGACACAGCCGGGCCCAACCGTCTCGATTGGGCCAGACGCGCGCCATCGGCGAAATTTTTCGAATGGCCGGCGCGATCCATTCCAGCCGTTGCCGCCCTGCCCGTCACTTCGGCGCGGTCTCGTCGGGAGGGGACGTAACGCTAAACCTTCAGATCATTCTCCGACGCCGTTGCGCGGAGGGTCTTTCCATGCGCGCTGATGGTCAAAGACAATCTCTTGTCCGGTTTTCCGCTGCGCGTGATACCCAGCCAGATAATGCCTCTATCCATTCGCTCGATATGAATATCGACACCTTCAAGCAGCACTTCCTCAAGCCCAAGATCAGTGAGGTCTATCCGCTCGCCAGCCACGACTCATTCTCCATGCTTCACTGCTATTCTAGGCCACTGCCGCAGCGCTGAAGCTTGGCCGCTTTGCGCCCATAGGCGACATCTCGCCCAGCAGGCTGGTGTCGATGCCCCTGTTTGCCGCAACGATGAAGGCAGCGTAGCCCAAGACAGCCACTCCCACGACGGTCGCGAACCAGACGAGAATGCGCTTTGTCATGTGCATCATCCAACAAGGAATGGCGGCTTCGGGCCACGGCCCGCCATAGGGACATCTTTCGCGAACGGCGTGGCCGATTCCATCCGGCCAGTGGTCTAGACCCTGCTCCACCGACCTAAGTTCGCCGATGGCGGACGTTGAACGCTCCCCGCTTAAATCGTAGTTTTCACGCATGCGTTGGATTGCGGCAGCACTCGCCTGTTCAATCGTGTCCGGCTGTGTCGCTGAGCAGCCGGAAAGTGCTGAGACTATCGCTGCTTATGAAGTTCCGCTTCAATCGGAGCAAGACCGCGTGGAGTTCTTGGCTGTCGTCGGCGAAGCGGCTAGGGCCGAAGGGTTACACCTAGACGCCGCCACTCGGCAGGAGCTTGAGTTTCTAATCGCAGAAAGAACTGTGCATGCCGCAGTTTGGCGGGGTGAAACCGATGACGAGGCGGAGGCGGTGATCATTGATCAGCCAGACCATTTAGGCCAAGTTTGGATCATGTTTTTGCGAGGCGAGAATCCACAACTCGCGACTAGATTTCGTGAGCGGACGATGGCGGAAATAATGGCCCGTTGGCCGACGACCTTGTCTCTTCCCATCATGCCCAACGGTGCGATCCCTTTGCACGCCGACCTTGTCCGAACGCCCGAGGGATACATCGTCGATCCAGCCGCAGCGTCAAAGTACGCCGAAGGGCGGCAATCGTGACACGTCTGCTTTGGGCCAGCCATGCGCCATCGGTGAAATTTTTCGAGTGACCGGCCCGCTCCAATCGAGACATTGGCGCCCTGCTCGCCAATTCGTCACGATGTCGCCGGAAGGCGACATTGCGATGTAGTCCGAGTAGAAAGCGGCCTATGATCCGCACCGTTACACTAGCCATTTTCGCTCTTGCTGCGTGTTGCCCGCAGAACGACGCGGACCGCCCGCACGACGTTCGGGCTTGGGGCTACGGCACAACGAATAGCTGCGAGCAGTGGCTGGCAAATCCAGAGAGCCGGGCGCTTGGGAATGAGTGGGTTCTCGCCTACTGGACCGGCCAAAACGTCCGCAACGTCCGTGACCATGAGGTTGGACGGTCGGCGGACGCCAACGGCGTTTTGAGCGCGGTCGAAGCAGCTTGCCGAGACAATCTCGATGAACGCTTGGCCAGTGCCGCTGGGCGCACTTATGTGAACTTCGAACGAGAACGCCGCTAAGCACAACGATCGCCGATCTACGACGCTCGCCCGAACGCTGGCCCTCCGAACCACCCCTGCCAAAGAACCACGACAATCCAATGGAGAGCGATTGCCGGCCATACTGACCCCGAGCGATAGCGCAGGATCGCACAGAGCAAGCCCAGCAACACCGCCAGTGCGAGAAAGTCGAGCCGGAGGAAGGTCGAGGCGGCGCCGGGCAGGAAAGCGGTCTCGGCCACATGCCACAGACCGAACAGCAACGTCGAGATCACGATCCAGAATGCGGGCCTCTTGCTCTCGCCGATGGCCGGCACGAGCGCAGCGCGAAACACCAGTTCCTCGCTGAGTGCTGGGATGAAGAAGGCGCGCAGCGACAGGAATGCAAGTGGTCCCAGGTCACGCGGCGACCAATGCGCGAGTCCCGTCACAAGCGAAACGACGGCGGCCGTCGCTACAAAAACCACGAGCGCCACGCAAAGCTCGACCAAGTCCCGCGGTGATGGGCGGGTGCGGAGAGAGCGAGCGACCCGTTCGATCATTCGGCTAGCCTAGACTATCGAGCCTGTCTCAGCGACTGACATAGCCAACCCAAATGCGACGTTGGCGTCTCCTCCGAGGCAGCGGCCTCAGTTCGCCGGGAGCGGACTCTGGAACTGGATAGTATCTGATGAATTGTTGCGGGAGAGTCCCACCGTGATGCAATCAGCAGATGAAAAATCCGCGCTTCGTCTGACATGGCCAGCGTTTTGGTTAGGTTTTGCGTTTAGCGGATTTTTCGACGGCATCCTGCTTCATCAGGTTCTGCAATGGCATCACCTGCTCAGCGCCATTCGCGGCGACGACATTCGCTTCCAGATCTTGATGGACGGCTATTTCCATCTACTCATGTACGGGGTCGCAGCGCTCGGCTTGTGGTTCTTGTGGCGCGTGCGGAGTTCGTTTGAGGCTCCGGGCGCATCCAGGCGCTTCTTGGCCTTCTTTCTGATCGGCTTTGGCGCTTGGCACTTCTTGGATGCAGTCGCATCGCACTGGGTCTTGGGCATTCACAGGATCAAGCAAGACGCAACGAATCCGCTCGTATGGGATTTGGGCTGGCTCATCGCCTTCGGCGCAGTGCCGCTAGTCCTTGGCTGGTTTCTTCGAAAAGATGGACCGTCGAACCGCAATAAGCCCGAGGCGATTGTTGCGTTTATTGCGCTCACAATGCTTGGCGCAGGCTATTGGGCGAGCCGTCCACCGCCCGGCTTATCGTACACGACAGTCGTGTTTTCTCCCGCTGTTAGCGCGGGCGATGCACTGGGCCACGTCTTGGATCGAAGCGAGGCGCTCGCATGGTTCGATGGCAAGGGTGTCTACGTCGTCACCGGTGTGTCTGACGGTGAAGCCCTCGAACTCTACGCAAACGGGGCGTTGCTGGTGGCAGGGACCGGAACGCCAGCCGGATGTTTTGGCTGGTCGAACGCCGCGAGGTCCGCTGAGGGCCATCGTAAGCCCCAGAGCAATTTTTTGCGACTGTCTGCGCCGCTCGATAGCGGACGCTGGGACTGAGACGTAGCCTCCGCTCCCCGCCCCGCATGGTGCGGGCGGGTGAGCAGAAGGCTCGGGCCATGACCATGGAGATTATCACCGAAACACCGTTCCGCACGGCAAAGAGGCAACGTCGCATTACTGGTGGAAAGTTGACAGGCCAAAAGCCTGCTCTCAAGATGAAAGAGGTCTGGTCGATCCGCGCCAGGCTTGAACTCAAGAAGCGCGTCCGGGATCTCGCGCTCTTCAATCTCGCGATCGACAGCAAGCTGCGCGCATGCGACCTCACCCGATTGAAAGTCGAGGACGTCGCCGCCGGCGGCGAGGTGAAGACGCGCGGCATCATCGTTCAGAAGAAGACGGGCCGTCCGGTGCAATTCGAAATCACCGAGCAGACCCGAAACGCGGTGCGGACACTCATGAGCCGGCACTACCTCGGGTCCAGCGACTTCCTCTTCCAGAGCCGCCTTGCGAGTTCCCCTCACCTCTCGACGCGGCAGTATGCGCGGATTGTGCAAGGCTGGGTGGCCTCTATCGGGCTAAACCCTGCCACGTACGGAACGCACTCGCTGCGGCGCACCAAAGCTGCGCTCATCTATCGGAAGACCGGTAACCTGCGAGCGGTGCAGCTCTTGCTCGGACACACCAAGCTCGAAAGCACCGTTCGCTATCTCGGAGTCGAGGTCGATGACGCGATAGCCATCTCAGAAGGCGTCGATCTCTGATCAGAAAGCAATGGCCGATTCGCGTGAGGATCGGCCATTCTACCACACGCGACGGGGCGGCCTATGCTCGCCGAAAAGCGGCATTGGATCAGTTGCTAGTTAGTCCTTGGCGGCCCGCAGTGCCCCCACAAGGATTGCTCCACCGTAGACGTAGAAGATGGTGACGAAGCCTATGAACAGTTCGGCTTGCTGTCCGATCCCCGCGCGCGCTTCTGGCGATCCGCGCGGATAGTCGGGCATGTGCTCAAAGACTTGCCAGCTAAACACTGCCGCCATCACAACGAGCAGGAGCAACGTCTTGGGAACGTGCTCCCACATCCATTCAAGGTAAGCTCCTCCGCGGGCAACGCCTTGTGCGTGCAACACCAAGATGGAATTGCCGATGACTGCGAAGGCGCCCAGGAAGACCGGAAATATCACCAAGTCCGGCATGATGGATGGGTAGCCCAGCAGCGCGCGCGCACCGAACGTGATGCAAAACACAGCACCGACAACGGCCAGCAGAACCATTCCTCGGAGGATGCTAAGCCCGAGCGCTCGGTCCTCGGGGGTGGGTTCAGTGTCGGTCATAGCGCTATGATTGCGGCGCGCGCCAATGTCGGCAATGGGCCAGCGTCGGGACATTAGAGATTATTTCTGAGCGTCTCGCGCGCTCAAACCCAGCCGCCGCGCCCTGCCCGTCAATTCGGCACGCCGTCGCCGACAACAGTCAAAGCGCGTTCCAGAGTGAACGGCTAGAATGCGTACGCTCCTGACTACCACGTTGATGGACAATGCGGTCATGACCGAGGCGCTGCGCGGTCGAGGTCCAATCGCCCCGGCGCACTTCATCTGCCGATGCTAAGCGACCTCATCTTTTGGCCATCGCAAAGCCAGCGCGACAATGCCAAGTGTGACGGGGATCTCGAGCGCCACCACGATCTTGTAGAAGAGATGCGGTGAGGTCAGGGTCAAAGCCTCGATCGCAGTATAGACCACGCCGAAAACGACGTTTAGCCACCTGGAGATTTGCCTCGGCAAAAGGACCGAGAGCCCGATCATCAGCGCGGGGATCGCCAACATCGTGGAGACGCCCACCATCACCGTTTCGGTCGCCGCGCCCAGCGGTCCGATCCGCCCTGCCTGCATCGCCTCGATTTCGCCGGGCATGTAGAGCATGAAGTAGTCATTGTAGATGTAAAGAAACATCAACGACGTCCACATGAACGCCAGCTTGATTGCGTTTGGTGCGATGACCTTGCGCATGATGTGCTCCCTTAGCTCTGGTCCGCTGCTGGTCGTGCCCGCCAAAGCGAGCGACGCGCGCCGAATACGAGCAGCCAAAACGCCATGAGGATTTCAGCAATACGCGGCGCGGCGAATATATCCGGCCAGATGCTCTCCCTATATCCGTCAACAAGCAGGCGCGCCGCAAAGTGGGCGACATAGCCTGCCCCCGCCAAGATGAGACCAATGCCCAAGAGCCGCGGCATGAAGCCTGAGCGCAGCGCCAGATATCCAAACGGCAAGAGCCAGAGCCCCCACGGCGCGCTCTGCAGAAAATGGCCGGCGCGATACCGCGCATACGCGTCCGCCACGGCCTCGGCCGAGGTGAGCGCTACGCCGCTCTCGACGATCCGCTGTATCTCCACCAGGGCGACGAGATTAGAAAAGCCGAACGGCACGCTGATCAAGACGAGCATCGCCATGCCTGCGGCGGCGCCTCTATGAACCGGACGCAAGAGCGCATGCAGCGCCAGCGCAAGGCATCCGAACGCCAAGTAGCACGTCGCCTCGGCAAGTATCGAGACACGCAAGAGCCAGTCCTGGGCCGCGATCGAAGCAGCCAGCGCCCCGGGTGTGTCGCCCACGAAGAGGCGCTCAGGCGTGAGGCCCAGGCTGAACGTGCCGGTGACCACGACAAGCACGTAGAACGCGCCCGCCGAGCGGGCATGCCCATGCAGCCCAGACTGAAGGTCGCGCAAGGAGGGAAGCTGTTCGTTCAAGACAGGCGCCTTATGTTGATCGGCTCACCTCCTATCGCTGGTCCGGGCTATGGCCATAGCGATCGGTAACACCCATCTGGCTTTTCGTTGCAGCAATGGCGCAGATCGCAGTCTCTCCGACCGTTTCAGCAGGGTTTGCGCACGCCTTCGTTGAATTTGCCGCCGGCCGCGGGGCACAGCGCGCAAAGCTCTTGAGCGCTGGCGGGCCGGGCTTGGCGGAGCTTGACGATCCCGACGCGCGCGTGCCGCTTGGGCTCCTTCGACACTTGCTTCAGATCAATGATCTGGCGACGCGTCGGCCGCACCCTTCTGAAAAGAGAGTGCGGGCGTAGACTTGACGTGGCCGGTTGTGTCCCGGCTCAACGGTCGCGCCTGGATCGCAGCGGCGGAAATATTGCTGAGGTGCAGGTTCGATGACTTCGCTGCGTATAGCGCCCTGGCAAGCCATCCTCGTGATCGTGCTCGTAAGCTTCGTGACGGTGGCGCTTGAATTTCCGCACGGACCTTGGCTCGCGACAGCCCCGCTCAGTCTCGCCTGCGGAGTCGCCGCACTCGCACTGATGGCGAGCGCCGCGATCCTCAGCGCCCGCGGGTCTCTCTCGGAGCTGATGTTTGGCGGCCTTGATCGCATGTATGAGGCGCACAAGTGGTTCGGCATCTCGGCGCTCTCGCTGGCGAGCGTGCATCTGTTGTTCAAGGCAGGCATGCCCAGTTGGGACACCGCTGCGATCCTGAGCTTGCCGCCGGACTGGACGAGACTCGTCCGTCAAGCCAGCTTCGTCGGGCTGATGCTCATCGTCGTGCTGTCGCTCAATCGCAAGATTCCCTACAATTCATGGCGCTGGTGGCATCGTCTGTCCGGGCCGATCCTTTTGGTGGTGGTGCTGCACGCGCTCAGCATCAAGTCGCCTATCGCCCTCAACAGTCCGGCCGGAATATGGATGGCCCTGCTGGCCGGGCTGGGGCTGATTGCAGCCGCCTACAAGCTCGCTCTCTATCCATTTCTATCCAACCATGCCGAGTATGAAGTCGTCGCCGTTTCTCCTGGCGGCGCGGCGGCGCAGATAGATTTCATGCCCAGTTCGCGGCCCGTCGCATTCGTCCCGGGACAGTTCGGCTTCCTACGCATGAAAGTGGATGGACTGCGCGAGCCACACCCTTTCACGATCGCCTCGGGCGCCGCCGGAGACGGCCGGATCAGCTTCGTCATCCGCGCCTTGGGCGATTACACGACAAAGCTCGTAGCGGAAGTCGCGCCCGGCATGCGCGCCGATGTCTATGCGCCTTATGGGCGCTTTGTCCGTCGTGCCGAGGCGGGCCGCGAAATATGGATTGCCGGCGGCGTTGGCATTTCACCCTTCATCGCCTGGATGAAGCAGGGCGAGGCCGGCGGCTTCGAGCGGGTAACACTATTCTACCTATACACACCGAGCCGCGCGTTTCCCAGTGTGGAGGCCTTGGCCGCAATAGCCCAAGAATGCGGCGTGGAATTCGTGCCCGTCAGCACCGGCGTCAGCTCCCCGGCCTTCGTCGATCGGTTCTCCGAGATCGTCAAACAGAGCGATGTCGCGGCGCTTGACGTCGCCCTCTGCGGCCCGAAGGGCGTGGCGCCACACGTGCGCCGGCTCATGCAACAGCATGGCGTGGCCGACGCGAACCTGCGTTATGAGGTGTTCGAGTTTCGCTGAAGGCAGCCACCGCTTGCACTGAGATCGATCGCGAGTCCGCGACGCGCGGGAAGAAGCTAGTAGACGTCGTGCTCAAGACGCCTTGGTTACCCGCCCGATAGGTGACGCTGATCACATTGAGCGCGGAGCGGCACGCCGTCGCCGATTCCAGCCACTTGACGCGATGTAATATATAGATTACATTGCAGTTGTGCCGCAACTTTTGCGAACCGATGTGTTTGACCAATGGCTTCGCGGCCTGCGTGATCTCACGGGTCGAGCGCGCATCGACATGCGCATCAAGCGCCTTGCAAACGGCAATCCTGGCGACGTCCGCCCGGTCGGGAAAGGCGTGAGTGAGTTGAGGATCGATACCGGTCCTGGATATCGCGTCTACTATGCGGCGAACGGTGATGAGTTGATCCTTCTCCTCGCCGGCGGAGATAAGTCCACGCAAGCGCGCGATATCGAAACGGCGCTCGCACTTTGGAAGGATTGGAAGGAAGCGCAACAATGAGCAAAGCTACCTCTCGTCCCTTTGACAGCGCCGACTACATCGACACGCCCGAGGCGGTCGCTGCGTATCTTGAAGCGGCGCTGGAAGATGGCGACGCCCAAATCATCGCCGCCACCCTCGGCGACATCGCCCGCTCCAAAGGCATGGCGACTATCGCCGAGCGCACGGGTCTTGCGCGCGAGGCGCTATACAAATCGCTCAGCGCCGATGGCAATCCAAGGCTCACCACCCTGCTCGGTGTATTGAAGGCGATGGGCCTTCGCCTTTCAGTCACCACGGACTCGCACCAAGCGGCTTAAGCTCGCTCGGGTGACCGCCATTGAGCGTTTGCGCCATTCGTCATCTGTGCTTGAGAACGACATGGTCTCGCCGAGGCCGGTCATTGGCCGCCATCGCGACTTTCGTCTAGAAGACGCATTCGGGAGACGTGAGTGCACTGGGTTGTGCGAATATTTGCCGTGATCGGCGTGCTTGCGACGCTGGTCTTTATGCTGATCGCGCTGTCATTCACAAACGTGCGCATCGGGCCGTTTTCGCGTGACTACATTTTCAACTGGGGCGGCCTTGACCCACGCCAACCTTACACAGTGGTGTGGGACCGGAGCGAAGGGCCCTCGCGCGATGGGCCCTTTGAGTTTCTCTGCTTTCAGCTCCAGGAAGGTGGATTTTCACCCGACGACCCGGATCGATGGAGCTGGCACGCGAATGACCCGTGGGAGGCAAAAGTCCGTGCCGACGTGCTTCTGGACCCTCAAGCATCGGGGTGCATACCCCGCGACGAGTTGAGATCGGAGTCGACAGCACTCCTCCTCTGGAGCGCGAGATATCAAGGGCAGCGCATCGATAGTGCGACCGCAATATTCTATCACCGCCCTACAAATCGATTGCTGTTTGTGAATTGGGCGATGTAGCGGGCCAATGCCCGCTCTGGGCCAGCCTCAGGCCGATCGTAATCTCCGTCGAATGGCCAGCGCGCTCAGATCCGGTCAGTGGCCCCCTGCCCACTAGAGCGGCGCGTTTTCGCCGAAACGCGACACTCAGAGTTTTTTTCAAACAGGGAGCCGTCCATCGCCTTTGGCAACCGACGTTTTCTTTAGAATGCCAGACGCATCAAACACAACACCAAGGACAACCGCGCGAATTTGCTCCGCGCGGCTGCTTTTTGGCGCTTCGTCTATCGCCCGAGCCTGGCTTCGACACCGAACACGACCGCCGCGCCTTCGCCGGGTGCAAATGATGCGTTGTCTGCGCCCGCAAGATTGTTCTGCGCGGCAATAACCGTTGAAGCGTAACGTTCGTCGGTCAGATTGCGTCCCTCTAGAAAGATTGCAAAGCGGTCGCTTTCCCACCCGAGTCGCGCGCCAAGCGTCGCATAACCATCCGCCTGCAGCGTATTGGCATAGTCCGCAAAGCCGCCATCCGGGATATATTCTATGCGCGCGCCAGCAAAGACGCCGCCCGCGCCCCTATAATCGAGGCTGAGCGCCACCACATGCTCGGGTACGATCGGCAAGTGATTGTCGCCAAAGCGCGGATCGCCATCGAACCTGGCCTCCGTCCACGTCCAGGCGCCCGCCACACTTAAAACTTCGTTCAAGCGAATTTCCGCAAACGCCTCAATGCCGAGGCGACGCGTTTCATCTGCGTTGCCGACGCTTAAGACGGTCTGCGACACTGGATCGGTTGTGGAGACGATCTCGCCTTCAAGCCAGCTACGATAGAGGGTGACGTCAAACCGAACCGGACCAATATCGCCACGCGCGCCTAGTTCCAGCGTGTCAGCTATCTGATCGTCAAGAATGGCGACGACGGGTCGCCGCGGATTGGCGCCATTGACCAGCACAGCGCCCGCGCCAGTCCCGTTCGCATTGACGAGCAAGACATCCCAAGTCGGCGGCTCATGAGTGCGAGATGCCGAGGCGAACAGTTCAAGCCCATCAGTTACGGCGTACCTCACCAGCGCAAGACCAGTTATCGCTTCGTAGCTCTGGTGCAGCATGGCGGCGGGGCGCTCAACTCGGGTTGGAAAACGGTCCGTGATTTCGCGCGTGTGGCGGTTGTAAGCAATCACGCCTTCTGCCGTTAGCCGCGGCGCAATGGGCGCCTGAAGGCCGACGGAGATTGTGTCCCGTTCGGCAGTCAAGTCGTTGTCCGCCCACAAGAGGCCGCGCGCACCGGTGAAGGTCGACTGGGTGCCGCCGCCGTTCAGGTATTGTTGTACGCTCCGCTCGCCACGCTGGCCGAGGTAGCCCACGCGCCATCGCGCCTCTCCAAGTTCGCCAGAAAGCGTCCCCGACAAAGACCAATCAACGTTATCTTCAACCTGCACATCGCGCCGCCGGAACTCCACATCAGTATCCATCCGGCTTAAACCGACTGCCAATTGGACGGCGCCGAAACCACGATCCAATCCGAGCGCCAAGCGTGAGCGCTGCGCAAATCGTCGCCAATCGCCCAGCACATTGCCCGCTTGGGCGGCCTGGGATCCCGCCTCAATCTGCGCAAGCGTCAAGGGGCCGGGGAGTTCGAGTTCGCTATCGCTATAGAGCACATTCGCGGTCAGCGTCGTCGCCGCGCTCAGATCCCATCGTCCACTGGCGAGAGCGCGCGCGGCCTGTTGCGCGGCGAACTGACGATCTCCCTGCTGGGCGAACCAATTGAGGCTGGCGAAGCCATCGAACTCGTCCGATCCGCCACCGAATGCCAATTGGGCGCGCTCGGCTTCAAAGCTGCCCACTTCGCCGCGTAGCAGACCACCGTTCACATCTGCGCCCGATTGCATGCGGAAATCGATCGCGCCGCCGAGGTTGGCCGCATCCACAAGCACCGCGCGTCCGCCGCGCAACACCAACGCGCGGTCAAAAGCGAGCGGCTCAATCCATTCCACGAAGTCAAAGCTCGTGTCGGCATAGGTCATAGGCAAACCGTTGAGACGCAGCTCCACGCCCCGTCCGGCAGGCTGCGTGCCGCGCTGCAAACCCGATCCGCGAATAGATAATCGGGGGTGGTCGACCCCGCCGAAATTCGTCTGCGCGAGCACGCCTGGTGCACCAAAGAAAAGGTCCGGCACTGTAGCAAGGCGCGCCGTGCGCACTGGTTCGACCGCAACGGCGCCTGGGCCGCTGCCTGGGCGTTCGCCGATGACCACGATTGTGGTCAGGGGATTGTTTTCCTCTTGCGCCGCAGCGGGAACGGCGATGACGAAGGGGAGCGCGGCGGCAAGCGTCCGCGCGACAGTCAGATTGAGATTCATGATGTTCAAATGCTCTTGAGCTCCGCACGAGGCGAAGACGTGTCAGGGTGCGACGGCATCGCCGTTCGCGCGAAAAACTCAGAGCGTATACGGAGGTCCGGTAGACCAAGGCGGCGGTGCGGCCAGTCCTTGACCCGGCGCAACTGAAACTATGAGCGGATGATCCGCATTGGCCACCCCAAGCGCGCTCGGCAAGGCCAATGCCTGCTCAGGTGCGGCGAGCGTGGCGACGGTCGCGAACACGCAAGGCGCATCAGCGCTCGGTGGGTTTTCAGGCGTGTTGTCGGGAACGTCGTCAGGATCGACCAGCTGACCCGTGCTCAGATCGAGCAGCGTCTCGATCGCACCATGCCCCGAGCAGAGCGTAACGGTTAGAAAGCGGCCGTCCTGAGCCGGGGCGAACATGTAGCCGGCAGGCACAAGCGCGCGCACGGCGAACGCCAGCAGGGCGAACGCTGCGAAAGCCTGGGCGTACCAAGATCGACGGTGGCGACAGCCCCCCAACATGGCCCTTTATGCGCTCTTGTTTCGGAATAAGGCCAGTGCGCGAATGTCGCGCCTTCTTACCCACGCGGCGACCGAGGCCAGCTGCGGTAGTGACCGGACTGGGACACGCGCGGGCCTATGGCGATTTTTCGCGAACGATCGGCGCGCCGCAATGCAGCCGATCGCGCCCGGCCCGTCATCTCGGCTGACGATCACCGATCGCAGTCACTCGCGGGGCAATGCTGCGGAGAGCGCAAATGCCGGGCGGGCGCTACTCGGGCGTCGCCATTTAGCGGCTTAGCGCTAGGGCTGACTCTTCAGCGCCAAGAACATCAGCGCCAAGTACACAATCGGCAGGACAAACAGCAGCAAGAAAAAGAGCTGCGGGATCGGCGTCGCGCAGGGGGGCGAATTAAAGAAGAACAAGTAGGCGATAATCGCCTCGAACACGGCGATGATGGCGATGCCTATGTACCATGGGTATAACCTTGAATGCTGCATAGGCATCATCCGCCTCCTTCTCTCGGTCCGAGATGCAGGTCTATTTTATTTTGGTGAGACGTAGATAGGGGCGCAACGTTTCCCACCCTTGAGTGAATAGACCCTTAGCCTCCGCGTCTGAAATCGACGGCGGAATAATCACTTTGTCACCGGGCCGCCAATCCGCTGGCGTCGCGATACGGTTGGCGTCTCCTGCTTGAAGGGCGTCGATGACACGCAAAATCTCGTCGAAGTTTCGGCCCACGCTCATGGGATAAGTCATCGTGAGGCGAATCTTCTTCTTTGGGTCGATGATGAACACAGAACGAACCGCTTCGGTTGCACTCTGTTCGGCATGGATCATGTCGTAGACCCTGGCGATCTTGAGATCCGCATCGGCGACGATCGGAAACTGCAGATCCGTTTTCTGCGTGTCGTTGACGTCAGCGATCCACTTCATGTGCTCCGCAACTGTGTCAGTCGACAGACCTAGCGGCTTGACGTTGCGCGCGGAGAACTGCTCGGCAAGTTGAGCCGTGCGACCCATCTCCGTGGTGCAAACCGGCGTGAAATCCGCCGGATGGCTGAAGAAGAACACCCAGCTATCGCCAGCCCACTTATGGAATGATATCTCGCCCTTGGTGGTTGCGACGGTGAAATCCGGCGCCACGTCTCCAATATGTAGTGACATTGTCTGCCCTTTGATCTTGTGAGGGGCCGGGCCACGAAGCAGCCGCCTCGCCCAGCAATCCAATTTTATCGATAGCCTGCGACGACATCCGCCCCTTGACACAAATCAATGTGTCGCTGTTCTCGGCCTTCGGCCCAACGATATGACTGTCCGCTTCGGGCCAATCCCCGCCCGGGTGACATATTCTTACAAACGACAGCGATCGAGCCCAT
>CALBST010000180.1 GCA_937967425.1 uncultured Caulobacteraceae bacterium
ACGCCCGCACCATCGCCCATCACAAGGCTAAGAGCCTCGCCCGCTACTTCCGCAAGTTCGCCAAGGGACCACTCGAACAAACCGCCGCCGCAGCGGCGGGCGCGTTCCTGCTTGTGGTGGCGGGACGTTAGGCGGTTGTCTGGCATTGCTCGCCAACCTCCGATCGAAGACACTTTGCAGCATGAAAGCGACCGCCAGCCTCGCAAAGTGGCTGAGGCTGAAAGCCTCCAGAGATGAGGCTTGGGTTGCGCACTATCTGCAAGTCCGGCGAAATCAGCCTCATTGGCCGCCTGAACTGGCAGCGCGGCTTGCTACAGCGAGAATGACGACTGTGTTGCCCGCGGTGAAGAGGCGCGCGTTGCGTCGCCGCGTCAAACCCAGACTCCCTGCACGGACAAAGTCGTAACGCCCATCGCTGTGCCAGTGACCGTTTCACGCATGAAAACGAGATTGGAATTCGAAACCGGTGATTGAACACTCGTCATCTGGGTGTACTGGCCGCCGAGTCTGCCGCCGCCAGTTTCACTTCGAAATCCCGTGAACGATCCGCTCGCGCCCAACTCGGTAGTGTCGAGAGCGGCCTGCACCGAAATTCCCTCTACGAGCGACTTCACCAGCACGCCCGATTGCCGGAAGACGCGGCCGAGGACGGTTTGCATCATCTGCGAGATGTCGATGGCGATGACGCGGTTCGGCGTGATGCTGGTGGGGTCGCCGATTTGGATAGTTTCGCCATTGGTCCAGGTGGAAATGGCGGCGGCGTCGAGCACTTGCAGCGTCGTGGAGGAGGGCGCGGCCTTCACCCAGGCTTGCTGGATCGGCGATTTCGACGTGTTCCAGATGCGCACATAGGCCACCCCCGCCATGAAGGCATGGAAGAACAGCGACGCGGTGGCGGCCGTGAGTGTGATGGCGTCCGTGGAGATGGCGCTTATTGTGGCCGTGCGCGGGTTTTGCACGCGCGTGTCCTCGCAGCGATAGATCGAGACGACGCCATCACCGCCCGGTGTGAAGATGAGCCGGTGTTCTTGCTCCGCCGCGACCCGCCGCCATGCGCTGGCGTTGCGCGCGTAAAGTGCGGCCTCGTCTTCGACATAGCAGCGCCAGCCTGTGTGCGGCGCCAGCGCTTCCCATGCGCCGTCGCGATAATAGGCAATGGCGCCATCCGCCATCGCACCCCACGCCGCGCCGCTCTTGCCGGTGGGCAGCAGATAGATGTCGCCATCGCTGGGTGAAGCCGGTTGCGCGCTTGTCGTCGCTGAGCGCGCCGAGAGCTGCACCAGCGCGTCGAGCCGCAACAGCGATTCATTCACGGTGACATGTTTCTGCGCTTGCGCGGCGGCGAGGTAGGGTAAGCCAAGACGGGTAGATTGCGACATGAGGACTCCTTGCCCTCATGCTACGCGCGCCACGCCATCCCCCGGATTGATTGGACTCTATCCCCGGATTTTGCGGTGCACGGCGCGGCGGGTGAAGAACACGTCCGGCGCCCAGGCGAATGATGCGGCGAGATCGAAAATCGAGGTTTTTCGCGCCTTTTGTAACGCGCGTCGCGTCGCCAGGATCGGGCTGAGCCCGGCGAAACCGGCGAGAAGTCCGCGCCACGCGTGCAGCCCGCGTCCACGGAACGGTCCCACGCTGGCCAGCAACATCGTGCCGGCGAGATGCGCCGGCAGCAGCGGCCAGAACAGCCATGCCGGCATGCACTTGAAGAACGTCCACAGCCGGTTGCGCGTGCCGTGAAACTCCGCAAAGCCCGAAGGGGCACCTGTCGAACCGCCGCCCACATGCGCAACCACCGCATCCGGCGATTGCAACACCCGCCATCCCGCGAGCCGCAAGCGAAAGCCGAGATCGACATCTTCGAAGTAGCAAAAGTAGCGTTCGTCAAATCCACCAACCGCCTCGAACGCCTCGCGCCGCACCAGCATCGCCGCGCCGCACGCAGAAAACGTCTCTGCGATCGGCCCCAAAGTGTAGCGCGGACGGCCATAACCAGCGCGATACGCAATGCCCGATGCATGCATCACATCGCCGACACCGTCGAACTTACCGGCATCGTGGACGCTGATCTGCGTCGAGCCGATCGCGCCAGCTTGCGGAAATTGTTCCGCCGCTTGAATCAATTTCGCTAGCCACTCGGGCTCGGGAAACGCGTCCGGGTTGAGCATCACGAGGTAGGGCGTCGTCGCGCTGCGCGCCGCGAGATTATTGCCCGCCGCAAACCCCAAATTTGCTTCTTGCTGTAGAAGCGCCGCTCGCGCAGGGAGGTCCGCGACTTCTGGCCGCTGATCTGGGGCCGATGCATTATCGACGACAATCAGCCGCCAGCGGGTCTCGGTTTGCAACTCAAGCGCGGCGCGAAGCCGCGCCAGCCAGCGGCGGCTGTTGAATGTGACAACAATGAGTGTCGCGAGGGTATCGGTCACAAGGCGAGGCGCAGTCTTGGAGGCTCTATTGCGGAATCAGGTAGCTGACGAAGCCACCGACGGATGCTAAGGCCCCGCCAAGATCGAGCCTTTTCAGAGCTGGGCGGGAACCTGTCAATGAACTCCTCGGCAATGGCGGTGCAGGACCTTTCGCGCTCGATCGTGCGGCTACCTCTCGCTGTGCGCTTGGCGCTCGACGATATCCACGGCAAGTACCGCCGCACGGTGCTGGGGCCGTTATGGATCGCGCTTGGCCAGGCCGCGACAATCGCTGGTTTCACGCTTGTCTTCAGCGGTCTCTTCAACGCGTCTCCGGTGGAGTACGCGCTCTTCCTCGCTGCCGGCTTGCCGGCATGGGCGCTGATCTCCACGCACCTGATCGAGATGCCGGTCGCGTTGGTGCATGTGAAGGGCTACCTCGAAAGCTACGAAGTGCCGTGGCTCACGCACATCTGGCGCCGTTCTCTCGGCTATCTCTTCGTTTTCGTGCACCAGATCCTGACTTTCATCGTCATCGGCCTAATCCTCCGCATCGACTGGCGCCCCGAAATGCTCCTCGCGATCCCAGGTCTGTTGTTGACGACATTCGCGGGCGCAGGGGCAGGCATGTTCCTGGCCGTCTTCGGCGCGCGCTATCGCGACTTGCAGCATGCGATGGGAATCTTCGCGAGCCTGCTGTTCTTCCTCACGCCGGTGATCTGGCGGCCGGCGCAACTGCCGGCGAACGAGTGGATCTATCACTTCAACCCGCTCTACTACTTCATGAGCGTTGTCCGTGATCCGCTGCTGGGCACGTCTCCCAGCGCAGACGTTTGGATCATCGCTGGCGCACTTTCGGCGGCGCTGTTCGCCCTCGGCTTCTTTTCCTTTAGCTCGAGCCGTGGCCGGCTCTATCATTGGCTTTGAGCATGGCGCGTATCACCGCAACCGACGTCTATCTCGACTACCCGGTCTATACGACGAGCCGGCAGCGCTCGATCCTGGGCTTCGCTGCAAACCGCGCCTCATTTGGACGCGTGGCGCGGGACGCGAGCAACATCCAGATCGTGCAGGCGCTGCGCGGCGTCTCGTTCGATCTAAAAACCGGCGATCGCCTTGCCGTATTGGGCCGCAATGGTTCGGGAAAAACCACGCTGCTCAAACTTTGCGCCGGCCTGATTTCGCCCACCGCAGGCACACTGGTCGCTGAAGGCACGCGGGCGACAATGCTGAACGCCGGGGCCGGATTCGATGTCGATAAAACCGGCGTCGAGAACATTGAGCACGTTGGCCTGCTGATGGGCATTTCGCGCAATGGCCGCAAAGCGCTTCTGGACGACGTCGCCGAATTTACCGAGCTGGGCGACTTCCTCAATCTGCCGCTGCGCACATACTCGGCCGGCATGATCGTGCGGATCATGTTTGCGCTGGCGACCAGCGTTCAGCGCGACATCCTGATCGTCGACGAAGTCATCGGCGCAGGCGACGCCCACTTCGTGGAAAAGGCCGCTAAGCGCGTCCGCTCCATGTTCGATCGCGCGAAAATCCTGGTGGTGGCGACGCACTCGCACGCCATCGCGGCGCAGCTTTGCAATCGCGCCATTCTGATGGATAGCGGACACGCCGTGATGGAAGGCCATCCGGACGAAGTGTGGAAGGCTTACCTCGATGACCGGCCGCCAACGCCGCCGATCGAAGTCGTGGCCTGAGGGGGCAAGCGTGATCGAGCGTTTGGCCATTCCTGACGTGTGGGTCTACACGCCGCGCCGCTTCGAAGATGATCGCGGCTGGTTCTCGGAAACCTTCAATGCGAGCACGCTTGCTGAAGCGCTAGGCGGCGTTGAGTTCGTGCAGGACAATCAATCGCTCTCACGCAAGGCCGGGACCTTGCGCGGCATGCATTTTCAAGTTCCGCCGAAGGCGCAGGATAAGCTGGTGCGGGTGTTGAAAGGCGCTGTGCTCGATATCGCCGTCGATATTCGCCGCGACTCGCCGACCTACGGAAAATGGGTGGGCGCCGAGCTTTCGGCCGCGAACGGTGCGCAAATCTTTGTACCAAAGGGCTTTGCCCACGGTTTCCTGACCTTGGAGCCCGATACCGAGGTGCTCTACAAGGTCAGCGACTATTACAGCCGCGACCACGAGCGTGGCCTGGTCTGGAACGATCCGGACCTGGCTATCGATTGGCGCCTCGCGGAAGCTGACGTGACCTTGGTGGAGCGTGACCGCCAGTTTCCGCGCCTTGGCGCGCTCGACCACTATTTCTGACGGTTCAATATGAAAGCGTTGATCACTGGCGGGGCAGGCTTTATCGGCTCGGCGCTTACGCGCCACATCGTCGGCAAGCTGAATCAATCCGCCATCGTCGTCGATTGCCTGACTTATGCAGGCAATCTGTCGTCATTGGCGCCGGTTTCGAACTCGCCACGATATGCGTTCGAGCAGCTCGATATTCGCGATCTCCCCGAGCTCGAGGCCGCGTTTCGCAAGCACGAGCCGACGATCGTGTTTCACTTGGCGGCCGAAAGCCACGTCGATCGCTCGATCACCAATGCCGCCGCGTTCATCGAGACCAATTTTGTCGGCACTTATAATGTGCTCGAAGCCAGCCGCCGCTATTGGGAGGCGCTGAAGGGCGCCGCGAAGAATGACTTCCGCGTCGTGCACATCTCGACTGATGAAGTGTACGGCTCGCTCGGCGACGAAGGCCTCTTCCACGAAGATACGCCGTACGATCCGCGCTCGCCTTATTCGGCGAGCAAAGCCGGCGCTGATCACCTCGCTTCGGCCTGGTTTCACACCTACGGCCTACCGGTCCTGATTTCGAATTGCTCGAACAATTACGGGCCATATCATCTGCCCGAAAAGCTCATCCCGCTTGTGATCCTTAATGCGCTCGCCGGCGCCAAGCTGCCTGTCTATGGCGACGGCAAGAACGTCCGCGATTGGCTTTATGTCGATGATCACGTCGAGGCGCTCTGCCTGATCGGTGAGCGTGGCCAGCTAGGCCGGAGCTACAATGTCGGCGGCCGTAACGAGCACACGAACATCGAGATCGTCCACGCCATATGCGATCTGCTCGATCGTCTGCGGCCTGCCTCAAAGCCGCGCCGTGAGCTGATAGAGTTCGTCACTGATCGCCCGGGCCATGATCGCCGCTACGCTATCGACGCCTCACGGCTCGAAAATGAGCTTGGCTGGCGCGCGAAGGAGACCTTCGCCACCGGTCTCGAGCGCACCGTGCGCTGGTATCTCGAGAATGAGGCCTGGTGGGGCCCGCTCCGCGCCGCTGGCGTTGGCGTGAAGCGTCTGGGCTTGAGCGATACGCCGAAGGCCGCGCAGTGATGCTCCTGATCGTCGGCAAGTCTGGCCAGGTGGCGCGCGCGCTCAAGCGCACCGCCGCCGCGCGGGGCATCGACGCTTCGGTGATCGGCCGTCCAGAAATCGATCTCGCGGACTTCGATGGCGCGCTTCCCGCGGCGCGCGCGGTCATAAACGCCGCCGCCTATACGCAGGTGGACCGCGCCGAGGATGAAGTTGATCAGGCGCGTGCGATCAATGCGATCGCCGCTGGCAAGCTCGCGGGCGCAACGGCCGCTGATGGCCTGTTCGTGCATTTCTCGACGGACTACGTTTTCGCGGGCGACAAGCCTGCGCCCTACGTCGAAGCGGATCCCGTCGCGCCCGCCGGCGCTTACGGCGTGACAAAACTCGAAGGGGAGCGCGCGGTGCTCGCCGCGCATCCGCGCGCCGTGATTTTGCGTACGGCCTGGGTTTATGACGCGTCCGGCGCCAATTTCGTCCGCACGATGCTTCGCTTGGCGAAAACGCGGGACGAGATCAGCGTGATCGCCGATCAGCGCGGCTCTCCCACCTTCGCCGGGGACCTCGCGAGCGCGGCACTGGACATCGCCGCGCAGCCTGGTCCATTCGGCATTTATCACTGCTCCGGCGCTGGCGAGACGACCTGGGCCGGCTTCGCCGAGGAGGTGTTTCGTCTCTCCGCAGCGCGTGGTGGCCCAAGTGCAACGGTCCGCCCGATCACGACGGCGGAATTCCCCACTAAGGCTAAGCGCCCGGCCAACTCACGGCTCGATTGCACTAAGCTCGAAAACGACTATGGCATCCGCGTGCGGGACTGGCGCGAAGCGCTGGCCGAGTGCATCGACGAAATCGCCGCGAACGGTTGGAGCGTGGAATGAAGGGGATTGTGCTGGCGGGCGGCGCGGGATCGCGCCTGCATCCGATGACACTCGCCATGTCGAAGCAGCTTATGCCTGTCTATGACAAGCCGCTTATCTATTATCCGCTCACGACCCTGATGCTCGCCGGCATCAAAGACATTCTGATCATTTCGACGCCAAGCGATCTGCCGCATTTCGAGCGGATGCTTGGAGATGGCGCGAGCTGGGGCGTGAACTTCACTTACGCGGTCCAGCCTGAGCCCAATGGCATCGCGCAAGCCTTCATCATCGGCGAAGACTTCATCGACGGCGAGTCCGTCGCGCTTATCCTGGGCGACAACATCTTCTACGGCCATGGCTTGGTGGAGCTGCTGGCGAACGCGGCGCAGCGTCAAGGCGGCGCGACCGTGTTTGGCTATCAGGTGGCTGATCCTGAGCGCTTCGGCGTCGTTTCGTTCGAGAACGGCGCGGCGATCATTGAAGAGAAGCCGCTGAAGCCGCGATCAAATTGGGCCGTTACGGGCCTCTATTTCTACGATTCGGATGTCGTCGGCATCGCCAAGGATCTGAAGCCCTCCGCGCGCGGCGAGCTGGAGATTACTGATCTCAACAACGTCTATGTGCAGCAGCGCCGGCTCAGCCTTGAGAAGATGGGGCGCGGCTATGCCTGGCTCGACACCGGCACACCGGACTCGCTTCTCGAAGCGGCGGAGTTCGTGCGTTCGCTCGAAAAGCGCCAAGGTTTCAAGATCGCGTGCCCGGAGGAGGTCGCGTTCCGGATGGGCTTTATCGATCGCCCGCAACTGAAGCGTCTTGCCGCCGCGCTCGCGAAATCGACCTACGGCGCCTACCTCAACCGCATCGCCGATGAGGTCGAAAGCTAGTCTCAGGCGGGTTTGCGGACATGCGCGGAAACGCCTGCCGCGATGATGTCGCGACCGATCGGGCCGAGGGTTTCATCGAGTTCGTGCCCGTGCAGCGCCAATTCCTGATTGAGATGCGCGAGTGTCTTGGCCCAGCGCTCATTGGTGACGAAGCCTGAGATGGCGTCGAGCTGCATGCGCCACCCCCAGGACGGCGTCTGCCACGGCGAAACGCCAAGCCAGAGAAACTCGAAGCCTTCAAACACAGCCCGGAGGCCGCTGGTCGTCATGTTGAAATAGTGGCTCGGGTCGCCGTGGAAGGGCTGCATGAACGCCGTGTCGATATAGGCGGTGCCGCCGGGCTTCAGGATGCGCCACAGTTCGCGCGCCATTTGCCTCGGATCGCGCAAATGTTCGAACACCGCATGGCTGACGACGAGATCGATCGATTGGTCCTTGAACGGCAGGTTCGGGGCCGAATTGACGATGTCGACACCCGGAAAATGCACCGCATCCAAATAGATGCCGTTCGGCAGAATATTCTCGCTCGGCCGGATGCCGCAGCCGAGGTCGAGGAAAATCTGATCGCCGGAGAGCGCCTTGATCAGATCAAGGGTCTGGTTCGGATAGCCGTGGGTGCTGCCATGCTCGGCGATGCGAATGAGGGGTGCATCGCCGGTAGCATGAAAGTGCGGCACGCCGTCGATCACGCGATGCGCGACGCCGCGCCCCGCATTCATCACCGCGTCTCGCGCTTCAGGCGAGTAGAGTGAGGCGAGCTGGTAGGTCCGCCGCCGCGCGGGGCGTGCAGGCGCACTGTATGATGCCGGGAGGCTGAGCTTCCCGGCGGAAACCGTGTGTTCGCCATCGCTGAACACCGCGCGTACCGAAAGCACCGGCGGCGGCGCTTTGGGGTCAAGCACCACGTCGCCGAAGAAGCCGGAGTTCGCCGCAAGCGGCTTGCCTGGCCACGCCGCGCCGACATCAAGCCGCAGCGCGCGTGTGGCGGCTGCGGCTGGTTCATCGTTCAACAGCAACTGGATATTCTCGGCCGGCTCGCCGGCGCGGTTCATGATCCAGCCGCTCACGCGCACGATGTGCGACGAAACCGCGAAGTTCGAAGGTTGATCAATGCTGAACGTGACGCCGTCCATGAGCAGGCCTCGCACCTTGGCGGCCGAACGCTCAAATAATCGTTCCCGCATGAAAAACCATAAATCCCTGGTCTGGATTAGCTGTGCTTTTACGAGGAACGGGTAGCCCCAGAAAGCTGCATTTCGGCGCGCCCTCTATCTGGGTTGTGAGCTTGCCGGTCTGGCCCCGTTCGGGCAAGTTTTCGCAGCTTTCAGCAAGAATTGCGTGGCGGGGGAAGAGGGATGTCGGGCCAACCATCGCAGGGCGAAAATCGCGCTGGCGATGAAAATTGGCCGGGCGAACAGCGCCGGGCGATCATCCCTCAAAAGCGAATTTGTCTCGCTATCCTCGGTATGCACCGCTCGGGCACCAGCGCCCTTGCGCGCGTCCTGAATATTCTTGGCGCGAAACTCCCGGCGACGCTCAATCTTGCCGATAGTGGCAATGACACTGGCTACTGGGAATCCGACCCGCTTATTCAGTACAACGACACGCTGCTCAAGGAACTCGGCAGTGCGTGGTACGATTGGCAGGCGCTCGATTGGTCGCGTGTGCCGATGCGGCGCCGCGCCGAGATCAAGGCGGAGGTGGCGGCCGTGCTCTCGGCGGAGTTCGGCACCTCCTCCATGATCGTGGTCAAGGAACCGCGGCTCTGCCGCCTAGCGCCGGTGTTTCTCGACGCCACAGATGAAGCTGGCTACGAGCCGCGTTGCATCATGCCGATCCGCTCGCCGCTGGAAGTTGTGCAATCGCTTGCGCGGCGTGATCGCATGTCACGCGGGCAGGCGGCGCTGCTCTGGTTGCGCCACACGCTTGATGCAGAACTGGCGACGCGTTCGCGTTCGCGCGTCATCACCAGCTATGATGATCTGCTAAACGATTGGCGCGGGACCACCGAACGGATTGCGAACGAACTCTCCCTGCGCTGGCCGCATGCGGCTCAGGACGTGGCCCGTATCATCGACTCCTTCCTTTCTGATAGCCAACGTCATCATCGTAGCAGAACCGAAGACGTTTTTCTCGATCCGTTGCTGCGCACCTGGGTAGGCGAGACGTACGCGGCGTTCCTGGTGCTACAGCAGAATCCGAACTCGGCTACGGCGCTTGAGACTTTGGATGAGGTACGCGAGGCCTTTAACGGCGCCGCGCCAGTGATTGAGCGCTTGCTCACCGATGCAAAGCGGACCCACGAAGCAGAGCTCGCGCAGGTGCGCGAAGCAGCTGCGGCTGAGCGCGAAGCGCTGCAGGCGAGCATCGCCGCGTCGGCGGCGGAAGTCGAACGGGCGCTGCAATCGGCCAACGAAGAAGCGGACCGTCGTGTCGCCGAGGCCAATGAAGCAGCCTCTCGCTGCGTTGAGGAAGCCAATCTCCGCGTCGCCGAAGCCACCGAGGCGGCCGCGCGTGCGGCGGCCGTAGCGGCCGAAACCGCTGCGCGAAATGTCGCCGAGATCACGCTAAGCGCTGAGCAGCGTGAGGCCGCGTTGCAGGCGCGTATCGGCGAACTTGAGCACGATATGGGAACGGCGCGCGGATCGATCGCGCAACTTTCAGCGGACTTGGGCGAGGTCATCCAACGCGCCGACCAGACCAGCGCCGCCCTAACAGAAACCGCGCAGGCGCTCGACGCAACCAGAACGCAGCTCGGCGAGCGCGAACAGGCTTTGGCGGAAACCACGCAGGCGCTCGATGCGACCAGAACGCAGCTGAGTGAGCGAGAGCAGGCGTTGTTGGCGGCGCAATTGGAGGTCCGGCGGCGTGTCGCCGTGATCGGCTCACTTGAAAGCGCGCTCACCATGTCCAGACGCAGTGTCGCGCACTTGCGCGGCCAGCTGGACGCTAGCCTCTATGCGAACGCGCGGGCGAGGGATGCGCTCGATGAGAAGGAGCGCGCCCTCCAAGCGGCGCACGCCGAGATTGCGCGCCGGGATGCAAAGCTGCAGTCCGCAGCTGAGGTGGCGGCCGCCGAGGCGCAAGCGCGCGATACGCAACTTCGAACCACAGCCGCTGAGCTGAGCAATGTGCGTGAGCAGGCGGAAGGATTTCGTGCTGCAGCCGAGGCGGCCAATGCCGAGATGGAACGGTTGCGCGAAGAGGTGCATGCGCGCGAGGTGCACCTGCACCAAATGGGCAGCTCGACGTCGTGGCGGCTTACGCGTCCAATCCGGGGCGTGAAGAAGCTCTTCACAGACCCCGAGTTCCGCCGCCGTTTGCCCGCGCGTGTCTTTGGCGAAGCTAATACGGGGCAACCGTTGCGCCGCTGGACATTGCCATGGGCGCGGCACGTTGCGAGCCGGCTTCTGAACGATCAGCGCTATCGCGCTAACGCTCTGGGCAAGACCAAGCGCGTGCTGCAGGGGCAGTATGGCGAGGCGCCGCGCGCGGAAGCCTTGCCGCCGCCAGCTTCGCCACCTCAGATTGCGCCGACGCCAGACGAAGGGCGTACGTTGGAGCCATATGAGGCCTGGCTTCGCGTCAACGCGTTGACGGAGGCGGATCGCGCTGATCTGCGCGCTGCGCTGGCGCTGCGCCAAGGACGGACACCGAAGCTCTCGGCGATCATGCCGGTCTACAATTCTGATCCGCGCTTGCTGCGCGAAGTCGTCGATTGCGTGCGGGGCCAGATCTACGAGAACTGGGAATTGTGCATCGTCGATGATTGCAGCCCGTCGCCACATGTGAAGCCGCTGCTGAAAGAGATCGCGCGGCTGGATAAGCGCATCAAGGTAACGCATCGCGCCAAGAACGGCGGCATCGCCGAGGGCACGAACAGCGCAGTGGCGATGGCGGATGGCGAGGTCGTGGTGTTCATCGATCATGACGATCTGATCACGCCGGATTGCTTCGCTGAACTCGCACTCTATTACGCCGATCACGCTGACGCCGACATCGTTTATAGCGATGATGATAAAGTCGATATGCATGGCGTGCGTTCGGCACCGCAGTTCAAGCCGGACTATGCCCCGGCACTGCTGCTGTCGTTCATGTATATGGGTCACGTCTTCTCGGTGCGCCGCTCGCTGTTCAACGAACTCGGCGGCTTCCGTAAGGCGTTCGACGGGTCGCAGGACTATGACTTCGCGCTGCGCGCCGTCGAGCGCGCCCGTCATGTCGGTCACATCCCGAAGGTGCTCTACAGCTGGCGCATTGCGCCTGGGTCAACGGCGGCCTCCGCCGATGCGAAACCGGAAAGTTTCGAGGCAGGGCGCAAGGCGGTCGAGGAAGCGCTGGCGCGTCGTGGCGCGAAGGGCCGCGCTGTCCACCCGGATTGGGCGCGCGTCGCCAAGTGCGGGATTTTCTCCGTCGAGTTTCCGGACACCGGGCCACGCGTCACGCTGATCATTCCGACCCACGATAAGCTTGAGCTGCTGCGCCCGTGCGTGGAGTCGCTCTCGCGCACAACCTATCGCGACTACGAGATCATGGTTGTCGATAACGACAGCAAAGAGCCGGAGACTCTGGCTTATCTGCGCGAGATCGAACGCCGGCCGAATATTCGCGTCGAACGGATTTCGAACGAAGGCCGTCCGTTCAGCTACGCGCGCGTCAACAACGAAGCCGTGCGGCGCGCCAACACCGAGTTTGTGCTGCTGCTGAACAACGATACCGAGCTTCGTGAGCCGCGCTGGCTCAGCCAAATGGTGGGTCACGCGCAGATGCAAGGCGTCGGCGCCGTCGGCGCCAGATTGTTGTTCGGCGATGGAACGATCCAGCACGCCGGCATCGTGCACGGCATGTATGGCGGCATGGCCGGCCCGGCGTTCCGCAATCGCGATTGCCACGATTGGGGCTATCTCAATTTCCTCAAGGTCTCGCGCGAGTACGCGGCCGTCACCGCCGCCTGCTTGCTTGTGCGCAAAGACCTCTACGAGCGCCTGGGTGGCCTTGATGAGCAACGCTTCAACGTCGCCTATAATGACGTCGACTTTTGCTACCGCATTGTCGATGAAGGCTTGAGCTGCGTGTACTGCGCGGATGCCGAGTTGTTCCATTATGAAGGCAAGACGCGCGGCCATCGCGACAATCCGCGTGAGATCGCCGCCTTCCGAATGCTTTACCGCGGCCGGGAAGACGCCTGGTACAATCCAAACCTCTCGCTGGAGGACGAGCACTTCCAGATCCGCGGCGCGCGGCTGCCGCGCCGTGCGCAAAATCCGGTGCGTGCTGTCATGGTCTCGCACAATCTCGAGCACGAGGGTGCGCCGAATTCGATGATGGAGCTGGTGTCGGGCCTGAAGCGGCGCGGCTTCGCCGATCCTGTGGTGCTGTCGCCGCTGGATGGTCCGTTGCGTGCGCACTACGAGGCCGCCGGCATCGAGGTGCAGGTGATCCGCAACCCGATCGCGGACATTCACGACGAAGCGGCGTTCCTGGCGTCCATGAATGAATTCGGCGGCAAGCTCCGGGCGCTCGGCGCTGAAGTCGTGTACGGCAATACGTTGCAGACCTTCTGGGCTATGGCCGGCGCGAAAGCCGCGGGGCTGCCGTCGATCTGGAATCCGCGCGAGAGCGAACCACCGGCGGATTATTTCGACTATCTGGCGCCGCCGCTTCGCCCGCACGCCTATGGCGGCTTTGCGTCTTCTTACGCGGTCATCTACGTCGCGAACGCGACGCGCCAGAACTGGCGTGCGCTCGATACACGCAACAACACCCGCGTCATTCATAACGGCATCAGCATGGAGCGCCTGTCAGCGCGCGCCGGGACGTGGACGCGCGACAGCGCGCGCGCCAAGCTCGGTTTGGGCTCGGGCGAGGTCAGCGTCACGCTCGTCGGCACCGTGTGCGACCGCAAAGGCCAGATCGATCTTGTCGAAGCCATCCGGCGTATGCCGCAGTACGCGATAGATCGCGCGCGCTTTCAGATCGTCGGTGACCGCGCGGGGTCATACAGTCAGGCCCTGCACGCCGCGGTCGCGACCTTGCCGGCCGATCGGCGCGAACGCCTCAGCGTCATCGGCGAGACCGGCGATCCGTATTTGTATTTCCGCGCCGCCGATATTTCGATCTGTACGTCCCGTATCGAGAGCTATCCGCGCGTGATTCTGGAGGCGATGGCCTCGGGTTTGCCGATTGTCACGACATCGGTGTTTGGCATCGCCGAGCAGGTGCGCGAGGAGGTGAACGCGCTCCTTTATCAGCCTGAGCAAACCGATGTGCTCGCGCGTCAGATCGCCCGCCTGATTGGTGACGACGCGTTTCGCGCACGCATGGCCGACAACAGCCCGCTCGTGCTACAATGTCTGACCAAGTTCGATGAGATGCTGGTGGCTTACGGTGCCGTGTTCCGCGAAGCCGCCAGCGCTCCTGTTGATCGGGCCAACTGAACCATGTGTGGCATTGCCGGCTTCGCCATTGAACCGCGTCTCTCGGGCGGCCTGCGCCCGGAAGCGTTGACACATATGCTCGAGTCGATGATCGAGCGCGGCCCGGATGGTGAAGGCCGTTTGGTTGAGGGCGGCGTGGCGCTCGGCATGCGCCGCCTGTCTGTGATTGATCTCGATGGCGGCTGGCAGCCGCTGTTTAGCCGCGCCGGGCGTGTCGCCGCGTTTCAGAATGGTGAGATTTATAACTATCGCGAACTGAAAGGAGAGCTCACCGCGCGCGGTTACGTATTCATGACCAAGAGCGACACAGAAGTGATCGCGGCAGGTTACGATGCCTGGGGCATTGACGGCCTGTTGCAGCGTCTCGACGGCATGTTCGCCATTGTCGTTTTCGACAAGGACACGCGGACGCTTCACCTTGCCCGCGACAGGCTAGGGGAAAAGCCGCTCTATTACGCGCACGCGCCGGGGTGCGCATTCGCCTACGCGTCCTCCTTTGTGCAGATCGCCGCGCTCCCCTGGGTTGAAGATGAACCGGACATCAAGCAACTCGATCGCTACCTGGCGATGCACTTTGCGCCCGGTGACCGGACGCTGCTGAAACAAGTGCGGCGTTTATTGCCTGGTGAGCGTCTCGCCGTGAAGGTCGATACGCTAACGCTCGAACGCAAGCGCTACTGGCGTCCGCGCCTCGGTTCGCCGCGCGCGCTGGAAGCGGAAGCGCTGGCGGACATTGTCGAGAGCGCCGTTCACTCGCGCATGGTCGCCGACGTGCCCGTCGGCGTTTTCCTTTCGGGAGGGCTTGATAGCTCGATCGTCGCCGCCGCCGCAGCGGCGGTGAACCCACGCGTCGATACTTTCTCCATGGGCTTTGGCGCTTCGGAGCTCGATGAGTCCGGACACGCGCGCGCGGTGGCGCAGCGTATCGGTTCTCGTCACCACGAGTTTCAGTTCGATGTGAGCCAGTTCCTCGCGCTTCTGCCGCAAGTCACTGACGCGCTCGACGAGCCGATCGGCGATCAGGCTATGCTGCCGCTGTTCTGGCTTGCGCGGGAGGCGCGGAAGCATGTCACCGTCGTGCTGGCCGGTGAAGGTGCTGACGAGGCGTTCGGCGGTTACAGCTACTATCGTGCATTCGCCGAAGGTTTGCGTGCCCAGGTCACCAACCGGTTGGTGGTGGATGAACTGGCGGCCCTGCAATCGGGCTTCCCGATTCTTGCCGGCGCGGCCGAGCGAATGACGCTGATCCACGCTCCAATCGATGAAGAGCCCGATGCGTGGGAGCTTGAAACACTTAATTGGCTGCGTGACGCGCACTCACCACTTCAGCGCGCTTCGGCCGTCGATATCGCCACCTGGTTGCCGGACGATCTGTTGATCAAGTTCGATCGCATGGCGATGGCGCATTCTCTCGAAGGTCGCGCGCCATTTCTGTCGCCTGACGTCCTTGAGGCGGGTCTCAACTTGCCAGATGCATCGCGTATGAAGGGCGAACTCAGCAAAGCGCTCCTGCGCAAGGCAGCCCCGAATGTGCTGACGCCGGAACTGCTGGCGCGGAAGAAGCAAGGGTTTGTGCTGCCGATGCGGGATTGGCTACGCCAATTGTTCGCCGCCTATAGTGGGCCGGCCGCGTTCTTCGCTTCGCACCCCGTGCCCGGGGTCGACCCGGATGTCGCGACGCGCATCGTGCTCGGCGACATGGACGAAGGACTGCGCCGCGAGCGTCTGTTGTTTGCGCTAGTCGTGCTCTGCATGTGGCGCAAGTCGTTCGAGCGCCGCCGCCGTGAGCTGTGCTCGCTTCTCGTCGCCTAGCTCAAGCGGAAATAGTTGTTGTACGGACCCTCGTGGACTTTCCACGGCGGGATTTCGACTGCGAGCGCGTCGAGATGCTCGCGCATATTCGGCGCATGCTTATACTCGACCTCCAGCTTGGCCAGCTCTTCTAACGCGGCTTCATTGCCCAAAGCGTGAAGAAAGAAGCGAACGCGCCCCGCCTTCAGCACGCCACGCCAGGGCTCTTCGTAGCGAGCAATCGAGCGATCGAGCAGGGCGAGGAGCTCGCTGAATGTCAGTATTTCGTTGAGCCCATGGTGAAACGCTTGCGCCGGCAGCGGCTTTACGTAGCGCCACGCCGCGGTGCTGTTGCGAATGTGGCGGGAGATTGGTTCGAAGTGATCGGCATAGTATTCCATGTAGATGTGGAGCCAGTAGCAGAGCACATAGACATAATCTTGGTGAGCCAAAACGCCGCCAATGCGCAGATAGGGCAGGAACAGGTGCGTCACATAGATGTGGTGAATCCAGCTCTGCGTGAAATCCACGAACAGCGCGTCGATCGGTTCGCCGCTCCAGCGCTTTAGCGAGATGTCGCCTTTGTGGAGCTGTAGATGCTCCTTCCAGGGCGCCAGCACCTTCTCGACGAAGGGCAGCGTGTCGTCGCCACTCTTCCAATCGGGACCCATGTCATACGGCGCACACCACGGTCCGTAGACGAAGTGATCGTAGGTGTGGACGATCCCTTTGGCGCCGGCGTCCTTCGCGCCAGCCGCCATGCAACCCGCAGACGCGCCGAGGAACGTGCCGAGATCCACCATCGCGCCGCCGGTGTTCTGCTGGCCTAGCCAATAGAGGAACTGACGTTCTTCAAGGCGCAGCATCGCTGGTAGCTTTGGAAGCACGTTGCGCTTGATCGCGCGCCACGGAGCGTTGGTCATGCCGCTACGCTTACCGTTAGGCTAGCGCCGCCTCAAGCGACAGAAGCGCACGTCACCCACCCGGATTGATCACCCAGTCGGTGGAGAGAGTTCCGAGCGACTGGCCAGTGATGCTCGCCCCGTTGACGAACCACGCGACCATCGCGCCTGAGGCGTCGCGCCAGATGATGTCGTCGCGCCCGTCGCCGTTGTAGTCGCCCAAGCCTTCCGCTTGCCAGCTCGTCGCCAAGCCGAAGCCTGCTGTTCCGGTGACGGCCTGGCCGTTCATGAACCAGAGACTGACGTCCCCGGAGGAGCTATTGCGCCAGAAGATGTCGTCGCGTCCGTCGCCGTTGAAATCGCCTGCGCCCTCGACAATCCAAGTCGCGCCGACGTTTCCAAAGGCGCCGCCGGTCACGGCCTGACCGTTCATGAACCACATGCTCATCGAGCCGGTGGAGCTGTTACGCCAGAGGATATCGTCGCGTCCGTCGCCGTTGAAATCGCCAAGCGTCTCCACGATCCAATTGCTGGTGATGCTGCCGAACGCGCCGCCCGAAACGGCTGTGCCATTCAAAAGCCAAAGCGACATCGAGCCGCTGGACGTATCGCGCCAGAGAATGTCGTCGCGGGTATCGCCATCGAAGTCGCCTATGCCTTCGATCACCCAGCTTGTACCGACAGTATTGAACGCGGCACCTGCAACGGCGGCGCCGTTCATGAACCACATGCTCATCGCGCCGGTGCTGGTGTTGCGCCAAAGGATGTCGTCGCGCCCATCGCCGTTGAAGTCGCCGGCTTGCGGCGTCCACGCCGCTGAAATTGAACCCAGGCCGGCGCCGCTGATAGTTGCGCCCTGAACAAACCATAGAGACAGCGTGCCATTGCTGTGACGGAGCAGAAGATCAGACGTGCCGTCGCCGCTAAAGGTTTGCGCCGCGCGATCAAGAAAGACGTCGCGGTCGGTAAAGTCGAGATACTCGACACTGGACACCGTATCCGTGCCCTCGGCCCCGGCCATGACAGTCCAGGTCCCATTGGGGTTCCTCACCCAGGTGGCCGTCGTTGATGCGATTGCGTACACGGCCGTGTCGGCTCCTGTGCCGCCTATGAGCGTATCGGCGCCGGCGTTACCAGTCATGCGGTCAGCGCCGGCATTGCCGGTGAGCGTGTTCCCCACGTCGTTTCCGATCAACGTGTCGGCGCCTGATCCGCCAATCCCATTCTCGATCACGACGCCGCGTGCAATGGAAATATTGCCGTGCGCGCGGCCGTTAAATGCCGGATTCGATCCGGGGCCTGCGCTCGAAAAAGACTCTGCGCGTAGATCAAGTTCAACCGGCGTTGAATATCCCGACAGATCGAGCGTGTCGTTGCCGCCGGCGTCCCAGATCGAGAATACAGGGCCCGCTTCGTCCGCGAGGATCGTAAAGTGCGCGTGGCCGGTGTTGGAGTTGAAGCCATACACCGTGTCGCCGGTGCGCGTCGTCATATTCGCGCCGTAGAGCAATTGCGCGGCGGCGATATCGTGCAGCTGTGGGCCGGATGAAAAATTGTTCAAACTGCCGCCAGGGCCGGCCGAGCCGAAATAGCTCATCACCGTATACATCCGCGAGTCCTGCCAATAAACGGAGGACTCCGGGTACGTTGGGTCGCCGCCATCCAGGGCGTCGTAATTTGCCGGGTGAGCGAGGCCGATAGCATGGCCGATCTCGTGCGACATCGTATGCGGGCCAAACGCTCCTTCGACGAGATTGGAATTATTGCTCTCAAGCGAGAAATTGATCCAGACGTCCCCCGCGTTTGCCGAGGCGCCCGGAAAATACGCGAACGCGGATGCGCCTTCGGCGCCAGAAGTGTAGTTCGAGAACAACATAGTTGCGCTGTCTGTGTACTCGCCCAGATCGGCCACGCGCACGAAAGTGATGTTCGCCACTTCCGCCCATAGCGCGAGCGCCTCGATCGTCATTGCGATCTGCTCGGCATTGAACTGCACGAAGCCGGTGACGCCGGGCATTTGCGCCGGTTCGGTCGCGCGGAAGCCGTAAGTTACGACTGCGCCCGGGCCCCAACCGTTCGAGTTGCGCGTGAGCTGCGCGGCGGCCTGATCATAGCTGTAAATCGGCAGGCCATTCCCAGCGACGCCACTTTGCGGCGGCATAAAGAATTCCGGGTCGGAGGGCGAGGCGCCGCCGCAGACAGGGCAGGCGCATCGGGCGGCGCCATCGTCTGCCGTGAAGCTGTTTCCCTGGAAGCTCGGATACATCGGTGCGTTGACGTGAACCGCTGCGCGCTCAATCCACGAAAGCGGGCGCGCATTGGCGTCCTCGAAACGAGTGACCGCCAAGACTCTGCTGGAAAACGGCATAACGGCTCCACCGGCTCTTTAGACGAGTGGAGCCTAATCTTCACGGCGACGTACGCAAGATGCCTACGTCAGCCGCCTGGATTGATCACCCAGTCAGAGCCCAGTGTGCCCAGAGAGGCCGAGCCTTGGACGGTGGCGCCGTTCATGTACCAGGCGATAAGGTCGCCGGTATTGGCGTTGCGCCAGACGATGTCGTCGCGGCCGTCGCCGTTATAATCGCCGATATCAGCCACGCTCCAATTGGACGCGAGGCTCGATCCCGCCGAACTCACGATCGTACCGGCGTTCATGAACCACATGCTGATGCCGCCGGTGACGTCGTTGCGCCAGATTACATCATCACGGCCGTCGCCGTTGAAATCGCCGACGCCGGCGATGTTCCACGGCGCGGCAACCGTAGCAAAGCTATCGGGCGCGGCGGCGGCGCCGTTCATCAGCCACATCGACATGTTGCCGTTGGCCGAGTTGCGCCAAATGAAGTCGTCGCGCCCGTCGCCGTTGAAGTCGCCCATGACTTCGATTTGCCAATTGGTCGCGACATTGCCCATGCCGATGCCGGTGATGGCGAGGCCGTTCATCAGCCAGAGCACAAGATCGCCGTTCGCATTGCGCAGCACGATGTCGTCGCGCATATCGCCATTGACGTCGCCGATGCCCGAGACCTGCCAGTTCAGTGCAATACCGAAGCCGCCTGAGCCTGTCGTCGCTTGGTTGTTCATGAACCACAGCGAGAGATTGCCGTTCGACGTGTTGCGCCAAAGGATATCGTCGCGCCCATCGCCGTTGAAATCGCCGTAGCCCTGCGCGGTCCAGGCGGTCGAGAGCGTGCCCATCGAGGCGGATGTGCCGCTATTGCCGTTGAACCACATCACGTTTGAGCCCGTGACCTGGTTGCGCAGCAAAAAGTCACTGACGCCGTCGGTCGAGAAATTGCTCTGCGGGCGATCAAGGAAGACGTCGCGATCGGTGAAATCGAGAAACTCCACGCTCGTCAGCGTGTCCGTCCCCTCGCCGGTGACGGTCCAGGTGCCATTCGGATTGCGCGTCCAGGTGGCCGATGTCGAGGCGATAGCATAGCCGGCGGTATCAACGCCGTCGCCGCCAACCAGTTGATCGTTGCCACCATTGCCGACGAGGCGGTCATTGCCGTCGAGGCCTTGGAGGAGATTTCCATTTTCGTTGCCCGAGATCACGTTGTTC
>CALBST010000181.1 GCA_937967425.1 uncultured Caulobacteraceae bacterium
ACTTCAACAAGCACGGCGGCTACGTCGATTACGATCCGTTGCGCAAATTCCTGAAGTCGCTCGAGCAGCGCGAACACACCAACCGTCTTGAAGACTTCGCGAAGCTCATCCTTCGCGCCTGCTTTGACTCGACACCAGCCGAGCGCGTCCATCTGTCTGTACTAAAGCCTGATATCTTCAACGAGATGCAGGGTGTGGGGATGGAGTTCGACGTGCGACGCGAGGAGTTCACGTCATGACTCTACTGGACCAGCTGCGCATCCTGCGCATCCCAGGCGCCGTAAAGCTTCTCTTGGCGATCGTTGCGATCCTCCTCGTCGCCTTCAACATCTATATCATCTATCGCGGCCTTCAGAACCAAAACTACGATTTCTGGATTGCCGCAGGCGCTTCACTCCTTGCAGCAGGCGCGCCGGCGCTCGCAGTCGTGGTTGTCCTACTCGTGACAGAGAGCGGCATGACGGCGCTCAAGCGTCGCATGCAACAAATGCTGGCCGTCGAAATCCCCGGAGAGCTTCAATACACATTTGAAGCGCCTTCGCCGCGCCTGCAGACGGAGTGTAAGCCGTCCAAGCTCCGCCTGCGCCCTAACCGCGCCCGTGTCGAGTGTGGTATGTATCGCAATGAGCTTTGGGCGAACTACGTCCTCAAAGGTCAAACACAGAACGGTAACGAGCAAGTTTTGCGTTTGCGCGTCGAGCTGGTCATGCGCCGCGTCAACATCAACATCGTCTTGGAAAGAACTTTAGCCGCAAAGCGTCTTGGACTTGAGCCGACTGCCGATCTCGCGGCCTTTGGCGCTCGATTTCGCCAAGCCTTCAATCACACCATCACCGGGGCCGAAGAAGCGGGCTACACATTTAATTCCGTGCCTCTTCGGCGCATTGGAAGCGGTGGCGAAGAATTGGCCTTTGTTGGCACGCGCGCGATCGAAGCGGAATTCGTGTGGGATCCCGCCGCCCGCCTCGAGTTTATTCAGGACCTCGTCCTGATGATGCGCGCGTTCGCCAACGAAAGCGCCGATACGGGTCTGTTCGCGCTTGAAAGCGCGGCATGAGCGGGCTCGTGCTTGTAACCGGCGCCGGACGCCGTGTCGGCGCCGGCATTGCGCGTCGTCTTGGGCGCGATGGCTGGACGATAGGCGTTCACTACAACAGCTCGCGACAAGGCGCCGATGATGTCGCCAATGCCATTCGCGCTGACGGCGGCGCGGCGGAACTCTTTGGCGCCGACCTCACCGATCAGCGCGCTATTGACGCCATGGCGAGTGAGATCGCCAAGCGGGGCGATTGGGTCGGCCTCGTCAACAGCGCTGCTTCGTTCTCGCTGGATACGATCGACGACATCAGTATGGACGCGGCGCAAGCGCAGGTGCGCCTCAACTTGCTCGCGCCCGTTTATCTCGCGCGGAAACTACGCGAGCAGATTGGATCACGGCGCGGCTTCGTCACCAACATCGCCGACCAGAAGGTGTTGAACCAAAATCCCGACTTCCTCTCCTACACGCTCGCCAAAACAGGTCTCGCGCACGGCACCAGCCCGCTGGCGATGGCGATGGCGCCAAACATTCGCGTGAACTGCATCGCAGCGGGCCTGATGCTAATGAGCGGCGATCAGACCGAGGAGAACTTCAAGCGCGTGCACACCCAAAACCTCACTGGCGTTGGCACGCGCATTGAGGACGTCGCTGACGCTGTCGCCTTCCTGGCAAAAGCCGAGAACGTGACCGGCGCGCTCATCCCTGTAGATGGCGGCCAGCACCTCGTGCCGAGCGCACGGGACGTAATGTACGATTAGGCCTCGCGCCGGATCGTCACCGCGACTAGGCCATCACCGGAGAGCACGGACGGCTTCTTCACCGTGACCTCAACCCACAGCGCACGCGTCGAAAGTGAAAGGCAGTGCCCGGCCACGCGATCGGCCAGCGTTTCAATCAAATGCGCCGGTTCACCGAGATCGCCGCGGATGAATCCGATGATCTGATCGTAATCGACGGTGGCGCCGATGCGGTCATGCGCCGGAAAGTCCGGCGGCTCGCCAAGCGCCAGCGTAACCGAAATGCGCACCTCTTGCGGCGTCGCGCGTTCAGGGTCTGGCACGCCGACGCGCACCAGCGCCTTGGCGTCGTCGATGCGGATGATCTGAAGGTCGGCCATTCGCGCAAACTACTCAGGCAAACGCAATCAAGCCAGCACCCAGCGCCACAATGGAGGCGCCGAGCCAGCGCCGGACGCCTAGCCGTTCGTTCAGAAAGAGAAACGCGATCAGAGCGCCCCAAACAACTGAGGTTTCGCGCAGCGCCGTGACCTGCGCGATCGGCGCAAAAGTCTGCGCCCAAAGCACGAGGCCGTAGCCGGCGAAGCTGATCACGCCAATGCCTATCCCGCGCCATGGCGCGACGGCCGCATCCCGCAGCAAGCGCTTCACGCCACGGCGCCAGAAGGCGAAAGCCGCCATCGGCACGGACATCAACGCCATCGACCAGCCGAGGAAAGTCACTGCATTGCCGGCGGCGCGCGATCCAAGCGCATCGACCAATGAGTAAGAAGCAATGCAAAGTCCGATCGCCGCCGCCCATAGCGTCGCCTTCAAAGGCGCACGCGGACTGGCCCCCACGGTGAACACGCCAATCGAGACAAAAGCGATGCCAAGCATTTTCAGCGGCGGTGGAATTTCCTGCGCAAACAGCGCCGCGCCAAACCCAACCAGCATTGGCGCCATGCCGCGCGAGAGCGTGTAGACATGGCTCATGTCGCCGGCGTCGTAGCCTTTGAAGAGGCAGAACCAGTAGGCGAGATGGATGCAAACCGTCATCGCCAGATAAGGCCAGGCGGCCTCCGGCAACGCGCCCATGAACAGGACAATCAGCAGCCCGGCGCCAAGCCCGCCCACCGCGATCAAGAACGAATCCGTGACCCGATCGGTCCCGCCCTTCAGCGCGGCGTTCCAACTGGCGTGGATCACGGCGGAGGCAATGGCGGCGGCAACGGCGAGAGGCGGCATGTGTCTGACGCTCTATGGACCGCCGGCGCCCCGCCGGCCAGCGCTCGCGTTTGCCGGCGGGACGCCGGCGGTCCATAAGACGCCGCACGGAGGGCGGGCATGAGCGCACAGGAATTCGATGTCATCGTCTATGGCGCGACCGGTTTCACCGGCAAGCTGGTAGCCGAGCATTTGCTCAAGACTTACGGAGCGGAAGGCGCTGTGCGCTGGGCCATCGCCGGGCGCGACGAGGAAAAGCTCAAGGCGGTCCGCACCGAGATCGGCGCGCCGTATGCGCTGCCCATCATCGTCGCCGGCGCGACGGATTCGAACGCGCTCGACGCGCTCGCCCATCGTACCCGCGTCGTCATAACCACTGTTGGCCCCTATCAGCGCTATGGCGAAGGCCTGCTGGCCGCATGCGCGAAGGCCGGCACGGACTACGTCGACCTGTGCGGCGAGCCGAACTGGATGGCGGCAATGATCGCCAAGTACGAAAACACGGCCAAGGAAAGCGGCGCCCGCATCGTGTTCTCGTGCGGCTTCGACTCGATTCCCTTCGACGGCTGCGTGTGGTTTGCCCAACAGGAGGCGAAGGCGCGCTTCGGCCAGCCGCTCCGCGACGTGCGCGGCCGCGTGCGCAAGATGAAGGGCACATTCTCTGGCGGCACGATGGCTTCGATGCTGGCGACGTTCGAGGCCGTGCGCCGTGACCCAAGCCTCGCCACGCGAATGGGCGACCCGTTCATGCTCTCGCCCGAGCGGCTCGCGCCACAGCCCAATGGCGATGTCGTCACCGAAGATGCTGACATCAATTCGTGGTCGGCGCCGTTCGTGATGGCCTCGATCAACACCAAGAACGTCCACCGCACCAATGCGCTCACCAAGTACGCCTACGGCCGCGACTTCACCTACAGCGAAATGATGCTGACCGGCCCCGGCCCCAAAGGGCGCCAGCGCGCCAAGTCCGCGCTTAGTGCTTCAAATATGCAGCGCGCGCTCCTCGGCTTTGCGCCGACGCGCGCCCTGCTTCAGCAATTTGCTCTGCCGAAACCGGGTCAGGGCCCGGACAAGGAGCAGCGCGAGACAGGCATGTATGAGGTGCTCGTCGTCGGCACGACAGCCGATGGCCGAACGTTGCGCGCCAGCGTCTATGGCGACAAGGATCCTGGCTACGGCTCCACCTCGAAAATGATCTCAGAAGCCGCGCTGACGTTGAACGACACGAGCCGTCAAACAACGCCAGGCGGCATCTGGACGCCGGCCGCGGCCATGGGCGACGCGCTGATCGCACGCCTGCAAGAAAAGGCCGGGCTGACGTTCAAGCTCGAAAACTAAAGCGGCTCAGTTCCTGCGAACCTGAAACCGCGCCAGCTCAGTTTGCGGCGAACGCCAGCCGGGCGCGAGATCGGCAGCGCGGCGATAGTCGGCGTAAGCGGCGCGCGCATTGCCAGCCTCCTCGTTTGCTGCGCCACGATAATAGTAGGCGCGCTCAGGCCGCACGACGTTGAGCGAAATTGCCTCCGTGATAGCGTCGTTCGCTTCGCCCAGGCGGCCAAGCTGCAACAACGCGATGCCGCGCATCAGATGGGCCTCACCTGCCCCCGGATCGATCTCAACCGAGTTGTTGAAATCCGAAAGCGCGCGAGCATTCGCGCCACGGCGCAGATAGAGCACGCCTCTGTTGACGTGCGTGGCGGCGCGATCCTGGCGGGTCAGGAAATCGTGGTCCAGCGCCAGATCGCAGAGGTCGATCGCGCGCCTGTCGCTGTCGCCCCTTGCCGCTGCGACGTAGCAATCTTGCGCCGGCCCGCGTCCGTGGACGACCACCATCTGTGCGTGGGCCGGTGATGTGAAAAGGCTGGCGGCGATAACGGCGCCAGCAAGTAATGCTTGCTTCATGGGCGTACCTCCTCGCGACGTCGAGGAAGCGCCTCAGCGCGCCGCCCGGCAATTCACATTCCCGGGAGGCGCATGCTGTTCATCGCAATCTCAAGAAAGGCCGGCGCAGAAACGCTGAATGCGCGCGCACGCATCCTCAAGGCAGCTGGTGGATGTCGCGTAGGAAATGCGGAAGTTCGGCGAAAGTCCGAACGCGCCGCCATGAACCAGCGCCACGCCCTCCGCCTCCAGCAGCGCGAGCGCGAACGCCTCATCGTTCTCAATGACTTTGCCGGATTGAGTTTTCTTGCCGATCAGTTCGGCACACGACGGATAGACGTAAAACGCGCCCTCTGGCGTCGGGCATTGGATGCCACGGGCCTGGTTCAGCATCGAGACCACGAGATCGCGGCGCTCTTGAAACAGCTTCTTGTTCTTCGGAATGAAATCCTGCGTGCCGTTCAGCGCCTCAACCGCCGCCCATTGCGAGATCGAACACGGGTTCGACGTCGTCTGCGCCATCACATTCGCCATCGCCTTGATCAGCCATTGCGGGCCGCCGGCGTAACCGATGCGCCAGCCGGTCATCGAGTAGGCTTTCGAGACGCCGTTCATCGTCAGTGTGCGCTCGTACAAACGCGGCTCAACCTGCGCGATCGTCGTGAACTCGAAATCGCCATAGGTGAGATGCTCGTACATGTCGTCGGTGAGGATGAGCACATGCGGGTAATCGACCAACACCGCCGCAAGCGCTTTGAGCTCCGCGCGCGTGTAAGCCGCGCCGGACGGATTCGACGGGGAATTGAGCAGCAGCCACTTGGTGTGCGGCGTAATCGCCTTCGCCAACGCTTCCGGCTGAACCTTGAACCCGTTCTCGATCGCGGTGTCGATAAACACCGGCGTGCCGCCGCACATGATCGCCATGTCCGGATAGCTTACCCAATACGGCGCCGGAATGATCACTTCGTCGCCCGGATTGAGCGTGGCCATCCACGCATTGAAAATCACCGGCTTGCCGCCCGGCGAAACGTTGATCTGCGCGCGCGCATAATCGAGACCGTTCTCGCGCTTGAACTTGGCGCAGATCGCATCCTTGAGTTCGGGAATGCCATCGACGTCGGTGTACTTCGTCTTGCCTTCCTTCATCGCGCGGATGGCGGCTTCCTTGATATTCTCGGGCGTGTCGAAATCCGGCTCACCTTGCGAAAGCGCAATGCAGTCGCGGCCTTCGGCCTTCAATGCACGCGCCTTTGCGCTCATCGCCATGGTGGCGGACGGCTTCACGCGCTTTAGCGCCTCAGAGACTTGATTTGTCATGGTTCCCGCCCGATTCGCACGCGGGGCAGTCTATGGCAATTCAACTTACGTTGCGAAAATCAGTCGCGGATATGCGCGTTTGCCGTCCGCCGTGGCCGCCCTATATCCAGCGGAACATTGGAGGACCCATGCCGCTTTTGATGTGCCCGAACTGCAACGCCTCGATGTCCGAGGTGAAACGGAACGACGTGGCGTTTGACATGTGCCCAAGCTGCAGGGGCGTTTGGCTCGACCGCGGCGAACTGGAAAAGATCATCGCCGGCGTGCAGGCGGAGCATGGCGGCGGCTTCGGCCAGGATCCGCGCCAGCAGCAGCAACGCCCGCAGCATAGCTACGGTGAACGAGGCGAATATGGCGAACGCGGTGAATACGGCGAGCGCGGCTACGACCAGCGCGGCGGCCAACGCCGGCGTCGCGGAGGCTTCGATCTCTTGGATATCTTCGGCGACTGACCGGCTGGCCGTCGGCCAAATCGCCACTCTTGTCTGAAACACTCTGCCACATGTTTCAGATAAACGGCGGCTATCGCTTGTTCATTGACGCTTAGCTTCGATTTCTCAATCTCCGCGCGTTAGCGGGAGCATTCGATGAATCGGGTCATTTATTCAGGCGTTGCCGCCCTGTTGGCGAGCGCGAGCGTCGCCTACGCCCAACAGGCGCCAGCTTCGCCGCCGGCCCCGCCTGCCGCCGCTGCTGACCAAGCCGAGGAAGAGGAAGACCTTGGCGACGACATCATCGTCGTGGCCGAGCCGGGCGACCGGGTCCGCATCGATCGCCGCACCTATGCGCTCCGCGACGACGCGACGGCGCAAAGCACCAACATGTATGATGTGCTCGGCCGCATTCCCTCGGTCAGCGTCGCGCCATCGGGCGCGGTGACGCTGCTGGGCGCCGATAACGTCACTATCCAGATCAACGGCCAGCCGGTGCCCGGCACGAACCTCGAGCAGGTGTTACGCGGGATAACCGGCGCCGAGGTCGAGCGCATCGAAGTCATCACCAACCCGTCGGCGCAATATTCGGCTGCAGCGTCCGGCGGGATTATCAATATCATCACGCGCCAGCGCCTCACCGGCGGGTTCAACGGCTCGATTCAAGCCGGCGTCGATACATTGAACAGCGCAAACGGCGGCGTGTCCGCCACCTGGTCGCGCGGGCCCTGGTCCCTGAGCGGCGGCGCCGGCTTCTGGACCGGCGAACAGACGCAAGATTTTCAACGCGAGCGTGAGATCTTCGGTTCAGGCGACACGACGCAGGAAGACGGCGATCAGCAAGTCGAGTTCGGCGGCCGCTATCTAAGCAGGCTGACACTCGGCTACCGCCCGAACGAGCGCCGCCGCCTCAGCCTCGCCTTCGACAACGTGCGCGGCGGCAATGACATTCTGCGCGAAACGGAGACAGCCCTGAACGGCGCGCCCTTCTCTTCGCAAGCGATCCTGAACGAAGTCGAATTCCGCAACGATCAACTCACCTTCGATTTCCAGCAAGACGGCACGCGCCCACGCGAACAATTGCGCTTCAACACCATGGTTCAGGAGCACGGCGTCGATTTCGATCAGACGTTCTCGTTCACGCCCGTCATCGGTGTCGCGAGCGAAGTGCTCGCCAGCAATTCCGCTGATCAGACCAACACCAATACGCGCCTCGAATACGATCGCCCCTTCGGCGAAGATCGCTTTCTCAGCATGGGCCTCGCGTTTGACACCTCCGACCAAGACATCGAAAACCGGCGCGAAACGCTGTCCGGCCCCGCAGTTCCGCCGGATTTCACAACTTTGCTCGAAGGCCGCCAGCAGACGCTCGCCGCTTACGGCACGTTCCAGTTCGAGACCGGCGATTGGACGTGGCAACCCGGTCTGCGTGCTGAGAGCTATCGCCGCGAAGTCGTCTCCGGCGGACTGGAGACAGACGACGTCGACACCCGATACTTCCCGAGCATCCATATCCGGCGCGGGCTCGGCAACAACATCAATGTCGATCTGAGCTACACCAGCCGCATTCAGCGCCCAGGTTTCCAGCAGTTGGATCCGAATCTTCGCTTCATCGACACCGACCGCGCCATCGGCGGCAATCCATTGCTGGAGCCGTCCCTTACCGATGCGTACGAGGCCAATTTCACCTACCAGAATGCTGGCAAGAGCTTCAGCCTCACCTTCTACAACCGCATCAGCGACGACATCTTCTCACCATTCACGGAAGTGACGCCCGACGGCGTGATCCTGACGACGACCGTCAACGCCGGCACAAGCGAGCAACGCGGGGTGCAAGCCATCCTCCGCGCGCCGATCAACGAGAACTGGCGCTATTCCGCCAACATCAACCTGATGGAGCGGGAGTTCGACGCGCTGAGCGGCGGCGTCACCACGCGTCGCAGCGAGTTCGAATATGACGGCTCCGCCTCGCTCGATTATCGCGATGTCGATCAAAACGCGATCGGCGCCGATCAGCTGCAGTTCGAACTACGCTTCCAAGGTCCGCGCCACACGCTGCAAAGCGATCTGGATGAGTTCGTCACGGCCAACTTCACTTGGCGGCGAAAACTCACGGATCGCCTCTACGCCAACCTGATGGCGCAAGACATCTTCAGCTCGCAGAACAACGTCTCCGAGATCACGACCGACGACTATTTCGAACGCACCGAGTTCGCGAGCCCCGGCGCGCGCGTACGGTTCGGGCTGACCTACCAATTCGGCTCAGGCCCGCAGCGGCCGCCGCAGGACCAGCAACAGCCCGGCGGACCCCCAGTACCCCAGTTCTGAGCCACAAATTGAAGCGGCCCGGGATCGCTCCCGGGCCGCTTGTTTATGGACGTTTCTTCCCTGAGTCTTATTCGGCCGCTTCGGTTTGCGGCTGCGCCAGACGGGCGTCTTCGCCGCGCTCGATCGCCAGTTGCGCATCGCGCTCCGCCGCGAGCTTTTGATAGCGACGCAGCTGACCGCCGGTGCCGGCCGGGATGAGACGGCCGACGATGACGTTTTCCTTGAGACCTTCGAGCGTGTCCGACTTGCCGTAGGAGGCAGCTTCGGTGAGCACGCGCGTGGTTTCTTGGAACGACGCCGCCGAGATGAACGAGCGCGTTTGCAGCGAGGCCTTGGTGATGCCGAGCAGCATGGGCTGAGCCGTCGCCGGCTGCAGACCAAGTTCTTTGACGCGCTTGTTCTCGTCCTCGAGGTCGAGCGCTTCGACGGCTTCGCCCTTCAGGAATTCGGTGTCACCCGCTTCCATGATCTCGACCTTCTGCAGCATCTGGCGAACGATCACCTCGATGTGCTTGTCGTTAATCGGCACGCCCTGCAGGCGGTACACCTTCTGAATTTCCTCAACGAGGTAATTCGCCAGCGCTTCGACGCCCATGATCGAGAGGATGTCCTGCGGTGCGGGGTTGCCGTCGAGCAGGTAGTCACCCTTCTTCACGAAGTCGCCTTCTTGCACCGGAATGTGCTTGCCCTTCGGGATCATGTACTCGATCGGCTCGAGGCTCTCATCTTCCGGCACAACGCGCAGGCGGCGCTTGTTCTTGTAGTCCTTGCCGAACTCCACGCGGCCATCGCCTTCGGAGATGATCGCGTGATCCTTCGGGCGGCGGGCTTCGAACAGTTCCGCGACGCGCGGCAAACCACCCGTGATGTCGCGGGTTTTCGCGCCACCCGTCGGCATCCGCGCAAGGTCTTGGCCAGGCGTAACTTCGTCGCCATCGGCCACCGAGAGAATGGCGCCGACAGGCAGCGAGTACGTCTTGGTCGCCACGCCCTTGGCATTGAGCACCGAAATGCTCGGCTTCAGGTCCGTACCCTTCGTGGTCGAGCGCCAATCGATGACGACTTTCGACGAGATGCCGGTGGCTTCGTCGAACTCGTCACGGACGGCCACGCCATCCGTCAGATCCTCGAAGCGAACCTTGCCGGCCACTTCGGTAAGGATCGGCGTCGCGTAGGGATCCCACTCGGCGATGCGATCGCCGCGCTTGATCTTCGATTTCTCGTCAACGCGAAGGCGGGCGCCGAACGGCGGCTTGAAGGTCTGGCGCTCCTTGCCGTCGTCATCGACAATCGTGACCTTCATGTTGCGGCTCATCACGATCAGATCGCCTTGGGCGTTCTTCACGGTGTTGCGGTCGATGAACTTCACCGAGCCGTCGTGCGCCGATTCCATGACGGACGATTCAGCCAGCTGAGCCGCACCGCCGATGTGGAACGTGCGCATCGTGAGCTGGGTGCCCGGCTCACCGATCGATTGCGCCGCGATGACGCCGACAGCTTCGCCGATATTCACCTGCGTGTTGCGCGCGAGGTCGCGGCCATAGCAGGCGCCGCAGACGCCCGTGCGCGTTTCGCAGGTCAGCACAGAGCGGACCTTAACGGCTTGCACACCTGCCTTTTCGATCATCGCGACGGTGTCTTCATCGAGGAAGGCGCCCGCCGGCACGATCTGCTTGCCCGTGCCCGGATCGTTGACCGGCAGTGCCGTCGTACGGCCGAGAATGCGGGTGCCGAGCGACACGACAATGTCGGCGCCATCGATGACCGGGGTCATCTGGATGCCGTCCTGGGTGCCGCAATCTTCTTCGGTGATGATGCAGTCCTGCGCGACGTCGACGAGACGGCGCGTGAGGTAACCCGAGTTCGCGGTCTTCAACGCGGTGTCCGCGAGGCCCTTACGGGCGCCGTGGGTCGAGTTGAAGTATTCGAGAACCGAGAGGCCCTCTTTGAAGTTCGAGATGATCGGCGTCTCGATGATTTCACCCGACGGCTTGGCCATCAGGCCACGCATGCCGGCGAGCTGCTTCATCTGGTTCTTCGAACCACGCGCGCCCGAGTGCGCCATCATGAAGACGGAGTTGAGTTCGCCCGTGCGGCCATCCTTGAGTTTGGCCGGCTTTGACGCCTCTTCCATCATCGCGTCGGCAACTTTGTCGGTGCACTTCGACCAGGCGTCGACGACCTTGTTGTACTTCTCGCCCTTGGTGATGAGGCCGTCGGCGTATTGCTGCTCGTATTCCGCAGCGCGTTTGCGCGTTTCTTCGACGAGCGTTTCCTTCGCCTTCGGCACGACCATGTCGGCCATGCCGAACGAAATGCCGGCGCGCGCCGCTTCCTTGAAGCCGAGCTGCATCATGCGATCGGCGAAGATCACCGTCGCCTTCTGGCCGCAGAACCGATAGACGTTGTCGATCAGGTTGCCGATTTCCTTCTTCGTCAGCGTCTGATCGAGCAGCGAATAGCTGACCTTCGGATGCTTCGGCAGCACTTCCGCGAGCTTCATGCGGCCCGGCGTCGTCTCGATCGTCTTGCGCACCGGCTTGCCATCGGCATCGACGGTTTCGTAGCGCGCCTTGATCTTGGTGTGCAGCGTCACGACGCCCGCTTCGAGCGCAGACTCGATTTCACCGATCGAACCGAACAGCTTGCCCTCACCTGGCTCGCCTTCCTTCATCAGCGAGAGGTAGTAGAGACCAAGCACGATATCCTGCGACGGCACGATGATCGCCTTGCCGTTCGCCGGAGAGAGGATGTTGTTCGTCGACATCATCAGCACGCGCGCTTCCAGCTGCGCTTCGAGCGACAGCGGAACGTGCACGGCCATCTGGTCGCCGTCGAAGTCAGCGTTGAACGCGGCGCAGACCAGCGGGTGCAGCTGGATCGCCTTGCCTTCGATCAGCTTCGGCTCGAACGCCTGGATGCCCAAGCGGTGCAGCGTCGGCGCGCGGTTCAGAAGAACCGGGTGCTCGCGGATGACCTCTTCGAGCACGTCCCAAACTTCCGGACGCTCCTTTTCGACCATGCGGCGCGATTGCTTCACGGTGCCGGAGAGCCCCTTGATGTCGAGGCGCGCGTAGATGAACGGCTTGAACAGTTCGAGCGCCATCTTCTTCGGCAAGCCGCACTGGTGCAGCTTCAGATCCGGACCGACGACGATGACCGAGCGGCCGGAATAATCGACGCGCTTGCCGAGCAGGTTCTGACGGAAGCGGCCTTGCTTACCCTTCAGCATGTCGGCGAGCGACTTCAGCGGACGCTTGTTGGCGCCGGTGATGACGCGGCCGCGGCGGCCGTTGTCGAACAGCGCATCAACCGCTTCCTGCAGCATCCGCTTTTCGTTGCGGATGATGATGTCCGGCGCGCGGAGCTCCATCAGCCGCTTCAAGCGGTTGTTGCGGTTGATGACGCGGCGATAGAGGTCGTTCAGATCCGACGTCGCGAAGCGGCCGCCATCGAGCGGCACCAGCGGACGCAGTTCCGGCGGGATCACCGGCACGATGGTCAGGATCATCCATTCCGGCTTGTTGCCGGAGCGGATGAACGCTTCGACCAGCTTCAGGCGCTTCGCCAGCTTCTTCGGCTTCAGCTCCGAGGTCGATTCCGCGATCTCCTTGCGCAGCTGCTCAGCCTCTTTTTCGAGGTTCAGCGCCATCAGCAATTCGCGCACGGCTTCGGCGCCGATCGAGGCGGTGAAGCTGTCTTCGCCGTACTCGTCCTGCGCCTTGATGTATTCTTCTTCGGTGAGAAGCTGCTTGGCTTCGAGCGGCGTCAGGCCCGGTTCGAGCACGATGTACTGTTCGAAGTACAGCACCTTCTCGATGTCCTTCAGCGCCATGTCGAGCATCAGCGCGATGCGGCTCGGCAGCGACTTCAGGAACCAGATGTGCGCGACCGGCGCGGCGAGTTCGATGTGGCCCATACGCTCACGGCGGACGCGCGCCAGCGTAACTTGGACACCGCATTTTTCGCAGATGATGTCCTTGTACTTCATCCGCTTGTATTTGCCGCAGATGCACTCGTAGTCCTTCTGCGGGCCAAAAATGCGCGCGCAGAAGAGGCCGTCACGCTCGGGCTTGAAGGTGCGGTAATTGATCGTTTCCGGCTTTTTGATTTCGCCGAAGCTCCACGACTTGATCTGCTCGGGGCTCGCGATCGAAATCTTGATCTGATCGAACACCGGCGCCGGCGGCTGGTTGTTGCCGAACGTGTTGTTGATCAGCTCTTGGTTCATAGCGCTCATTCTCTCTTACCTTCCTCGCCCCGGTGTGCGGCCGGGACTAACGGTGGCATTTTCAATCTCGCGCCCGCGCGCCGCCTGGGCAGCGCGCGGGATAGTCCTGTTTACTCGGCTGCCTTCAGGCGCGTGCCGTCGACCAGTTCCACGTTGAGGCCGAGCGAGCGCATTTCCTTCACGAGCACGTTGAACGACTCGGGGATGCCCGCTTCGAACGTGTCGTGGCCGCGCGTGATCGCCTCGTAGACCTTGGTCCGGCCGGCGACGTCGTCCGACTTCACTGTCAGCATTTCCTGCAGCGTGTAGGCCGCGCCGTAGGCTTCGAGCGCCCACACTTCCATTTCGCCGAAGCGCTGACCGCCGAACTGCGCCTTGCCGCCCAGCGGTTGCTGGGTGACGAGCGAGTACGGGCCGATGCTGCGTGCGTGGATCTTGTCGTCCACCAAGTGGTGCAGCTTCAGCATGTAGATGTAGCCGACGGTGACCGGACGCTTAAACGTCTCGCCCGTTGTGCCATCGCGGAGCTGAACTTGGCCGGTTTCAGAGAAGCCCGCCTCCTTCAGCATGGCGCGGATGTCCGCGTCCTTGGCGCCGTCAAACACAGGCGTTGCGATCGGCACGCCCTTTGAGATGTTTTGGGCGAGCTCTTTGAGCTCTTCGGTTGTCTTCGGCAGTTCTTCCTTGCCGTAGACTTCCTTCAGCTTGGCTTCGAGCGGCTTCTTATCGCCGTCGCGCTCGAAGGTTTCGAGTGCGTGGCGGATTTGCTTGCCGATGCCGGCGCAGGCCCAACCCAAGTGCGTTTCGAGAATCTGACCGACGTTCATGCGCGACGGCACGCCCAGCGGGTTCAGCACGATGTCGACATGGGTGCCGTCATCGAGGAACGGCATGTCTTCCACCGGCACAATTTTCGAGATGACGCCCTTGTTGCCGTGACGGCCGGCCATCTTGTCGCCCGGTTGCAGCTTGCGCTTCACCGCGACGAACACTTTGACGACCTTCATCACGCCCGGCGGCAGTTCGTCGCCGCGGGTGAGCTTATCAACCTTGTCCGAGAAGCGCGCATCGAGACGCTTTTTGGCGTCGTCGTACTGCTTCTTCAGGCCTTCGATCTCGGCCATCGCGGCTTCGTCTTCGAGGCCGAACTGCCACCATTGGCCCTTGGAGAACGGCTCAAGGCTTTCGGCCGTGATCTCGCCCTTCTTGAAGCCCTTCGGACCAGACGCGGCTTGCTTGCCGATCATGATCTCTTGCAGGCGGCCGAAAATGTTGCGCTCGAGGATCGCGAGTTCGTCGTCGCGGTCCTTGGCGAGGCGTTCGATTTCTTCCTTCTCGATCTGCAGCGCGCGCTGATCCTTGTCGACCCCGTGACGGTTGAACACCCGCACTTCGACGACCGTACCGTTGACGCCCGGCGGCAGACGCAGCGACGTGTCGCGCACGTCGGAGGCCTTTTCACCGAAGATGGCGCGCAGCAGCTTTTCTTCCGGCGTCATCGGGCTTTCGCCCTTCGGTGTGACCTTGCCTACGAGAATATCGCCCGGCTCAAGTTCGGCGCCGATCGCCACGATGCCCGCTTCGTCGAGGTTGCGAAGCGCCTCTTCGCCGACGTTCGGGATGTCGCGGGTGATCTCTTCCGGACCGAGCTTGGTATCGCGGGCGGCGACTTCGAACTCTTCGATGTGGATCGAGGTGAACACGTCGTCTTTGACGATGCGTTCGGAGATCAGGATCGAATCTTCGAAGTTGTAGCCGTTCCACGGCATAAACGCGACGAGCACGTTGCGGCCGAGCGCGAGTTCGCCCAGTTCGGTCGACGGACCGTCGCCGATGATGTCGCCTTCACGCACCTGATCGCCGACCCGCACGATCGGGCGCTGGGTGATGCAGGTGTTCTGGTTCGAACGCTGGAACTTGAGCAGACGATAGATATCGACGCCCGGCTTGGTCGGGTCCTTCTCTTCCGTCGCACGGATGACGATACGTTGGCTGTCGACCTGCTCGACCACGCCTGCGCGGCGCGCGACGATAGCCGCGCCGGAGTCGCGCGCGACCGTGCCTTCCATGCCCGTGCCGACGATCGGCGCATCGGCGCGCAAGAGCGGCACCGCTTGACGTTGCATGTTCGAGCCCATGAGCGCGCGGTTGGCGTCGTCGTTCTCAAGGAACGGGATGAGCGCCGCGGCAACCGAAACAACCTGCTTCGGCGACACGTCCATGAGGTCGATTTCTTCGCGCGGGATCAATTGCGCTTCGCCGTTTTGGCGCGCTTGCACGAACGCTTCCGAGAGGTTGCCCTTCTCGTCGATGAGGGCGTTGGCCTGCGCGATCTTGTGCTTGGCCTCTTCCATCGCCGAGAGATAGACGATCTCTTTCGACGGCTTGCCGTTCGACACCTTGCGGTACGGGCTTTCGATGAAACCGTACTTGTTGACGCGCGCGTGCGTCGCCAGCGAGTTGATCAGACCGATGTTCGGGCCTTCCGGCGTTTCGATCGGGCAGATACGGCCATAGTGCGTCGGGTGCACGTCGCGGACTTCGAAGCCCGCGCGCTCGCGCGTCAGACCACCCGGGCCCAGCGCCGAGAGACGGCGCTTGTGCGTGATCTCAGAGAGCGGGTTGGTTTGGTCCATGAACTGCGAGAGCTGCGACGAACCGAAGAACTCGCGCACGGCGGCAGCCGCCGGCTTCGCGTTGATCAGGTCGTGCGGCATCACCGTTTCGATATCGACGGACGACATGCGTTCCTTGATCGCACGCTCCATGCGCAGCAAGCCGATGCGATACTGATTTTCCATCAGCTCGCCGACCGAGCGCACGCGGCGGTTGCCCAGGTTATCGATGTCGTCGACTTCGCCGCGGCCATCGCGCAGATCGGTCAGCGTCTTGAGCACTTCGAGGATGTCTTCCAGGCGCAGGATGCGGATGGTGTCATCCGTATCGAGCCCGAGGCGCATGTTCATCTTCACGCGGCCCACTGCGGAAAGATCGTAACGCTCTGGATCGGAGAACAAGCCGTTGAACAACACTTCAGCTGTATCGATCGTCGGCGGCTCACCCGGACGCATCACGCGATAGATGTCGAACAGCGCTTGTTCGCGGTTCTCATTCTTGTCGAGCTTAAGCGTGTTGCGAATGTACGGGCCGACGGTCGCCGGATCGATGTCGAGGATCGGCAGATCATGGATGCCGGACTCGATCAGCGTCGCCAGCACGGCTTCGCTCAGCGCGTCGCCGGCTTCGACATAGATCTCACCCGTTTCCGGATTGACGATGTCTTCAGCGATGTAGCGGTCGAACAGGTCTTCCGACGGGACTTGGATGTCCACGACGCCGTCTTCGACCAGCTTGTTCGCATTGCGCGCCGAAATCTTCTTGCCGGCTTCTGCGACGACCTTGCCGGTCTTCGCGTCGACGAGATCATAGGTCGGCTTCACGCCGCGCCAGCGTTCGGCGCGGTACTTCGTGGTCCAGCCCGCCTTCACGCGCTTGTAGATCGACGTCTGGTAGAACGTCGCCAGGATTTGCTCGCTCGACATGCCGAGCGCGTAAAGCAGCGTCGTCGCCGGCAGCTTACGCTTGCGGTCGATGCGGACGAACATGATGTCCTTGGCGTCGAACTCGAAGTCGAGCCACGAGCCGCGATACGGGATCACGCGCGCGGCGAACAACAGCTTGCCCGAAGCGTGCGTCTTGCCCTTGTCGTGATCGAAGAACACGCCCGGCGAACGGTGCATCTGAGACACGATCACGCGCTCGGTGCCGTTCACCACGAACGTGCCCTTATCCGTCATCAGCGGAATGTCGCCCAGATAGACGTCTTGTTCCTTGATGTCCTTGACCGACTTCGCGCCCGTCTCTTCATCCGTTTCAAAAACGATGAGGCGCAGCTTCACCTTCAAGGGAGCTGCGTAGGTCATGTCGCGCTGTTGGCACTCTTCGACGTCGAACTTCGGCTCTTCGAATTCGTACGACACATATTCCAGCACAGCGCGATCCGAGAAATCGCGGATTGGGAATACGGACTTGAAAACGGCCTGTAGGCCTTCTTCAATGCGCTCATAGGAACGAGCGTCTTTCTGCAGGAATTGATCGTAGGAGCTCTTTTGCACCTCGATCAGGTTCGGCATCGAACCTGCTTCGGGAATCTTCCCGAACGACTTACGGATACGCTTCTTACCGGTGTAGGACAGAGCCATCTGTTCTTCCCAATGCGCGCTGCGCTTTCCTGCGGACCCCGGCCACTAGGCCCGCCAAGCGCGGCGCATGAGCCGCCTCTTCCGCCCTGGCTCCGCGCCCGAGAGCGCGAACCCGACCCTTTGTTCAGAACATCCCGGGCGGGGGACATTCCGGCGCATCTCCAAGTTGAGACGCGCAAAAGACGGAAGCGGAGGCCGTTTGGGCCCCTGCTTCCGTCCAATGTTTGCGAGTTACTTCAGATCGACCTTCGCACCGGCCTTTTCAAGTTGGGCCTTGAACTTTTCGGCATCCGCCTTGTTCACGCCTTCCTTCACCGGCTTCGGCGCGCCTTCAACGAGGTCCTTGGCTTCCTTCAGGCCGAGACCCGTGATCGCGCGGACTTCCTTGATGACTTCGATCTTCTTGTCGCCAGCGCTGGTGAGTTGGACCGTGAACTCGGTCTTCTCTTCAGCCGGCGCACCGCCCGCAGCAGCGCCGCCACCAACAGCAGCAACGGCGACCGGCGCAGCGGCCGAAACGCCCCACTTTTCTTCCAGCATCTTCGAGAGCTCAGCAGCTTCGAGGACGGTCAGCGCCGAAAGGTCTTCGACGATCTTTTCGAGGTTTGCCATGATACTTGTTCCTGACGTTTATCTTGGATTTTCAATGCAATGCGGAAATGACGGTTAGGCGGCGTCCTTGGTCGCGTAAGCGTTGAGAACACGGGCCAGCTGACCACCCGGCGCAGCCAGCACGCCGGCGATCTTGGTCGCGGGCGCCTGCACCAGGCCGATAATCTTGCCGCGCAGCTCGTCGAGCGAAGGCATCGTGGCGAGCGCCGCGATCCCATCCTTATCGAGCAGCTGATCGCCGAACAGGCCGCCGAGAATGGCGAACTGTTCCTTCTCCTTGGCGTACGCGACAGCGACCTTGGCGGCCGAGATCGGGTCAGCGGAATAGGCGATGGCCGTTGGGCCCTTGAACAGGTCAGCGGCGGACGACTTAGGCGTACCGTCGATGGCCAGCTTCACGAGCCGGTTCTTCACGACTTTGAGCGCGGCGCCTTCGGTGCGAAGGCGATTACGCAGCACCGTCAAATCCGCAACGGTAAGACCAGAATAGTGGCCGACGACCACCACACCGGCGCCGGCAAAAACGCCTTTCAGCGATTCCACCGTTTCGGCTTTCTGAGCACGATCCATTGCGGTCTCCCCTCCCGGCCGCGAATACGGCCGGGCCTTGCTAAAGGACCGGGTTCACGCGTGAACCCGGAGGCAGCGCCCGGCCAATCCAGGCGCTGTCGTAAGCGCACGCGGATCAGCCGGCCGATGGTTAAAACCCCCGAGCGGCGCGCGATCCGCGCGCAGCCTGTCCCAGGAGCCGGCCTGCGGGAGACGGCTTGACAGCCACCCCCGAAAAACGTCAGCTTCTGTCTATTGCTGGCTCGAGAAAGCGTGAGCTTTCAACGATTTAAGCCACACACAAAGAGCCCTCTCGGGCTTACCATGTGTCTGGCGCCTGCAGTCTCGGACAGGATCGGCGAGGGGTTAACCCCGCCGGATCGGGGCATATGCACGCTTTATTGCAGCGCCGCAAGAGGCGCAGGCACGCTTTCCTGCTTTTGGCAAGAGGGTAGCTGCTCCCGTGGTCCAAGGAACACGGCGCGCCGATCTCCACAGCGCCGCCATTCACGCCCCTGGCCTTTCCAAGCAATTGCGCTAGCGATCTGATCCTCATTGAGGAGAATCCCGATGCGCTTACTCGCCTGCTTAGCCGCGGCTTTGACTTTGGCGATTGCACCGATCGCCGCCGCCCAGCAGCGCGGCGCCATGATGATCGAAGAACTCCCAGCCCAGCGCGATGGCGTGCGCATGGTGATGATCCGTTTCCCGACGCCGGTCCTTGGCAACGACGCCGATCAGATCTGCCACTCCCTCAACTATGCCGGCGGCGCGAAGTTTTCCGACGAGCCCTATAACGGCATCAGCTGGGTGATCTGCGCCACGCGGGCCTGATTTCTACGCCTCCTCCGACACGCCATCCGCCCAAGCCGCCATCGCGCGATAAAAGTGCAGCGCCATCCGGCGCGCGTCGCGACGCGGATCTGGGCCGGTTCGCTCGGCTTCGATGCGTTCAAGATGCGCGACCTGCGCCTTGAAGAATACAGCGTCGTCGGCGGCGCGCTGGCGGCGCAACTCGGAATCGCCATCTCCGAGAAACACCGCCTTCAGCATAGGCTCATAGCGCAGCGTGTAGTCGCTCGGTTCGCGCAGCCACGCGATAAGCTGCTCGCGGCCCGCCTCGGTGATCGCATAGGTCCGCGCGCCGCGCGCCCCGACGGCGGTCTGCTCGATCAACCCCTCCTCGGCCAGTTGGCGCAGCACCCGGTACACCTCGTTCTGCGGCGCCGGCCAAAGCACCGAGCGGGCGACATCGAAATCCTTGAGCAGATCGAAGCCGGTCTTTGGGCTCTCCGCCACGAGGCCCAAAATTGCGTTGCGCAAAGTCACGCTTGTGCTCCATATTGATATTCGATATATACCACCAGTGACCAATCACAGGTGAGTATCATGAATCGATCGCTTCTGGCCATCGCCGCCTCTATTGCCCTGATTTCCTCGGGCGCCGCCTTCGCCCAAACCGCCGATCTCTCGGCCGCCATCGAAGCCCGCGACACCAGCGCCCTCGCCGGCCTCGGCGAGGGCCGTAGCCGCGAGGCCGCCTTGGCGCGCGGCGTGCTTGCCGCGCTCCATCGCCAGGATGAGGAGGCCATCCGGAACCTGCGCACCGCCGCCCGTTCGCGCGCGCTAAGCGGCGAGCTCCGCGCTTCCGCCTGGCAGACGCTCTCCGGCGTCTATCTGCGCCAAAGCCGGTTCGCGGAGGCCGCCGAAGCGATGTCCGCGGCGGCGGCCTTCGGCATTGAGCAAGACGCGACGACCACCGCCGCCAACACCCAGGCCCGCATTTTCGCGGAAGCACTGGCCGAGGCGCCGCGCATGCGTTCGACAGTCGCCGCAAGCGGCGAAACCGCAATCACGCGCGATCTCGCTCAACTCGCCCGCGCCGACACTACCATCAATGGCGTCACGCTCGATGCCGTGCTCGACACCGGCGCCAGCTATTCCACCATCGCACAATCGGTAGCGGAACGCTTGGGTCTGCGATTCCTCGATGCGCACGTCACCGTCGGCAGCGCCACCGGCGACGCGGACGCGCGCCTAGCCATCGCCGAGACACTGACGCTCGCGGGCGGCGTTTTTCACGACGTCCTCTTCATCGTCTTGCCCGACCAAGCGCTGACCTTTGGCGGCGGCGCCTACAAGATCGAGGCGATCGTCGGCTTCCCGGTGCTGGTGGAATTCGGCCGGCTCGAGTTCGCGATCAACGATGGAGCCGAACATCTGCACCATCGCCGTTCGTCACGCAGTGGCGAGTCCAACATGATCCTCGACGGCTTGCAGCCAATAGCCGAGATCGAGGTCCCCGCCGCCAATGCCACGCTCGTGATGATCATCGACACCGGCGCCCGCCGGACCGGCTTCAGCATGCGCGCCGCGCGTGACTTCCCCGCACTCGTTCAGGGCGCGGAGACGCGCTCGACCACATTGGGCGGCGCAGGCGGCGAGATCACGCACGATAACGCGCTCGCCATCGCATCCATCGACGTCAACGCCGGCGGACGCACTGTGACGCTGCAAGACGTGCGCGTGACCGAGAACGACCGCAACCAGCACGGCCTCATCGGCCAGGACTTGCTGCGCTCCGGCCGCGGCTATGTGCTCGATTTCGACGCGATGCGGTTTGAACTGCTCGGCTGATGCTAACCGCCGCCTACCAACTTGCCGATGGCTTCGAGGTAGGCGGCGAACGCGCTGCGGCCGCCATCCGTCAGGCGCACGCGCGTCAGCGGCTTGCGGTCGATGAAGCTCTTGTCGATCGAGACATAGCCCGCCTCCTCCAGCTTGCGCAGGTGCACGGAAAGATTGCCCTGCGTGACATCGAGCAGGTTCTTCAGCTCGGTGAAGTCCGCGACCTCGACCTCAGCCAGATACGCCATCACGCCGAGGCGCACGCGCCCGTGGATGACGTCGTCCAGCTTGCCGATGTCGAACGAAGCCACGGCTCTCAGCCGCTCTTCTTCGCGCGGCGCCAGATGACCGCGCCCGGCACAGCCATCAACAGGATGAGTGCGAGGCCCAAGGTCAGCAGATAGGCGCCGATGTCGCCGAACACCGCGATGCCGAGCGTGATTGTCGTGATGAACCACCCCGCCGCGACCAGCGCGAGCCAGGCTTGGCGCATGATGTTCCAAGCGACGTACCACGCGACGCCCTGAAACATGCAAACAACGATAGGATGATAGAGCCACAGACCGAAATTCTCCGCTTTCGCGGCGCCATAACCGAACACGAACGCCATCACCAGATTGGCGAGGCCCGCGCCTTGAAACACCGCGTTCAACGAGCGCGAGGCAGCGCTCGTTGGCGGCTTCTTGCGATCCTTCCAGATGATGATCCCAAGAATGACGCAGAACACCGCTGTGGGAACGAACGCGATCGCCATCGCGCCCAAGCCCTCTCCCGGCATCAGGCGCAAAGTCTGCAACCAGTGCAGCAGACATTGAACGCCGTAGAGCGCGCCCGCCCACGTAAACGCTTCACCAATTGTCGCCTGCATGGCGCTGCCGCCGCTGACGAGCGAGCGCATGTAAGCGAGATCGTCGCGCGCACTCTGCAGATCGGTTGCCATCGCTCTCTCCTATTCCGCCGCCGCGAGTTGCGGTTCACGCCGCGGGCGCTTTGCGGGTTTTTGCTTCTTGCCGTTGAGAATCGCGCCGATGAAAGAATAGCGCACAAACCATTGGTAGCTCGCCAGCATGATCGCGAACGCAATAGCCAAGAGCAGCGGATATTTCACGAACCACGGCCAAGGGTAAGGCGCGAGCGCCGCTTGCAGCACGATCACCACCGGAATGTGGACGATGTAGATCCAGTACGACGCGTCCGCGAGGTAGCGGCGCGCCGGGCTCTCTTTCGAAAGGAAGCGCACGCCGAAGCCGATGATCGCGATCGTCCAGGCCCAGATCGCGAAGGCGTAAAGCGCGGCATAGCCAAGCGTTTGCAGATCGCGGGTCGCCGGAGCGAACACCGGCGTAACACCGGCGATCATTAAGCAGCCAATCGTCGCGCCGGCGGCCGGGCCGACATAGATCGCCCAGCGCTCGCCCCACCCACGCAGCACGCGCGGCTGACGCTGGATCAGCCAACCAAGGCCGAACGCGATGAAGAAGATTGCGAGCGAGGTGAGCTGCGGGATGACACCGCGGTCCGGCGTTTCGATGCCGAACCAGCCGAACCAGTTCGGTGTGAAGAAAAGCAGCGCCGCGACCGGGATCGCCAAGATCACGGGCGCGCCAGGACCTGCGACAACGCGCACGATCGGATCGACAACGCGCGCGCCGAACGCGCCATTGCGACCAATCACTGAAAACACCCCACGCAGCAGCAGCGCGGCTGCGTAGAAGATCAGCAACGCATACAAGAACCACAGGTGCAGCCACGGGAACGTCTCGGCTGTCAGCGGCGGCGGCGGTTCAGAGTTTTCCGGCGCAACCCCGCCATTGGCGCGGATCGCCACCCAGATGATCACCGCGATGAACGCGGTCATGACGATCGGCCACGCGGAAACCAGCGGGATGCCGATGCGGGTCAGCCGGTTCTTTACGAAACCGCCAACGCCGCGCTTCTCGAGCAACATGCGCGCAAAGAAGCCGGCGAGCACAAAGAACACCGTCATGCGGAAGATGTGCAGGACGTAGAACATCACCGAGAGTTCGGTGCTGCGCGAGGCATCCATCACGATCCAAACTTGTCCGCCCGGCAGAAACGAGAGCGCCGCGTGAAACAGCACGCCGAGCGTCAGCGCCCAGCCGCGCACGGC
>CALBST010000182.1 GCA_937967425.1 uncultured Caulobacteraceae bacterium
ACAGACGGCGCCAAACTCGCGCAAACACGGCGAGTGCGTGTGTGTCACCCGTCACTGTCACTCGTCACAATGCGTGTGTGTCACCGGTGCTCCGCCCGCCCGAGTTGAGTTGCAGCAATTCTCGATTAACGTGAACGGACACGCGACGCCGCTCACTGCCGGACTTGGCTCACAACCGCAGAAATCAGAACTGGCCGGCGCCGCATCATCGAATTCCTCCTCTCGCCCTTGCAGCGGCGGGTGGAGGAAGCAGGGAGAGAGCGGTGATGGCGTACTCGGTTGGAATGTCTCTCGTTGATGATGATGCGGTTATGAAACAATTCCACCCACCGATTAGCGGGCGGCTTCTTGCACTTCTCGCACTGGGTGATGCAGTTTCTGCAGATGAACGCGCCGCTATTCCGCGCGAGCTTTTGGTTGAGACGGAAGACCTGGACAAGTTGCCTGACGTTCTCGGCTGGGAACCAGGCCCATTTCTCCTCAGTCCAGTTGTTCGCGACATGTTGGAGGCGCTTGAGCCGAACGTGCACGATTTTCTCCGTGTGCAGGTGAAATCACGTCTGCAGAAAGGTGCTTCCGAACGCGCTTATTGGCTCCTGATATGTCCGCCACGCATTGACGCCATCGTTGTGGATCAAACGGACTTTTACTCTGGCTTCGGTCGCGCGGGGTATGAGGCGGACATTAAGCGAAGCGCGGCGGCGGAAAACACGCTCGCGCCAGGCGGCACGGCGCACCTTTCCCAGCGGCTCGAGGCCGTGTGGACCGTTGATGCGCGCGCAATCACGGGCAGACATTTTTGGCGCCTGCCCATGCGTTTGGGCGGCGTCAACATGTGTTCGGACGAGTTCCGCCAGCGCTTCATCTCCGAGGGCTGCCGAGGCTGGGAATTTGGAAAGCACAGCCGCGAGGCGTGAGCCAAGGAATCTCTTGGGGGAAGCGTATGCCAACGACCGGAAAGGGTGACACACACTTTTTCCTTTTTCCCACTTGTACATTTTCCTACTTGTACAAAAGAACAAAACGTGTACATTGCCGCAATCGGAGGGCCTAATGGCGCGTTTGGCACGGATTGTGGCGCCGCTCACGCCGCATCATGTCACCCAGCGCGGCAATCGCCGCCAACCGACGTTTTTTCGCGACGCCGACTATATCCGCTATCTTCAGCTTGCCGCCGAATGGTGCGCCAAGGCGAACGTGGAGTGTTGGGGCTATTGTCTGATGCCCAACCACGTTCACCTCATCCTCACGCCGCGCGACGAAGGCGGCCTGCGCGCCGCGCTCGCGCCGCTGCATTGGCGATACACCTACGAGGTCAACAAGCGCGAGCGCTGGACGGGCTATCTCTGGCAAGGCCGCTTTGCGTCCTATCCGATGGACGACAGCTACTTCATTCAAGCGAGCCGCTATGTCGGGCTCAACCCAGTGCGCGCGGGCCTCGTTGAGCGGGCGCGGGATTGGCCATGGTCGAGCGTCGGCGCACACATCGTCGGGCGCGACGATCCGCTAGTGCGCACGGAGCCGCTGGCCCGCTTCGTACGCGGCGACATGGAGCACTTCTTCGAAACAGACGTGGCGCAAGAGGCGCTCACAAAGCTCCGCAAAGCATCAACCTCCGGCCGCCCGCTAGGCGGCGCCGAATGGCTGAAGACGCTAACGTCTGCAGTCGGGTGACACACACGCATCGCACACGGCGTGCCGAACTAACGCTCATGCCGCGGGTGCGTGTGTGTCACCCGACTGTCACCCAACTCCGGACGCCCCTATCCCCCCATTTCCCACCGCCGCCCTACGCAATTTCAATCGCTTACAAAAAAAATCGCGCGAATCTATCCGACCGCTCTCAGCCTGAGCGACAATCGCGGCGCGACATGCAGAGACACCCGCCCCTCCTCAATCCAAACCGCATAGCCCGGCTCGTCAGCTGGGCTGTGGCGATGTTGAGTTGGATTGCGTTGGCTCTCTGCGGCGAGGGCTTCACCAGCCGCCGCCATGTTCGCCAGCGTTATCGCTTTGTCTCGCTTGCCTGGCTGACGAAGCTCTTGTGCGCGCTCGCGATGATCCGCGCGGGCGAGATGGCGCCAGCTCGGCCGCAGCCGTCGCGAAAAATCCGCAACGCCGCGCCAGACGGCTTTCGCCGGCGCATCAACCGCCCTGGTCTGAACCGCGCCATCCTCGGTTCACGCTTGCGCAAAGCGCTGGCCGCGCCAACCGCGCACGGGCGGATCGGCCGCCTCATCGCCGCCTTCCGCGATCTCGATGGCTTCGCGCGTCGCTATCTCTTGCCGCGCGCGATCAGGCGCCTGACCAAACTCCACGCCATCGTCATGCGCGCGCCGCCAGCGGTCGCCGTGCGCACGCTCAGCGCGCCCGCGCTCACAACCGCGGACACTTCTTAGTCCCGCGCGCTTCGCTATTCCCAATTCGTGAAACCAAATACGGCGGACGGGCGCGTCTTCGCCGGCGCCGGCGCACGCCGCGAAACTAGAGCAGGTCTTTCGCCGCTTCGACGATGGCTTCGGCCGTGATGCCGAAATGCGCGTAAGCGTCCTTGGCCGGCGCCGATGTCCCGAACGTCGACATGCCGACAAACACATCGAGCCCAAACGCCTCGAACCAGCCCTGCCCGACCGCGGCTTCGCAGCCGATCTTTAGCTCCTCATCGTCGCCGCAGACCGCGTCCTGATAAACGTCGTCCTGCAGCTCAAACATCTCGAAGCACGGCGCGGAAACCACGCGCGTCGGGATGCCGTCCTTCTGCAGCATCTCGCGCGCCTTCACCGCGAGCGCGACTTCCGTGCCCGTCGCGAAGATCGCCACACGCGAGGCGCCGCCTTCCGCCGGAAGCAATTCGTAGGCGCCGCGCGCCGAAAGATTTTCGCTCGCGTCATCACGCAACGCCGGCGTCGCCTGACGCGAAAGCGCCAGCAGGCTCGGGCCATCGTCGCGCAACAGCGCCGCCTGCCAGCACTCAGCCGTCTCAACCGCATCAGCCGGGCGGAAGACGTAAAGGTTCGGAATCGCGCGCAGACTGGCGAGATGCTCGACCGATTGGTGCGTCGGCCCATCTTCGCCGAGACCGATGGAATCGTGCGTCATCACATGAATGACGCGAATGCCCATGAGCGCCGCCAGCCGGATCGCCGGGCGCGAATAATCCGCGAACGTCAGGAACGTGCCGCCATACGGCACAACGCCGCCATGCAGCGCCATGCCGTTCATCGCAGCAGCCATCCCGTGCTCGCGGATGCCGTAGCGCACATAGCGTCCGCTGCGGTCTTCCGGCGTAAAGTCCTTCGCGCCTTTGGCGAGGGTGAGATTGGAGCCAGTGAGATCGGCGGAGCCGCCGAGCAATTCGGGGCACGCATCGAACATCGCGTCGATCGCGCCATGCGAAGAAGCGCGCGTCGCCAAGGACGGCTTTTCCGCCGCCATCTTCGCCGCGTGAAGCCCAAGCGCCGCGACCGCCGCATCGATATTTCCGTCGCTCATCGCCGCGGCGAACGCGTCCTTGTGTTCGGATTTCTTCAGCCGCGCCGACCATTCTTCGCGCTTGCCCGCCCCGCGCGCGCCAACCTTGAGCCATGCCGCGCGAATATGGTCCGGCACTTCAAACGGCCCATACTTCCAGCCCAGCGCCGCTTTCGTCGCCGCCAGTTCCTCCGCGCCGAGCGCTTCACCGTGCGCCTTTGCCGTGCCCGCCTTCTTCGGCGAGCCATAACCGATCGTCGTCTTGCACGCGATCAGCACCGGGCGATCGGATTTCGTCGCCGCATCGAAGGCGCGCTCGACATCAGCGAAGTCATGCCCATCGCACGAGAGCACGCTCCAGCCGCTGGCGGCGAAGCGGGCCTTTTGATCGGTCGCGTCAGCGAGCGAGATGGCGCCATCGATCGAGATCGAGTTGTCGTCCCAGATGACGATCAGCTTGTTGAGCTTCTGGCGGCCGGCGAGCGCGATGGCTTCTTGGCTGATGCCTTCCATCAGACAGCCATCGCCCGCAATCACCCAAGTGCGGTGATCGACGAGCGCGCCGCCAAACCGCGCCGCGAGATGCGCCTCCGCCATCGCCATGCCGACAGCATTCGCGAGCCCCTGCCCGAGCGGGCCGGTCGTCGTCTCGATGCCGCTGGCGAGGAAGTTTTCCGGGTGCCCCGCCGTCTTCGAACCGAGTTGCCGGAAGCGCTTGATCTCATCGAGCGTCATGTCGGCGTAGCCGGTGAGATGCAGCAACGCGTAGAGCAGCATCGAGCCGTGACCGGCGGAGAGCACGAAGCGATCGCGATCCGGCCAGCTCGGATTGCTCGGATCGTATTTCAGGAACTTTGCGAACAGCACCGTCGCCGCGTCGGCCATGCCCATCGGCATGCCGGGGTGGCCGCTCTTGGCTTGCTCCACGGCGTCCATCGCCAGGGCGCGGATGGCGTTGGCGAGTTCTTTCGCCTCGACGCCTTCGATCAGTTCGCTTTTGCTCATTGGAGTTCCTTCGGCTCAAGGCTCTTTAGCGCCGATTCGGAGGCTTTTGCCCGGCGCGAACGCGATAGCGGCATTACGCGCAGCTGCGCAATTGCCGATCTGCGTCATGGCCCTGTGGAATACAGCCTCAGCGCCGCGACGCGCCGCGTCGCTTCAAACCGACGAAACACTCATCGGCGACAACCATGCCGTCGCGCGCAGCGACATGATGGGTGCGTGCACCCTTGCTGACCGTCAGAGGCGCGACGCCGTCAATCGGCGTTTCGCTGTAAGCGGTTTCGGTCAACTCGGTGATCAAGCGATACGACACTTCCTGCCCATACCGGCGCCCTTGAACCTGGCCGCACCGGATCGGCCGTCCGTCGGCGGCCGTCAGGAACCCACCGGCCATGCGTCCGCACCGCGCGTCGGCAACCACGGGATTGAGCGCATGCGGGACCCAAGGACCGGCGATCGGGTCATCAGCATGGAAGGCGTGCAGCTCGCTGCGATGGTCGCGCGTGCCGCTGCTATCGAGATTGGTGAAGAGCCACCAACGGCCATTGTATTGAAGCAGTGATGTGTCGGCAGCGCTCACATCCGAGAAGAGGGTCGCAGCGCGTTCCCAACGGAGCGGGAAATCAGTCGCGCGCCAGGCCTCGACGGTGCGGGCGGCGCTAGACTCCGGGATCATGAAGAGCTCGCCATTGTGCTCAAACAGGAATGGATATGAGAGGTGATGCGGTTGGTCGATGATCATCGTCGACTTCAAATCGCGAAGCACCGCGCCTGGCTTCGGATCGTCGACGCAGACATGGGAAATCACACCGCGGCGCGTGGCGAAAAAATACTCTTCGAAAAAGATGTGGCACTGCTCGCCGCGCCTCACGACGAACGGATCGGCCCAATAGGAATGCGCCGGCGGTTCGATCACGGTCGGAAGTTGACCATCACCCCGAGATAGCAGGATGCGCCAACGATCTTCGCAAAGCGCACGCTCGGCCGCATCGGCCGCGAGCCTTGCATAGGTGCGCGCGAACATGAGGGGCGCCTGGAGGACAGCGCGGCTGCGCGGTGAGCTTGGGTCAATCGGCGCTCGGCTCCGCTTGCCCTGTATCGCTCCCTTGAGGAGGCTCGCGCCCTGCATGCCGAGCAGCGTGTCATTCACGCTCCAAGACCACATGAAGTTGCAGTGGCGAGCCCAGGCGATCTCTTCTTCGACGCCATCTTCGCTTCGCCGCACCACTGCGATTTCGCTTAGAGGTTCGCCACGATAGAGCGCCCAGAAACCCAGAGGGCTCTCGCGATCCTGCGGCGCCCGTCGTGAGGCCAGCCGCCAAACACCGAGCCGCGCGAGCCGCGGATCGATGCCGGCGTCCGAGGAAGAAAGGTCAAGCAAAACGTCCAATTCGGCGACGGCGATGGTGCTGGTCTCGCTTACCCGTGCCCTCGGCGCGTCCTGATATGCCGACAAATCAAGAGGCTCGCTGTCGAGTAACGCCGGTGAAAATCCGCGCGCACGAGCGAGCCGCCCGTGCAGGAAGCGCTTGGCCAGCTTGCGTTCGACCCGATCGACGAAATCCCACGCCCCGCCCGAAACCGAGCGAGCGCGCCCTGCGTCGTCATTGTTGGAAATTACCAGGACAACGCGCGCCACCTTGGAATCGAGCAGACCACAAAGCACGGCTTTGCGCCAACCCGTCAGCCACCGAGAATCCGTAACAATGCCAATGCGCATGCGTTCTCGTACTCACTGAGACTTACGCGCGCCAGCTACTGCGAATCGCGCCGCCCCGCCGCGGAGCTTCGCCAATCTCTGCCGCGTCCGGCATAACAAAGAATAACATTGCGAATGAGTAGGCGCGCCCCTTCTCTTGCTCACGAGTGGAACTGCGCTGAACGCGCGGCCGGGGAAATGAGCACGGCGATGGCCGATCTTCTGGTTATAGGCGCACGCGGGATACCCGACGCCGAAGGCGGCGCGGAGAAACACGCCGAAAAGACCTTCACCCAGTTCGCCAAGCAGGGTTACGCGGTGACGCTCCTTGGGGTGAAGCCCTATATCCGCTCGCGTGAGCACGAAGGCATTAAGCTCGTAGGCATACCTACGTTCCGAATCGCCAACACCGATAAGGTGATCTACCACATACTGGCTTTCTTCTACGCCGCGTTCACGCGTCCGAAGCTCGTGCACTTGCAAGGATTGAATGCGGCGCTGTTGCTCCTGCTCTACAAAGTGTGCGGGCTCAAAGTCGTGTTGCGCTATGGATCAACCGACCACCTTCACGCCAAGTGGGGGTGGTTGGGGCGTCTGAGCTTCCGCCTGTGCGACATGCAGGTGCAGTTCGCGGATCGCGTGATCACGGTCTCCGAGAACTACAAGAGGCTACTCGAACAGCGGTACAAGATTAGCCACGTTAGTGTCGTGCCCAACGGTGTCGACACGCCGGCTGTCTGTGAGAAAGCGCGGCAGTTCTGGTCCGGGCTAGGTGTTCAAAAAGGCGGTTACGTCTTGGCCGTAGGCCGCCTGACGGTGGACAAGGACTATGACACGCTTGTCAACGCGATGGCGAAGATCAAGCGCAAAGACGTCAAGCTCGTTGTCGCGGGCGGCGCAAGTGAAGCCGAATACGCTAACCGGCTGCTCGCCCTCAACGGCGATCGGATCAAGTTCATTGGCCGCGTCGACAGGAGCCTTCTCATGGCTCTCTACGAAAATTGCGGGCTCTTCGTGAACTCATCGCGTCACGAGGGATTGAGCAATGCAATCCTCGAGGCGATCGCGTTCCGGCGTCCCGTGGTTGTGAGCGACATCGCCGGCAACAAAGAAATGCCGCTTCCAGAGCGCAGCTACTTCCCAACCGGTGACGCCGAAGCATTGGCGCGCCAGATCGAGGCCGCCCTTGAGGATCGCGAGGCATTTACCGCACGCCCCGAACATTTCTGCAGCTGGGGTGAGGTATTCGAGCGCACGCGCAGGATCTATATGAAAGTTGTACCGAGCCTCTCGCCCGCAACCGCCGCGCTGGCGTTCGTTTAGCCAGCAAGTCCTTGCCGGTTGTTGCGGATAGGCGCTAACGGTGTCCGAGACATTGGTTCGGACACGTTATGCTGATTTTCATCGATAGCGCCGATGCGGCGGAACTGAAGACATTGGCCACGACCGGTTTGGTCGACGGCGTTACAACCAATCCATCACTCGTTGCGAAGGCGGGCCGTGATTTCTTCGAAACGCTCGCCGACATCTGCGCGGCGGTGCCAGGCCCGGTCAGCGCCGAGGTCGTCGCGCAGGACGCGGAGACGATGATCAAGGAAGGGCTGAAGCTGCGCGGCGTCGCCGACAATATTGTCGTGAAGCTGCCGCTGACGCCGGAAGGTCTGAAAGCGTGCAAACGGCTCGAGGACGATGGCCATCCGACCAACGTCACGCTCTGCTTCTCAGCCGTTCAAGCGCTGCTCGCCGCAAAAGCGGGCGCGACATTCATCTCGCCCTTCCTCGGCCGCCTCGACGATAACGGCCAAGACGGTATGGAGCTGATCCGGGAAATCCGCGCGATCTATGACAATTACGACTATCCGACATCGATCCTCGCCGCCTCGATCCGCAACGCGGGGCATGTGCGCGATGCCGCGATCGCCGGTGCGGACTGTGCGACCATCCCGCCAGCCGTGTTCAAAAGCCTCTACAAGCACGTCCTCACGGACATGGGGCTGGAAGCATTTTTGAAAGACTGGAAATCGACGGGTCAGTCGATCCTGTGATCGCTGATCAGCGGCCGGCGAGCGCTTGCAGGCGGCTGACGTTGTCGTCGGTCGTCGCGCGGGCGGCGGCCATCGATTGTTCAGCTTGCGCCAAAGTCGCTTCGATCGCGGCGATATCCAACGGCTCGATCGCGGGGGCTTGTTGCTGCATCTCGTTGGCGAACGCGTCGCGCATCGAAAGGCCGCCCTGCATCGCCACGGGGGCGACGAGGCCCACGAGAACCATCGCGCTCGCGCCAGCTGCAAAGCTGGCCACGACCATGCGGACGGTGGCTTTGACGTTTGAGGGCGACATTGTGTGGAGAACTCCCGGACCGGCGGCGGTCAGTTAACAAAAGGTTGCCACGATGGCAATTGCTACTTTGCGGCGCCGAAGAGAGATCGTCCGTGACAGCCGTCACTACTCTCGACACCCCTACCCACCGACTTGAGCGGCTTGAGACCACCCTATCGGAAAATCCTGAATTTCAGCCGAATCTGACGCTCATGCGCAGTTGCGACTGGTTCAGGCTTACGGTCTAAGGTGAGCCGGACTTCGCCGTTGCTGCGGCGCCGAACACGGAACCACAATGGCTAGCGCTTCCACCTCGCCCCGAACGCTACGGAAAGCGGTACTCCCCGTCGCCGGATTTGGCACGCGGGTGCTGCCCGCGACCAAGGCGATCCCAAAAGAATTGCTTCCTGTGTTCGACCGGCCGGCGATCCAGTACGTCGTGGACGAAGCTCTAGCCGCCGGCATCGAGCACATAATCTTCGTCACCGGGCGAAATAAGGGTGCGATCGAGGATTATTTCGACCGCGCGTATGAACTCGAAGTAACACTTCGCGAGAAAGGCAAGACGGCCCAGTTGGCCGAGGCGGAGCAATCCGTGCCGGTCGCGGGATCGATGAGCTTCGTGCGCCAGCAGGCGGCGCTGGGGCTGGGCCACGCCGTTTGGTGCGCGCGCGACATCGTCGGCGACGAGCCGTTCGCGGTGATGCTGCCGGACATGCTGATGATGGCGAAGCCCTCGTGCCTGGGGCAGATGGTCGAGGCCTACAACAAGGTTGGCGGCAACATCATCGCGGTCGAGCCCACCGACACACCGGAACGCTACGGCGTCATCACGCCGGAGAGCCGCGACGGACGGCTCATCAAGATGAAGGGCATGGTCGAGAAGCCGAAGCGCGAAGACGCGCCGTCCAACCTCTTCATCAGCGGCCGATACATTCTGCAGCCGGAGATCTTCGAACTTCTTGAGAACCAAGGCCCAGGCGCCGGCAACGAGATCCAACTTACGGACTCAATGGTGCGCCTCATGAGCGAGCAGACTTTCCACGCGTTCGAATACGACGGCACGACGTACGATTGCGGCGACAAAGTCGGCTACATGCGCGCCACTGCCGCGTACGCGCTGGCGAACGATGAACATGGCGATGCGGTGGCGGCGACGTTGCGCGACCTGCTTGCCAACCGCGGAAAGTGATGCACATCCGCGAGTTCGCAACACGCGAAGCACTCATGAGCGCGGCGGCCGAACGCATCGCGAAAGCCGTGCAGGATGGAATTTCCGAGCGAGGCGAAGCTGTTGCAGCGCTCTCTGGCGGCAGCACGCCTGAGCCTGCTTACGCCCAACTCGCGACGCTTAAGCTGGATTGGCCACGCGTAACCTTCATGCTGGTGGACGAACGGTTTGTGCCTCCCAGTGATCTAGCGTCGAACGAAGCGCTCTTGCGCCGCGCGTTGGAGCCAGCATTGGCGGCCGGTGCGAAACTCTTGCCGATGTACACGAATTGCACGGACGCTGAAGAAGCGGCGGCGCGCGCTGATAAACTTTACAGCGCCCAACACATCGACATCGCTCTGATGGGTATGGGCGGCGATGGCCACACGGCGTCATGGTTTCCGCAATCGCCGCACCTTGGCATGGCGTTGAGCGATCAGCGCTCGGTGATTGCCGTTCACGCGCCGGGTGCCGCGGGGTCGGCTGACCGGCTCACTCTCACGCGTCGAGCGATTGGCGACGCATCATCCGTCGTTCTTCTCATCACCGGCGACGAGAAGCGCCGCGTGCTTGAGGATCGCTCGCGCGCGCGCTTGCCGATCGACCGCCTGTTCGACCTCCCCGTCACTCCAGAAGTGCTTTGGGCCCGGTGAGATCACATTCTGCTTGTGACGACTGAATAAATCCGCTATCGTTCAGCGATAAGGGTGTGTCGTGCAGAAAGCGGCGGTTTTTCAATCGGTTGGATTTGCCCTCGCGGCGCTGGTAGCGGCCTGCTCCGGTGGCGAGGCGGAGCAAACCACCGCAACCGCCGAGGGGCCGCTGGTTGAGGTCGTCGAGGTCGCGCCGGCCTCGGCCGCCGGCACGATCCGCGCCAGCGGCATGGTCGGCTATCGCCGCGAACCGGTTCTCGCTTTCACCGCCAACGGCATCATCGGATCGATCGACGTCGACTCCGGCGACGTGGTGCGCCGCGGGCAGCGTCTGGCGACGCTGCGCAGAACCGGCGCCGGCGCAAACGTAGATGAAGCCGCGCTCGCCCGCGCCAACGCCGAGCGCGATCTCGAACGCACGCAAGAATTGTTCGAGCGCGGCTTCGTCTCGGAAGCGCGTTTGGAAAGCGCACGCCTCGCCGTCGAGCGCGCGCGCGACTCATCGGTGCTCACCGCGCCGGCCAATGGCGTGATCCTGCGCCGCGCCGTCGATCCGGCGCAAACGGTCACGGCCGGAGCGCCGGTCTTTGTGTTCGGCGATACCGCTTCGGGAGTCGTTGTTCGCGCGCCGGTTGCCTCAGGAGACGCCGCCCGCATTCAGATCGGCGACACGGCGCGAGTGAATGTTGACGGTGCGCAGCGCGAGGGTCGCGTGACGCGGGTCGGCGCCAAGGGCGACGACGCAACCGGCGCGTTTGAAGTCGAAATCGAAGTCACGGCGCCAGAGGGCCTGCGCAGCGGCATGGTCGCGGAAGTGGAAGTGGCGGCGCGCCCCGGCGCCGACGCGCAAGCCGCCATCATTGTCCCGACCTTGGCCCTTCTCGATGCGCGCGCCGATCAGGGCATCGTCTATGTGCTTGACGAAAACGCGGTCGCGCGACGCCGCGCCGTACGCACCGCCGGCGTAACGCAAGCCGGCGTCATCGTGGTTGAAGGTCTCAATCCGGGAGACCGCGTGGTCGCCGCCGGCGCAGCTTATGTGCGCGACGGCGAGACCGTGCGTATCGCTACCGGCGCCTAAATGCAGGCCATCACGCGCTTCTTCGTCGACCGCTGGCAGTTCAGCGCGGTGCTGTTCACGCTGCTCGTGGCGTTGGGAATCGGCGCGATTTTCTCGATTCCGAAATCGGAAGATCCGGTCACGGAATTCCCGGGCGTCGCCATCGCCGTGATCCTGCCCGGCGCCGACGCCGAGCAGATGGAACGCCTGGTCGCCATTCCGATCGAAGATCAGGTCAACGCGATCGAGGATATCCGCGAGATCCAATCCGCCAGCCGGGCGGGGCTTGCGGTCATCAATGTCGAGTTCGAGTGGGGCGCCGACGCCGAAGAAAAGTTCGGCGAAGTGGTGCGCGAGATCAATGTCGTGCGCCCCACCCTGCCGGATGGCGTCGTCGACATCCGCATGCGGCGCTACAATCCGGCGCAAGCAGCCATTGTGCAGATGGCGCTCACGAGCGACGACGCATCGTTCCGGCAATTGGAGGCCTACGCGAAAGGCTTGCGCGACGCGCTTGAGCGCGCGCCGGGCGTACAGCAAGCCGACATTTGGGGCGCGCCCGCGGCTGAAGTGCGCGTCGCCGCCAATCTGGACCAACTCGCCGCCTATCGTTTGCCCTTGGCCGCCGTCGCTGAGGCGCTGCAGCGCGAGGGGATCGACTCTCCTATCGGCGCCGTTGAGGCCGGCGGCCGCCGGTTCAACGTGCAGGCTTCCGGTTCGTTCGACTCGCTCGACGAGATTCGCCGCGTCGCGCTGCGCGCGCAGGACGGCTCCCTTGTCACGGTCGGCGACGTAGCTGCTGTGTCATGGGCCAATGATGAGCGGACGCACATCACCCGCTTCAATGGCGAACGCGCGGTCTTCATCAGCGCACAGGCGCGGCTGGGCGAATCCGTTTTCGAGGTCATTGACGGCATTCGCCCGCGCGTCGATGCGTTCGAACAATCTCTGCCCAGCAATATCCGGCTTCATCGCGCTTTCGATCAATCCGAGACGGTCACGCATCGGCTCGGCAATCTGGCGCGCGATTTTGCCATCGCGCTCGCACTGGTGCTGCTGACACTTCTGCCGCTAGGCTTTCGCGCCTCGATCGTCGTTATGGTGTCGATCCCGCTCTCGTTGGCGATCGGCGTGGTGGCGATGCAGGAGCTTGGCTATTCGCTGAACCAGCTCTCCATTGCCGGCTTCGTGTTGGCGCTCGGCCTGCTTGTGGACGATTCCATCGTCGTCACCGAAAACATTGCCCGCCATCTGCGCCAAGGCATGACGCCGCGCGAGGCGGCCATCGCCGGCGTCAGCGAAATCAACATCGCCGTCATCGGCTGCACGGCGACGCTGCTGCTCGCGTTCGTGCCGCTGATGGCATTGCCCGAAGGCGCGGGCGCCTTCGTGCGGTCGCTGCCGGTGGCAGTCGTCGTCACCATCATCGCATCGCTGTTCGTGGCGTTGACGATCATTCCGTTCCTCGCCAGCCGGCTGTTGCCGCGCAGCGATTCGGGACACTCGAACGTCTTTCTCGATACGGTGATGGCGGCGATCCACAACATCTATCGCCCGGCCTTGCACGTCGCGCTCGCGCATCCGCGCAAGACGGTCATCATTGGCCTTGCCGCATTCTTTCTTTCACTCGGGCTCATCCCGAAGCTGGGATTCAGTCTCTTCCCGGAGAACGACAGCCCCTACTTCCTGGTCGATATCGAAACACCGCAAGGCAGCGCCGTCAGCGAAACCGATCAGGCGGTGATGTACGCCGAGCGTGTGCTGAGCGAATTTCCGGAGATAGATTGGCGTTTCGCCAACACCGGGCGCGGCAATCCGCAAATCTATTACAACGAAATTCCGCCCGAGCAGCTTTCCAACCAGGGCCAGATCTACGCGCGCTTCCACGAATGGCATCGCGACGAAGGCATGCGCACGATCGAGGAAATCCGGGCGCGGCTCGATCAATATCCGCGGGCCCGCATCAATCTGCGCCGCTTCGCCAATGGGCCGCCAATCGAAGCGCCGATCGCCGTGCGTATTCGCGGCCCTGACCTTGCAGCGCTCGGCGAGCTGGCCAGCGAAGTGGAACGCATTATTCGCGAGACGCCCGGCGCGCGTGATGTCTCCAATCCGATGTCCGAGCGCCTGATCGACCTGGATCTCAATATCGACGATGCGGCGGCGGCCTTGCGCGGCGTGCCGGCTGGCGCGATCGATTACACGCTGCGCATCGCGATTGCAGGCTTGCCGGTTGCGCAATTCCGCGATCCGGCCGGGGATGCATTCCCGGTCGTGCTGCGCGCCCCGCGCGAGGATTCGTTGCCGGTGACGGCGCTCGATCGGCTCTACATCTGGAACGGCCAGGGCGGCGCGACGCCTCTTGCCGAACTTTCGCGGCCAACGCTGGAAAGCGGCCCGGCCTCGATCGACCGCGTGCAGCGTGAGCGGACAGCGACCGTCACCGCCTACACCCAGGCGGGCTATCTCATCAGCGGCGTCACCGCCGACGTCGCGCGGCGGCTTGAGGCGTTGCGCTTGCCGCCTGGCTATTCTGTCTCGTTCGGCGGTGAAGCTGAAGCGCAAGCGCGGAGCTTTGGCGGGCTCGGGCCGGCCATTCTCATCGCCATTTTCGGCGTGCTCGCCGTTCTATTGCTGGAGTTCGGCACCTTCGCCGTCACCGGCGTCGTCGCCTTCGTTATTCCGTTCGGCATTATGGGCGGCTTGATCGCGCTTTGGATCGGCGGCGAGTCGCTTTCGTTCACGGCTGTTATCGGTTTCGTCGCGCTCATCGGCATCGAGATCAAGAACTCGATCCTGCTGGTGGAGTTTGCAAACCAGGCGCGCGCGCGCGGCGTGCCGCTGCGCGAAGCGATCGAGACTGCTGGCGAAGTGCGCTTCCTGCCCGTTCTACTCACCAGCGCCACCGCGATCGGTGGCATGACGCCCTTGCTGTTGGAAGATTCACCGCTCTTCTCACCGATTGCGATGGTGCTGATCGGCGGCCTGATCAGCTCGACGCTGATCGCGCGGATCGTCACGCCGGCGATGTACTTGCTGTTGGCGCCGAAGGACGAAGAGGTCGCCGCCTAGCGATCGAACGCGCCGGTGTTTTGCCAGAAATAGATCCAGCCCGCGCCGACAAGCGCGAAGGTGATCAAGGCCGCCCATTCCATTGTCGTTTGCGCCCGCGTTCGGCGGGGCGATGGCGATACGGCAGCGCGTATCGCCGGGTCCGGCTCGCGACGCGCCTGCATGACGGGCTGTGGTGGCGGCGGCGCCTCAGCTTCAACTTCCGCCTCTTGAAACTCGGGCGATTGGGGTTCCTGGATTTGCCCCGGCTCCGGTGCGGGCGCTGCTGCGATCTCCGGTGGAGGTGCGGCGGGCGCTGTCTCATCTGCAGATGCGAGCGGCGCCGGGGCTGGCCGTGATGGCGCCGGCGCCGCGGGCTTCGCCAACGGCGCGCCCCGATCAATCTGGGCCAGCAGATCTCGCGCGCTGCGTTGCTCGGCCTTGGTGAGGCTCTGCGAAGAGATCGCGCGCTGCAGCGTCACGGCCGCGTCCCGATCGCCGCGCTGCGCCGCCTCGGCCAAGCCTGTGAGCGCGGCCAGGCGAACGGGGCCAAGGCTATCGCGATCGTGCTCTATCGTACCGGTGAGTGCGGCGGTCTTCTCCGGCGAGTCGGGCGCCTCGGCGATCAGGCGGGCGATTGCCGTGCGTACTTCAAGCAGCTTCGGCACATGATTGAGTTCGCGCCGCAACTGGTCGAGCAAAACGATGTCGCGCTCCGGCCCGGCCGCGCGGATGGCGTTGGCCACTTCCAGAATCGCGGCCTTGTCGCGCTCGGGCATGTGAATGCGGCGCGCGAGTTCGGTGTGAAATTCGGCGACATTCGAACCGCCCTGCTGCACGCGCACCGCGTTCACCGCCGCGCGGAATGTTCGACCACGATCGTCGTCGCCCGCCAACTCGCTCAGCCGGATCGGATCGTACTCGGGAAACGCCGCCACGCGCGCGGGGTCAGGCTCAAGCCGCCCCTTTTCTCCACGCCGCATGAGCTTGCGGAACTCGCGCGGCTCGAGGAACGGGTCCAAACGGTCAAGCTGACCTTCATAGAAGAGCCCACGCTGCGTGGCGTTGCGCGCCGAAATCGAAAGCGCCTGCAGCAGCGCCGCCAGGAAGACGAGATCGACGAGTATCCGTGTCGCGAACACGAAGTGATGCGCGACTGGGCTTTGCACCAAGCCTTCATCGGCGCCGCCGACATCATATACTTCGGCCCAATCAACGAACGGCACCGCTTTCGCCAGTTCCGTGCCGAAGAACCCTATCCACGTCCGCAGATTCTGCGCCTCTGCGAGATCGGTGTTGAACAACTCGAAATCGGCGCCGAGGGCCGTGATCTGGGCTTGGCGTAACGCGAGCGGCACCAGAATGAGCAGCGAAGCAAAACTCAGCAGCGCCTCGTCGCGGATATCTTGCCCGAAGCCGATGCGAAGATGAGGGCCGACAAAGCGGCGGTTGAGCATTGCTAGTTCGCGATCGGTTTCAATCCAGGCCCAGCGCCGCGAAATCGCGATCGCAACCAGGAATCCCCATGCCAACGGCACAAGCCCCCACGGCGGCTCGAGCCAGTAGCCCATCGCCGCGCACGCGCCCAGCGTGCCCAGCAACATCACATAGCGTATGAAGATCGAGCTCTGCGTTGCGCCGGCGCCGCCGGCGACCGCGAACACCAGAATGCTATCGATGACGCTGAGCACGCGCCCGAACGGACGCACGAAACGGCCGATGAACGAGATGAGCCCCGAGGCGTGATCGGCGATGGCGACCGTCGGCACCAAAGCCGCCGCGACGAATGCGATGGCGAGGCCGATCATGATAGCGACGCCCCAGTCGGTGTTGATCACCGCCCGGTTGTTTTCGCTTTCGGACGCCCACGTCGCCAGCGCGACGATGATCGACATCACCAGGACGATCCAAACGAACGTCCAGCCGCTGATATGCGCGTGGCGTGGTTCGCCGCCGATCCGCGCCGGCAAACGCTTGTCGAAGATCCCCTTGACCCACGACGCTGCAACAGCGAGCGCGCAGGCGCCGATAAACATCGCCGCCCACGCCCATGGCGCCGGCCACACTGGAAGCAAATCCCTATAGAGCGGCGCCGCGGAGAGCAGCATAAGAAGAATGACGCTGGCCAGGCACGCCAGCGCCTCAAACGCGAGCACAAACGCGACCGCTAAGCGGTGCAGCCAAAGTCCCATAAGCGACCCATCCTCCCCGGCCGGATGGTCAAGTGTCCGCGGTCACGCCAGACGCGCGATCAACATTGGCGCGTCCAAAGCCCGCAAAATCAAGGAAAATCAGCGCGCAGGGTCACTTGTGCGCCGCACCATCGCACCTCAGCGCATTACAACTCCGTAGAACTTTCCATTGACGGAGCGGCAATATTGGCCGCTACTCACAGCCGCGCGGTTAAATTTGAGAGCTGGAGGAGCGACATGGCTATCGCCTTGTCGAACAACGCCAAATTGGGCATCGCGGCCACGAGTATGGTCGCGCTCTTGGCGGTGGGCGCAGTTACAATTGGTGCAATTCTTCCGCCGTCCGGCGGCGAACTTTCCGGCACGATCGCGCCGGTGGAGCGTTATCGCTCCACCCAGGTGACGGATGCCGACGTCACACTCGGCGACGATTCCGTGCCGCAATTGATGCAGACGGACGCCTTCCATCTGATGGTCAATGATCCCTCGTTCCGCGCACTGGCGCGCGATCCGGGGTTTGCGGCGCTCGCACAAAACCCGCAGGCGCTCGCCGCCATGGCGCGCGATCCGCAAGCCTTTGCCGCGCTCGCACGCGATCCGCAGGCGTTCGCCGCCTTGGCCCGTGCGGCTCAGGCCGGTGATGCACAAGGCTTGGATGCACAGGCGCGCAACGCTGAAGCCTTCACTGCGATGGCGCAGAACGCGCAAGCGTTCCAAGCCATGGCGCGTGAGCCGCAAGCGTTCGCTGTTATGGCTCGCCATCCGGCTGCGTTCGAAGCGCTTGCCCGTCATCCGCAAGCGTTCGCGGCCATGGCGCGCAACCCGCAGGCATTCCAACAATTCGCCCGCGACGCTCAGGCCTTCCAAGCCGCGGCTCGAGACGCCCAGAGCCGCGTCTATATGGCGCGTGACGCCGCTGCGTTCGAAGCGCTGGCGCGCGATGCGCAAGCCATGGATGCATTGGCGCGCGACGCCGCTGCGTTCGATGCCATGGCGCGCGACGCCCAGGCGTTCCAAGCATTGGCGCGCGATGCGCAAGCGTTCGACGCGATGGCGCGCCAAGCACAGGCGTTCCAGGCAATGGCGCGCAACGCCGAAGCCTTCAACGCGCTGGCCCGCGACGCCCAGGGCCTCTCGGCCATGGCCCGCAATGCGCAAGCGTTCCAGGCGCAGGCGCTGACGGCCCGCGCCTTCGACGCACAAGCGACGCAGGCTTTTGCCGCCAACGCTCAGGCGTTCTCAGCGATGGCGCGCGAACCACAGGCGTTCGCCGCGATGGCCCGCCACCCAGCGGCGTTCGAAGCGCTCGCCCGCCACCCGCAGGCCTTCGCGGCCATGGCGCGCAACCCGCAAGCTTTCGCGGCCTTTGCGCGCGACGCCAACTTCGCCGCCGCCGCCCGCAACCCGCAGGCCAACACGGCAATGGCGCGCGACGCCCAAGCATTCCAGGCGCTCGCGCGTGATGCTCAAGCGATGAGCGCCCTGGCTCGTGACGCGCAAGCATTCGACGCCATGGCGCGCGATGCGCAAGCGTTCCAAGCGTTGGCGCGCGATGCGCAGGCGTTCGAGACCTTCGCGCGCAACGCGCAAGCGTTCCAGGCCATGGCCCGCAATGCTCAAGCGTTCCAGGCGCTTTCGCGTGACGCGCAGGGCCTCGCAGCTCTTGCCCGCAACGCGCAGGCGTTCCAGGCGCAAGCGGCGATCGCGCGCAATGCGCAGGGCATCAGCGCCCAAGCGATGCAGGCGATGGCGCGCAATCCGCAAGCCTTCGCCGCCATGGCGCAGAACCCGCAAGCATTCGAGGCGCTGGCGCGTAATGCGCAAGCGCTGCAAGCGCTCGCCCGCAACGCCGAGGCCTTCGCGGCACTGGCGCGGCAGCCCGCGTTCGCAGCTTTGGCGCGTGAACCTGCCTTCGCGGCGATGGCGCGCGACGCCAACTTCGCCGCCGCCGTTCGGGCGAACTGACGCAAAGCGACACGCCGCGCCAGGGAAGGCGCGGCGTGCCCGCCTTTAAGCGTGCTAGGTGGGGATGTGGGGATCCGCACGCTCATAAGTGCAATGGCTCTGACGCTTGCGTCGATCGCATCGGCGCAAGCGCAAAGTGACGTTCCTGCTCCTGCATCGGAAGCGCCCGCGCCGGCTGAGATTGCGCCGCCGCCGGTCACGGACGAAGCGCCGGCGCCTGAGCCTGTGAGCCGCGATCCCGATGACATTCCGCTGATCGATCTCTCGCGGCTCGAGACGGAAAATCTCCGCCTCCTCTACTTCGATCCGGCGGGAACGTATCTGACGCCGTACGTCGCCAGGAGCTTCGAGAACGCGTTGGACTTCGAGCGGCGCATCTTCGGCTGGGAGCCGTGGGATCAAGTCACGCTGCTGCTGAAGGACTTCGGCGATTACGGCAACGCCGCCGCGCGATCCTCGCCGAATAACGCCCTGCTCATCGACATCGCGCCACTAAGCCTCGCCTACGAAACCTTCAGCCCAGGCGAACGCTTCTACACATTGACGAACCACGAAGTGACGCACGTTGCGCTGATGGACGTTTGGAACGAGCGCGATGCATTCTGGCGGCGCGTGTTCTTCGGCAAGCCGATGCCGGTGCAGGAGCACCCGGAATCGATCCTCTACAATTATCTCGCGACACCACGCGTGAACGTGCCGCGCTGGTTTCTCGAAGGCAGCGCCGTGTTCATGGAAACATGGATGGCCGGCGGCTTCGGCCGCGCGCAAGGCGCCTATGACGAGATGGTGTTCCGCTCGATGGTGCGCGACGACGCGCATTTCTATTCGCCGGTGGGGCTGGAGTCCGAAGGCATCTTCGTCGACTTCCAAGTCGGCGTGAACGACTATCTCTATGGCACGCGCTTCTTCTCCTACCTCGCCCACCAGTACTCACCGGAACACGTGGTGCAATGGCTCCGCCGTGATGAGGGCAGCGAAGCCTATTACCAGTCGCAGTTCCGGCAGGTGTTTGACCTTCCGCTGAATCAGGCTTGGCGCGACTGGATCGCCTGGGAGCGCGAATTTCAGGAAACAAACCTTGAGGCGCTGCGTGCGCACCCCTTGACTCAGCTCACGGCGCTGTCGCCGCGCTCGCTTGGCTCTGTGTCACGCACGTTTGTCGATCCACGGACGGGCAACCTCATCGGCGCCTTCCGCTATCCCGGCGTCATCGGGCATCTCGGCGTTTTAGAGCCGGGAAGCGGCAACATACGCCGGCTCACCGACATCAAGGGCGCGATGCTCTATCGCGTCACCTCGCTGGCCTACGATCCGGTGACGAATACGGCGTGGTACACCACCGACAATTACGCCTATCGCGACATCATGCAGATCGACGTCGCCACCGGCGAAGAACGCATGGTGCTGCGCGACGCGCGCATCGGCGATATCGTCTTCAATCCCGCCGACCGCGCGCTCTGGGGCCTCCGGCACCTCAACGGCTACGTCACGCTCGTGCGTATCCCGGAGCCTTATTCAAGCTGGAATCAGATCTACACGTTCCCGTTCGGGCGGGTGCCGTTCGATCTCGACATTTCGGCCGACGGCTCAATGCTGTCGATGTCAGTCGGTGAAATCAACGGCGACCAGTCGGTGCAGGTCTTCAACATCGCCGATCTCGCGGCCGGCCTGACGCCTGCGCCGATCGCCACATTCAGCTTGGGCACGGCGACACCCGAAGGATTCGTGTTTTCACCTGATGGCCGCTACTTGTTCGGCAGCGCCTACTATACCGGCGTGTCCAATATCTTCCGCTACGAACTGGCGACGCAAGAACTGGAGGCCGTCTCCAATGCCGAGACAGGCTTCTTCCGCCCGATCCCGCGCGCCGACGGCTCACTGATTGTCTATGAATACACCGGCGAAGGTTTCCGCCCCGGTGTGATTGAGCCCAGGCCGCTGGACGACCTCGGCACGGTGCGCTTCCTTGGAACGGAAATCGCGCAACGGCATCCGGTTGTCACCACATGGACGACCGGCTCTCCGGCAAATGTCGATCTCGACAGCTTGATCACCGAGCGCGGGCATTATGTCCCGCGCGATGAGATGCGATTGGGCGCCTCTTATCCGATCGTCGAAGGCTACCGCGGCCGCGTCGCGGTTGGCTATTATGCGGTGTTCGAAGATCCGCTGCAGTTCAACCAACTGCACGTCTCGCTCTCCTACCTGCCGAACGCCCCGTTCGAGGATCAAGACTGGCACTTCGACATCGAGTATAAAACACTGCGCTGGCGCTTTCGCTATTGGCACAACGATGCCGATTTCTACGATCTCTTCGGCCCGACCGAACGCGCGCGCGCCGGCGACGCGTTCATCGTCGGCTATCATAACTCCTTCATCTACGATCCGCCGCGGCAACTCGATTTCAGCATTGACGCGGCCTACTACACCGGCCTCGACACGCTGCCAGCCGCGCAGGAGATCTCAACCGGCTTTGATGAACTTGCGACACTGAACGCCGAGTGGAGCTATACCAATACGACGCGCTCATTAGGCGCAGTCGATCATGAGCGCGGCTGGCGCTGGAATGTGGCGCTCGGCGCCGATCACGCAAACGGCGAGACCTTTCCGAGCGTGCGCGGCGGCGTCGATGTTGGCGTGCCGCTGCCGCTGAACAATTCTTCGATCTGGCTCTACACCGCCGCCGGGACAGTCGGCGGCGACGACGCTAGCCCGCTCAGCGCCTGGTACATGGGCGCGTTCGGCAACAATTATGTCGATGACCGCGAGATCAAGCGCTACCGCGAATTCAGCAGCTTCCCAGGCTTTGAGATCAATGAAATCGAAGCCCAAACGTTCGCCCGCGCTGTCGGCGAGATCAATTTGCCGCCCGCACGCTTCGAAGACATCGGCGTCGCCAGCCTTTTCTTGAGCTCGGTGCGGCCTGCTTTCTTCGCTGGCGCGCTTGAAACCGGGGATCGTTCCGGCGGGCGGCGGTCTTTGCAAACGGTGGGTGTGCAGACGGATTGGAATTTCACCGTCGCGCACCGCTTGCCGATGACGCTCTCTCTCGGCTACGCCAGAGGCTTCGAAGACGGCGAAACCCTAAGCGATGAAGTGCTGCTCTCGCTGAAGATCATGTGATGGATACGGACCTGCTCGTTAAGGCGTTTATCGCCCTTGCGCCTGTCGTGCTGCTTCTCGTCATTTTCGATCGTCTGGACACTTTCAATCTGATCAGCGCACGCGAAATAGCGTTCCTACTGTTGGCCGGCGGCGCCTTAGCGGCGCTGAGCTTCTTCGCCAATTGGCGCGTCATGGATGGCTTCCCAATCGGATTCAGCGCCCATAGCCGCTATGTGGCGCCAGTCATCGAAGAGAGCCTCAAGGCCGCGCCCCTCATCCTGCTGTTCGCGCAGAATCGGATCGGATTCAAAGTCGACGCCGCGATCGCGGGGTTTGCGGTTGGCGCCGGTTTCTCGGTGATCGAGAACATCTGGTATCTCTTCACCATCACTGACGCGAATGTGAGCGCTTGGCTGGTGCGCGGTTTCGGCACAGCAATCATGCACGGCGGCGCAACCGCGATCTTCGCCATCATCTCGCATGAGATGACGGAGCGCCAATCGGAGAGCAGCGCGGCGCACTATAAGTTCAATCCGCTGCTGTTCACGCCAGGTCTGATTACGGCGATCGTGATCCACTCGGTGTTCAACCACTTCCCGCATCAGCCGCTTGTCATCATGGCGCTCACGCTCTTGTTGGCGCCGGCCACGATCTTCCTCGCGCTCATCCGCAGCGATCGGGCGACGCAACAATGGCTCGCCGCTGACCGGGCCGCACACGAACAATTGCTGGCGGAGATTCGCGCTGGACACTTCGCCGAAACGCCGCGCGGACAGGCGATCAACGCCATCGCCGCAAAGCTGGGCGAGAAGGCGCAGGACGCCCGCGCGTATGTAGAGCTAAAGACCGAGCTGATCTTGCGGGCGGAAGAATTGATCCACGCCGCGCAATCGGGCCAAGCAACGGCGCTGACGCCCGAGGACAAGATGAAGTTCGCCAAGCTTGAGTCGCTCGAACTCACGCTGGGCCGGACGACTCTGGCCGCGCTTGCCGCCCCGCTCGGGTTCACACGCAACGATCTCTGGGAATTGTCGCGCCTTCACGCACGCGTGCGCGGCGACGCGTGAGGGCGGCGGCTAGCGAGTGCGGGCGAATATGAGTGAGCGCTGCGCGACGAAGCTGGTCAGCGCCACAGCCCCCGCAATCAGCAGCAAAGCCTCTAGCCGCGGCCAGCGCATGTAAGAGATCAGCAGCCAGGCAAGCCCGGCGCCCAGCGCCAAGAGCGGCGCTTGCAGGAGCACATATCCGGCAAGACCGCGCGCATGGCTGATGTCGGAGCGGAAGGTCAGCGTCCGCTGACAGACATAGGTTGGCACAATGCAGAGCGCATGCGCCAAGCCTTGCGCCAGCGGCGCCGGCCAGTGGAGACCGGACACAAACAGCAACGCCAAGAGCAACATAGCCAACGCGGAGACGCCACCGATCAGGATGAAGCGCGCAAGCACCGCCCAATGCGCAGCGCCACGCGTCAGCGTGTCGAACCATGTGAACGAAGGCCCCGCTTCCGGCATTGGCTAAAACACCCCTTCAAAATCAATGTCCAACGTGACCGCAGCGACGAAGCAAAGCATCGCGCTCGCCGCAAGCATCCAGGAATAGGTGTCGCGTGCGGCGAAGACGATCGGATCGTCGTGCATCTCGTCACGCGCGACCTTGAGCCAAACCCGGCAAATCCAGATGATCGTGATCGCCGGCAGGCCCCATAACAGGAAAGGCTCCCGGTAATGCGCGGCGCTCCTTTCATCCTGCAAGTAAAGAGCCAGAACCAAGCTTGCGATGAAGCCGGCGCTGACGCCCATCGTCGTCAGGATATCGGTGTCGCTGCTCTTGTAGCCGCGCCCGCCGACATCACCACCGCCGCGCTTCGTGAGGTCGCGCGTTTCGGCAACCCGCTTCACCAGAGCCAAGCTGAAGAAGAAGAAGCATGAGAAGGCCAGCAACCAACCGCTTGCGATAAACCCAGTCGCCGCACCGCCGAGCACGATACGAATGGTGTAGAGACTTGAGAGCAGAAACACATCCACCAAGACCAGACGCTTGACCCAGAATGAATAGAGCGATGTGAGCGCCACATAGATCAGCATCAGGATCAGGACGTCCGCCGCGAGGGCCAAACTCAGACCGACCGCAAGCAAGGCGGCCGAACCGCCCAAGCCGACATGAAGCGGCAAGGTCCCCGAGGCAAACGGTCGCGTGTTCTTGCGCGGATGGTTGCGATCCGCGTCGATGTCCGATGCGTCGTTGATGAGATAGATGGCCGAGGCTGTGAAGGAGAGCGCCCAGAAGGCTATGAACGCAGCCAGCCAAGCGTTCGGCAGCATCCATCCCTGCCCAACGAGCATAGGCAGGAAGACGAGGAAATTCTTGCTCCATTGCTGCGGGCGCGCCGCTTCGACGAACGCATCGAGCATGCTGCCCTGACGCTCAAACAGCCGCTCGATGTCGAAGTCTCTCTCTGCGCGCTCGCGAAGATCGGCCGAGGCGTTGACGACGACGGCGCGGCGCGCGGCGCTCCAGACTTCAAGGTCGGCGTTCTCATTGCCGGCATAGACAAAGCCCCCAGGAAACGCCTCGGCGAGCTTGCGCGCCTTGTTCACCGATTTCAGATTAATCTGACCGTCTGACGCATACACAGCGTCGAACAAGCCGACATGTTCGGCCACCTTCTCAACCGCCACACGATCGCAGGCGGACGCCAACACGATCGTTCGGCCCTTTCGCCGTTCGGCGGTGAGCCAAGCGACGACACGTTCGTCGTACGGCAACGTTGTCGGGTCGAGATCGAGCACCTCGAAGATGCGTTGCTTGGCGTAGGCCCGCCCTTGCGATAGCCAAAACAAGAGCGACGGCAGCAACCAAGGCTTGGCGAACGCCAGGCGCACGATGCCTTCGATGAAGAGATCACTGCGGATGAGCGTGCCGTCGAGATCAACGGCCAGCGGCAGTTCATCGTCCGCTTCGGCGCTCTTCCCCTCGCTCACGCTCAATTCTCCGCCCCTCGATGCGATAGAGCATGCCCGTCCGGGGCTCGGCAATTCGCTTCCCCAGCCCGATGGGGCGTTCGGGCGAGCCCGCCGGTGGAACTCGCGCGAGCGGCGACAGGCACGCGCCGCCCGCCACCCGTCCAACGGCGGCGCCGGCAGCTTGGCTAGCCGGCGCGGTGGCGCAGCACGTCCGCTACGGCGTCGATCGCCTTCTCTATATCTCCTGGCGTCCCGACACTGATGCGGAGCCAATCGGGCATGCCGTAACCGCCAAGATGGCGCACGAGAATGCCGCGCTGAGCTAGCGCCTCGGCCACCCCTTCGGCGTTGTCGAAGCAGCCCGTGACGAAGTTTGCGGCTGACGGCAGCGTGCGAACGCCGAGCCCCCGCAAGGCGGTATCGATCCGCCGGCGCCCATCGGCGAACGCGTTCACGGATCGCTGCAAGAAGGCGTCATCCGCCAACGCAGCGACGGCGGCGGCTTCGCCGGCTCTCGGCACGGAAAACGGCAGCCGTATGCGGTTCAGCACCTCTGCGACGTCGAGAGGTGCGTAGGCCCAACCGATGCGCAGAGAAGCGAGGCCGTAGGCCTTCGAGAACGTGCGCGTGACGAGTACGTTTGGCGTGTCGCGCGCCCAATCCAAACCATCTGCAAAGCCTGAGATACCTTGCGCGCACTCGGCGTAAGCACCGTCCAAAACCAAGAGGACGTTCGTGGGCACGGCATCGTGCAAGCGCTTGATCTCGTCGAACGGAAGCCACGTCCCAGTCGGGTTGGCTGGATTGGCGACAAAGATGATGCGTGTGCGTTCGTCCACGGCCGCGACGATTGCGTCGACATCGACAGCGTAGTCCCGCTCAGCCGCCGACTTCATGCACGCGCCGGCGGCGCAAACCGCGATCGCCCAAGCGGCAAAGCCATATTGCGGCTGGACGGCATTGTCGCCGGCGCCGAGATAGGCCTGCGCCGCCATGGCGAAGATTTCGTCCGAACCGGCGCCGAAAACGAGACGTTCGGGTTCGAGCCGATACTTCGCCGCGATCGCCGCGCGCAGGCGCGAGGTCTTCGCATCAGGATAGAGATGCAGATCAGAAGCCGCGGCGATGTAAGCCGCACGCGCCGCTTCGCTACAGCCAAGCGGATTTTCGTTGGCGGAGAGTTTGAGCGGACGCTCGAAGCCCCGCGCCGTCGCGCGGCCAGGGGTGTAAGGCGCGATCTGCAGGATGCCGGCTTTTGGTGCAGGCCTCATGCTTGTTGCTCCGCCCGCGCGGCCAGAACGGCCATCACGTCAGCAAAGCTCAGTCCGCGCGCCTGCAGCAGAACCGCGACGTGGTAGAAGAGATCGGCCGCCTCTTCGCACAGCTCGGCAGCATCGCCGGCCGCGCCCGCGAGCGCGGTCTCGACCCCCTCCTCGCCGACCTTCTGAGCCACACGCTTCGCGCCGCGGGCCAACAATCGTGCGGTGTAGCTTTCTTCCGGCGGCGCGGAGACACGCGCGGCGATCGCGCGTTCAAGCGCGCCCAAGCGGCCCAGACCCGGCGCAACCGCACCTCCGAAACAGCTCACCGTGCCAAGGTGACATGCCGGTCCCGCGGGCTCGACAGAAACGAGGAGCGTGTCGCCGTCGCAGTCAGCAACAATGCTGCTCACTTTCAGCCTGTTTCCCGAAGTTTCGCCTTTGCGCCAACGCGATTGCCGCGAGCGGGAATAGAATGTTGCTTCGCCGCTCGACAGCGTTTCATCCAATGCTTCGCGGTCCATCCAGGCGACCATCAAGACTTGTAGCGTCAGCCGGTCTTGAACCACGGCGCAGACAAGCCCATCACCTTTGTCGAAATCGACACTTGATGCATCGAACGAAATCATAGCCGCACCTCCAGTCCAGCGTCACGAACCGCGCGTTTGACATCGGCAATCGCGACCGCGCCGGAGTGAAAAATGCCGGCGGCCAAGGCGCCTGAGACGTCGGCTTGCTCGAACACTTCGACAAAATGCGATGGCGCACCGGCGCCGCCCGATGCAATCAGCGGAATGCGCAAGCGCTCACGCGCGGCGCGCAGCTGCTCGACATCAAAGCCCTGGCGTACGCCGTCTTGGTCCATGCAGTTCAAGACAATCTCGCCGGCGCCGCGTTCCTGCGCTTCTACGATCCAGTCGAGCATGAGGCGCGGTGTTTTGCGAACGGTGGCGGCGGCGCCCGTATACTGAAAGGTGCGCCAGTCGCCATCGACGGCGCGGCTATCGACGCCAACGACGACGCATTGCGAACCGGCAAGCTCAGCGATCTCGCCGATCAGCTCGGGCCGCTCCAAGGCCGGCGAATTGATCGACACCTTGTCGGCCCCGTGTTCAAGGCAAGAGATCGCCTGCTCACACGAGCGGATGCCGCCGGCGACCGCTAGAGGAATATCGAGTGCACGCGCGACCTGTGCGAGCCAGGTATAATCGATTGTGCGCCGCTCGGCTGAAGCGGTGATGTCGTAAATGACTATTTCATCGGCCCCTTGATCTCGATAACGGCGCGCCAATTCGGCGGGGTCGCCCATGTCGGCATGTCCCTCAAAGCGCACGCCTTTGACGACCCGCCCCGCTTTTACGTCGAGACACGCGATGATGCGTTTAGACGGCAAGAGCTTCCTCCAAAGTGAAGCGCTTTTCGTAGAGAGCGCGGCCGACAATGACGGCGTCGGCGCCGGCCTCCTTCAACACGATCAGATCGCTAAGCTCGGCCACGCCGCCGGAAGCTTGGAGCTCCAGGTTCGGCCGCGAAGTACGTACCTGGGCCATTAGCTTGGCATTTGGTCCATTCAGCGCGCCATCGCGCGAGATGTCCGTCACCAGCGCGTGGCGCAGAAGACCTGCTGGAAATTGCTCAAGGACTTCGGGCAGCGTCCGCCCACCATCCGCCAACCACCCATCGGTGGCGACTGCGTATGTTCCGTCCTGCGCTCGGACATCCAGAGCCACACAGATGCGGTCGGCGCCAAATTCTTCGATCCAGGCTCGCGCCTCTCCCGGAGCACGCACGGCGATCGAGCCGATGACGACGCGGGCGACACCAGCCGTCAACAACGCTTCCACATCGGCACGCGCGCGCACGCCGCCGCCGCATTGCACGTTCAGGCCGGTTTCGCCCGCCAGGCGCCCGATCAACTCACCCTGCATTGGTCTGCCGAGGCGCGCGCCGTCTAGATCGACGATATGCACCCAAGTTGCACCGGCGTCCGCGAAGCCGCGAAGCTGCGCGAACGGATCGCCGTATTCCGTCACCGCGTCGAAACGGCCCTGCAAGAGACGGACGCACGCACCCTCGCGCAAGTCGATTGCGGGCAAAATCAGCATGGCAGCGCCACAAAGTTGCGCAGTACACGCGCGCCGACCGCGCCTGAACGTTCCGGATGGAACTGGCAGCCGAAAAGATTGCCGCGCGCGACCGCAGCAGAAAACGCGCGACCGTAATCGGCTGCGGCTATGGTCGCATCATCGATTGGGCATGCGTAGGAGTGGACGAAATAGGCATAATCGCCGGTTCGTACGCCCTCCAATAGCGGGTTCTCGCGTTCGATGCGCAGCGCGCTCCAGCCCATGTGCGGGGTGGGCAAACGCGCTGAGCCGTCGAGCGCCGTCACCTCCCCGCGCAGCAAGCCGAGTCCGGCTGCATTGCCTTCGCGGCTCTGCTCATAAAAGAGCTGCTGACCTAGGCAGATGCCAAGAAATGGCCGGGTGAAGCTTAGCAAGACCTCCCGCAATTCACCCCGCAACCGACGCATGGCCGCGGCTGCGGCGCCAACGCCCGGCAGGATCACGCGCTCGGACTCGGCGACCCGCACCGGGTCCGCCGTGAGCACCGCCGCCGCGCCCAATCGCTCCAGCGCGAACATCACGGAAGCCGTGTTGCCAACGCCGATATTGATCACTGCGACGCTCATCAGATCATGCCCTTTGTCGACGGCAGCTCCGCGCCTTCAATCCTGATCGCTTGGCGCAGCGCCCGGCCGAGTGCTTTGAAGCACGCCTCGGTTTTGTGGTGATCGTTCGCGCCCGTAACCGAAACGTGGACGGTCGCGCCGAGCGCCTGCGCGAACGAACGGAAGACATGCTCGGTCATCTCGGTCGGATACTGGCCAATCAGCGGCGCTGCGAACGCGCCCTCGAAAACGAGGAATGGGCGCCCACCGAGATCGATGGAGATCTTGGCTTCCGCCTCGTCCATCGGCAGCACGAAACCGAAGCGAGCGATGCCGCGCCGCGCGCCCAGCGCCGCGTTCAACGCCTGCCCGAAGGCGATGGCGCAATCTTCGATGCTGTGATGCCCGTCGATGTGAAGGTCGCCCTCGCAAGAGAGCGTCAACGAGAACCCGCCGTGGTGCGCGACCTGCTCCAGCATGTGGTCGAAGAAGCCGACGCCGCTATCGATCTGAATCGGCGCTGAGCGATCCAGATCGACAGCGACGGTGATCTTGGTCTCCCTGGTGTCGCGTTGGACTTCGCCTCGGCGTCGGCGGATCGCGTCTGGCTCGCTCGAAGCTGGCCTCACATTGGCGCGAGCCTCCGCGGCGCGAGCGTGCGCTTCCAACCCCTCCAACCGCGCAAGGCGCGCCGCGGGCGCGGCGAGCGCCCGCGCGCCAGTCTCGCTCACTGTCTGCACGGTGAAACTCTTCATGAACGATGCCACGCTCACACCACTGAAGGCCTTGGCGGCGGCGTCCGTTGGCAAGACGTGGCTCGGGCCAACGAGATAATCGCCGAACGTTTCTGCGCTCAGAGCGCCTACAAACACCGCACCGGCATTGTTGATCACCGGCAGAACGCTCTCTGGATCGGCGACCTGGAGTGACACGTGCTCCGGCGCATAGGCGTTGGCTATTTCTGCCGCCTCCTTCAAGCTCGCCACACGGATAGCGCGCGCCTGCGCGAGCGAGCGGCGCGCGATTTCTTCCCGGCTCAACCCGGCCAGTTGGCGTTCCAGCTCGGCCTCGACCTCGGCCATCAGTTCATCGGAGGTCGAAAGGAGGATCACCTGCGCATCGGCGTCGTGCTCGGCCTGGCTTAACAGATCGGCGGCGATGAAACGCACGTTGGCGCTCCGATCGGCGATGATCAGCAATTCGCTGGGGCCCGCGGGCATGTCGATGGCGGGCCCGCCGCTGAGACCGGCGGCGTAGCGCTTGGCTTCCGCGACATACGCGTTGCCTGGGCCAAATATCTTCTGAGCCCTTGGCGTCATCACGCCTAGCGCCAGCGCCGCGATGGCTTGCGCGCCGCCAATCATCCAAAGCTGCTCAACCCCGCAAGCGGCGGCGGCGGCAATCATCGCCGGATGCGGCTTCCCGTCCCGCCAGGGTGGCGTCGTCACGACGCGTTGCCCCACGCCAGCGACACGCGCCGGTTCGCAGAGCATGATCAATGTCGACACGAGCGGGGCGCTGCCCGCCGGCACATAGAGACCGCAGGTTTCAATCGCGCGCCAGACCAAGTTCGTCGTCACACCCGGCGCGCCCTCAATCGTGAGCGGCTTCGGCTTGGTGGAGTGGTGATAGAAACGCACCTGATCGACGGCAAAGTCGATCGCCTCGACATCCTGGCGGGCCAATTGCGCGCGGGCGGCGTCAACCACGCCTGCATTAAGAGCGAGCGCGGCCGGCGCGGCGCCGTCGAGCTTGATGGCCCACCGCGCTAACGCTTCTTCGCCGCCGGAATAGACCTCGTCGAACAGCTGACGCACGAACGCCGCCACTTCCGGCGCGCATCGTTGATCGGGTCGCGCCAGCACGCGTTGGCGTTCGACAGCATCGAGCTCGCTCCAATTGTGACGTTGCATGCCCGCCTCACATCATCTTTTCGATCGGCAGCACCAGGATCGCCGAGGCGCCCGCTTCCTTGAGCGCCTCCAACGTTTCCCAGAACACGGATTCCTGACACACGGCATGCACGGCGACCGCGTCATCGCGGCCAGCAAGCGCCATTACTGTCGGCGCGCCTGCTCCCGGAAGAATTTCCGTGATGCGCGGCAGCGCCGAGCGCGGCGCATTCATCATCACGTATTTGGCGTCCTGAGATGCGACGACGCCTCGAAAGCGAGAGGTCAAGCTTTCGGCGACGGCATCGATATCCGGATCGAGGCTGCGCGTCGAGCGCACAAGCACTGCCTCGCTCTCCAACACCGTCGCCAGTGCAACGAGGCCATTAGCTTCCAGCGTTGCTCCCGTAGAGACGAGATCGCAAATCGCGTCAGCCAGTGTCAGCCGCGGGGCCACCTCGACCGCGCCGCGCATAGTTACGACACGCGCCTCTACGCCCGCTTCGCTCAGATATTGCTGAAGCAAATTCGGGTAGGTCGTGGCGATGCGCAGGCCTTGCAACGAGCCAGGCCCGCGATAGGCGAAAGATTGCGGAGCCGCGATCGCCAAGCGGCAGCGGCCAAAGCCGAGCGGCATGACTTCACGCAGCCCATTTGAACCGCCCGCCGTCCGCTCGGCGAGCACGTTGCGGCCAACCACGCCAAGATCGGCGACGCCATCGGCGACGAACGTCGGAATGTCGTCGTCGCGCAGACACCACAAATCGATCGGCGCGTTCTCGACGCTGTAGGCGAGATCGCTGGCGCTCCTGTTGAGCCGGTAGCCGGCGGCGCGAATGAGTTCGAGGCTGCGCTCGGCCAGCCGGCCGCTCTTTTGAATAGCAATGTGCAAACGCTTGGGGGTCATGGAACACGTCTCACGCAGGCGCACGCCGGGTGCGCATCGGGTGGAAATTGAAGCAATCTGAGGCGATAAGCGCGGTGCGCTCTCGCTCCTTCAGCTCAGCAGCTGGTCAGAGCTTCAGTGTCGCGGCGCGTGATGCGCGGCGTGATCGTGATGATGGTGGATCGCGCGGCCATGCGTCTGCAAACCCGAAACCGGGCGGCAAACGGCCATGACGAGAGCGGCAACGCGCATAGAAAGCGATCCTTGTGCCGTCGGCTCTACGCAAAAGGTCGCCTCGACGTCAAGGGCCTACGCCTCTGAGCCTGCTTCAGGCGTTCAATCATTTGCGATCGCTACGCCCATGAGCCCGTGCTAACGAGCCAATGATCAGCACCGGCGAGCACTGAATGCCTGAGGGACCTCTTGTCGGCGTACGCGTGGTGGAGTTCGCCAGCATCGGCCCGGGGCCCTTCTGCGCCATGCTGCTGTCGGACATGGGCGCCGACATCATCCGCATCGACCGCCCGAGCGGGGTAGCCGGCACTGGACCCAACGCCGCGCTGCAACGCGGACGGCCGTCTCTCGTGCTCGATCTCAAAAAGGAAAGCGACCGCGCGCTTGCCTTTCGCGCCGCCGCCGCAGCCGACGTGCTGATTGAAGGCAATCGGCCCGGCGTGATGGAGCGGCTGGGCCTCGGCCCCGAAGCACTGATGGCGGCGAATGAACGGCTGATCTATGGGCGCATGACTGGGTACGGGCAAACCGGGCCAGACGCTCACCTCGCTGGCCACGACATCAACTATTTGGCGCAGACCGGCGCGCTCGATGTTATCGGCGACGGCAAGGGCCCGCCGCATCCGCCACTCAATCTTCTCGGCGATTTCGGGGGCGGCGCTCTCTACCTCGCCTTCGGCATCGTCGCAGCGCTCTACGAGCGAGAGCGTTCCGGGCGCGGACAGATCATCGATGCGGCGATTATCGATGGTTCTGCGTCTTTGATGGCGATGGTGCATGGCGCATTCGCGACAGGATCCTTGTCGCGCAGGCATGACGCAAACTTGCTGTCCGGCGCCGCGCCGTTCTATCGCTGCTATGTCTGCGCAGATGGAAAATACATCGCGGTCGGCGCGATCGAACCCCAATTCTATCAGAAGTTCTTGAGCGCGATGGAGGTTCAGGACTTCGCGCAATACCAGCAACGCGACGCGTCTTTCTGGCCGGAGCTGTCGGCTACGCTGGAAGCGAAGTTCGCGACGAAGCCTCGAGAACACTGGCTCGCTTTGTTGACGCCGCTCGATGCCTGCATCAACGCGGTGCTGACGGTCGAAGAGAGCATCGCGCACCCCCACGCACGCGAGCGTTCAATGTTTGTCGACGTGGCCGGTGTCGCGCTTCCAGCGCCCGCCCCGAGGTTCTCTCGCACGCCGGGCGCCATCCAAGGTGCGGCGGCAAAGCCAAATGAGGGTGGCCGCGAAGCGCTCGCGCGCTGGAACGTCAGCTAGCGCGCTCGAAGATCGCGGCGAGACCCTGACCGCCGCCGATGCACATGGTTTCGAGCCCATAGCGCCCATCACGGCGGCGTAGCTCGCGCAACAAGTTGGCGAGGATGCGTCCGCCGGTGGCGCCGATTGGGTGACCAAGCGAAATACCCGAGCCGTTCACGTTGAGCTTGTCGCGGTCGTCCCAGTTCCAGCCCTTGAGCACCGCTAGAACCTGCGGCGCGAAGGCCTCGTTGAGTTCAACGAGATCGATATCGCCCCAGCCGAGCCCCGTGCGCTTGAACAAACGCTCGACCGCGGGCACTGGCCCAATACCCATCCGCGACGGCTCGCAGCCAGCGGCCGCCCAGCTGTGGAACCACGCGAGCGGCTCGAGGCCGAGCTCATTCAGTTTCTCTTCGGCGACAACCAAGCACGCCGCAGCCGCATCGTTCTGCTGACTGGCGTTGCCGGCGGTGACGATGCCGCCCTTTTCGATCGGCTTCAGCGCCCCCAGCGTTTCCATCGAAGCATCAGGCCGGAAGCCCTCGTCTTTCGCGAACAGCACCGGCTCGCCTTTCTTCTGAGGGACCGGCACCGGCACGAGTTCGTCCGCGAACTTGTTCTCGGCCCACGCAGCAGTAGCGCGGCGGTGGCTCATAACCGCGTATTCGTCCGCCTGCTCTCGCGTGATGTTGTAGTCCTTCGCCAGATTCTCGGCTGTTTCGATCATGCCGCTGATGATCCCGAACCGGGAAATCGGCTGCGACATGACGCGGCCGCGCGACAGGCGATCGTACATCACGGATTCGCCCATCCGGGCGCCACGCCGCAGGTCGGTCGAATAGTGTTCGACATTGCTCATGCTTTCGACGCCGCCGGCAATGACAATGTCCGCCGCGCCGGTCTGCACCCGCATCGCCGCATCGATCACCGCTTGCAGACCACTGCCGCAGCGGCGATCGAGCTGAACACCTGGCACCTCGACGGGAAAGTCGGCCGCCAGCAAGGACCAGCGCGCGACGCACGGCGCTTCGCCGTTTGCGTAGCCTTGCGCGAACACGACGTCGTCGACGCGGCCTGGATCGATCTTTGTGCGCTCAACCAGCGCACGCAAAATCACGGCGCCAAGTTCGCCAGCAGGGATCGACGAAAGCGCGCCGCCGAATTTGCCGATCGGCGTGCGAATGGGATCAACGATGGCGACCCGCCTCATGGCAAGCTCCTAACTGACGCAACGGCGCGACGCCGTATTGTCGGATGAATAGCCAGCCCTACGCAAGACATCGCGTGCGCCAACCCCGCGGCGCGGCACCTCAACCGGCGTGCGCCACCTTGATCTCGAGCGCGGCTAGCGTCGTCTCGCGCATCCGCTGCCGCTCCGCGACGAGCTCATCGCCCTCCAGGATTCGGCATTGCTCTCGCCGCCGCTCCTCTTGCGGCAGTTCGCTGTGCACCCGGCGGTCGGGACCAAAATAGTTCGGCGCGTCGATGAAGCGCCAGCGCTTCGTCGCCACATAGCGGATGTGGGTCATGATGTGCCCCGCCGAGAACGGGATTGCCAGCAGCGAGCTCGCCCCTGCATCGACAGCCGCGCGCGACTTTGAATGATTCAGGGTCTGCGACGCGATGATGATGCCGACAAATGGATCGGGCGAAGTCTTCCTGTGGCGAATGGTCTTAACCAGCTCGACGAGACCGTCCCAATCCTCGCTCCAATTGAGCAGCACAATCTCGCGCCCGATGACGAGCTCCTTCAGCAAGGCTTGCTCGGTGCATACCAGCCCATTGTTAAACGCGCCCATCGCCCGGAGCACCGGCCGCTGCAGCGACGCTAGATGACCTTCGCGATCGAACACGACGACGGACGGCGCCTGTGCATTCATCGCAGCAGCCTTCAGGCAAACATGGCGTCGATGTCGTCCTGGTCGACGCCCTCGCCCGGCATGGCCGGCCCGTTCAAGAGCACGTCATCGCCCTGACGATCCGCCTTTGGGTCGATCGGCTGTTCTTCGACGCTGTCTCCCAACAGCACCGCCAACTTGCCCAGCTTGTCTTCGATGTGAAGGAGGGTTTCGACGACCTTGGTGCTTCGTTGTCCGGTGAGGTCTTGAAACGCACACGCCTCCATCAGCGTGAGGCATTTCTCCTCCACGGCAGAGCGATATGCGTTTGCGTTGAGTTCGGCTGGCAAGCCCAGAATGTAGTCCACCGCGCCCATGATCTGATTGGCCGCCGTTTCGGTGGTCTCAACGATCATGCCGATCTCGTTCATGGCCGAGGGCAGCCGCTCGGCGCGCATGTGATTGGGCGCCAGTTCCGATAATGCGCTCTGCGCCGCGCGGATGTAGGCGAGCAGAACCGCGCGTTCGTCGGATGGCAAGCCGGCGTCGAGATCTGCTTTCTGAGGCTCGCTCATGCGAACTCTCCCAGCACCGCGACCATCTTCTGCTTGAGCACCGCCTGAGTGAAGGGCTTGATGATATAGTTGTTCACGCCAGCCTGGCGCGCGGCGACTACGTTTTCGGCCTTCGCCTCCGCGGTCACCATAATGAAGGGCAGCTTCGCTGTCTTGGGCTCCGAGCGCACGCGCTTCAGAAGATCCAAGCCTGTCATCGGCTGCATATTCCAATCCGAGATCACAAGCCCGTAAGTGCGGCCTGCAATCATCGAATAGGCCGTTTGCCCATCCGTCGCTTCATCCACGTTGGTGAAGCCAAGTTGCTGCAGCAGACCGCGCACGATCTTCAGCATCGACCGATAATCATCGACGATGAGTATCGGCAAATCTTTCCCAACCGCCATTTTCGTCCTCGCGTTTTCACGCGCGACGTCGAGTGCGCACACACTCTGCGCGACAAGAACTTAACCGCGAGATAAGTATGAATAATTCGTATTTACCTGTCTTTAAGCGCGTTTTCGCGACCCTCGGCCTGCGCTGCGGAGAGCTGGTGTCGCGATCATGGATGATGTCGTCCGGGAATTTCTAGCTGAAGCTTCCGAGAGCATGGATGCGCTCGATCGCTCGTTGGTGCGGCTTGAAGATCACCCTGGTGATCCAGATTTGCTCTCCGAGATCTTCCGCGTCATGCACACGATCAAGGGCACGTGCGGGTTTCTCGGGTTGTCGCGCTTAGCGTCCGTCGCGCACGCAGCCGAAGATGTACTGGGCCAATTCCGTGACGGCGCACTGACACCATCTCAAGCCAGCGTGTCGGTGGTTCTCGAAGCGATTGACGTGATCAAGTCGTTGCTGGCTGCGCTGGAAGCCGAAGGCGGCGAGCCAGAAGGCAATGATGAAGCGCTCGTCTCGCGCTTGCGCCAGATCGCCCAGGGCGCGCCTGCCGCGCCGCCGCAAGCCAATGAAACGCGCGATCAATTGAGCGCCCGCCTCGGCGGACTTTCGAGCATTGATTGTGTCGTCGAGATCGCGCTCGGGCGGATCAAGAAGCGGCCAGATGGCCTGCGCTTCTCTGGCGCGCCGGACGAGGAACTTCACGCGGCGTTGCGTGATGCGTTGTGGGCGGTCTGCGAAGGCGGTAGCGCCGGCCTGCTGCAGTCAGCGTTAGCGCGATACGGCCTGGACCAGGCGGACGACCTGGCGGTGTTGCTCATATGCCTTGAAGAAGGACTCGTTGAGCTCGGCGTTGATGCGGCCTCGGTTGGCGAACTCATGGCAATGACGCGCCCCAAGCCGGTGCAGCCGGCTGGCGCCGCCGGCGCTGTCGCCGGAGGCAAACCTGGCGAGGGCAACGCGACCGGCGTCGCTGCGCAATCGATCCGGGTCAATGTCGAGGCGCTAGAGCAGCTCATGAACGTCGCGAGCGAGCTCGTTCTCATCCGTAATCAGCTGATCCAGACTTTGCGTGCGCAGCCGGACAGCCCGTTCGCTGCGCCGCTTCAGCGGCTCAACCACGTCACCTCAGAGCTGCAAGAAAGCGTAATGACCACGCGCATGCAGCCGATTAGCGCGGCGTGGGCCAAGCTTCCGCGCCTTGCACGCGATCTCGCGGTGGAGCTCAACAAACGCATAGAGGTCGTCACACACGGCGCCGAGACCGAACTGGACCGGCAAGTCCTTGAAATGATCAAGGACCCGCTGACTCACATGATCCGCAACGCGGCTGACCATGGCTTGGAGGCGCCAGGCGAACGCGCGAAGGCTGGCAAGCCGGAAACAGGACGCATTACACTCTCGGCGCGCCATGAGGGCAGCCAGATCGTCATCGAAGTGTCGGACGATGGCCGCGGGTTGCCTGCCTCCAAGTTGCGCGCCAAAGCCCTCACTCGCGGACTCATCAGCGCACAGGAAGCTGAGACGCTGTCCGACGCGAAGATTCATCAGCTAATCTTTCACCCCGGCTTCTCGACCGCCGAGACCGTGTCCGCCGTGTCCGGACGCGGCGTCGGCATGGACGTGGTGAAAACCAACATCGAGAAGATCGGCGGCGCTGTTGAGCTCTCATCGGCGGAAGGCCGCGGCACCCGGTTCACCATTCGCATTCCCCTCACGCTGACAATCGTTTCGGCGCTGATCGTCGATTGCTGCGGGGAGCGCTTCGCCATGCCGCAATCGGCGGTGACGGAATTGGTCGGCGTCGGCGGCGGCTCCAGGCGCTCTATCGAAACCATCAATGGCGCACCGGTGCTGCGTTTGCGCGATCGGCTGCTACCGCTGATTTCGCTTCAAGAGCTGATGCAAATGCCGCGCGGCGCCGCCCCTCAAGAACAAAGCATTCTCATCATTAGTCTCGGCGCCTTCAGCTACGGCATTATTGTCGACCGCGTTTTCGACACCGAAGAAATTGTGGTGAAGCCCGCTGCAAGCGTACTCCGTTCAATCCCCTACTATTCTGGCGCGACGATCCTGGGCGACGGCGCCGTGATCATGATTCTTGATCCAAAGGGCATCGCCAGCCGCATCAGCGAGCAGGCAAGCGAACATCATGAGGAAGATCGGCGCGAAGCAGAGGCAAAGGAAGAGCTCACGCAGGTCCTGATCGTCCGTGGACGCGACGCCACGCCAAAGGCGACGCCGCTTCAACTCGTATCCCGGATCGAAGAGGTTGCGGCCGCGCGGATCGAGTACGCCGATGACAAAGCCGTGCTGCAGTATCGCGGACAACTGATGCCGCTTGTCGGCCTCGATGGCGAACGGCGCTTTCCGGACACCATCGCGACCCGCCCGGTAATCGTCTTCGACAATGAAGAGCGCGCTATTGGCTTGGTTGTCGAAGAAATCCTCGACATCGTCGAAGCGCCGCTCACGAGTGCGATTAAGGCGGAGCGCGCCGGCGTGCTCGGAAGCCTTGTTATTGGCGATGCGGTGACCGATGTGATCGATCTCGCGCACTATTGGCGCCTCTCGGCGGAAGACTCGACACCGTCGGCAAAATCGAAGACGACCGCGCCACGGAAGCGGGCACTAATCGTAGAGCCAAGCCCGTTCCTGCATCACCTGATCACACCCCTGCTTTCGATGGCGGGCTTTAAGGTGACGGTCGTGCATGATGCCGCCGCCGCACAGAGTGTCGCCGAAAGCGAGGGTCCGTTCGACGTGATCCTGACCGACACGGCATTGCCGGAACGGGCGACGCTGAGCGCGATGAGCGCGCCCGTTATCGGCCTTTACGACGACCCGTTCGCGCTTCGTCAATCCGATACCGAAGGGTTGCGGGGCGTCGCTTGCCGGTTCGACCGCGACGAGGTGATGAAGCAACTCGAAACCATCCAGCGCGAGGAAGCAGCATGACGGGCGGGGATGTCGATCTCGTCACGATGTTCGTTGATGGCGTTCAGTTTGGCGTGCCAGTGCTGAAGGTGCGCGACGTCCTGGACTCTCCGGAGACCTACCCCGTACCGCTTGCGCCGCCGGAGATTAAGGGTTCGATCAATCTGCGCGGCCGTATCGTCACGGCGATAGATCTCCGCGTGCGCCTTGGGCTTGAGCCACGCGCGGAGGGAGCGCGCAGCAAGTGCGTGATCGTCGAACTCGGCGCCAACAGCGAGCCATACGCGCTGCTGGTGGACGAAGTGGGCGACGTGACGCCGGTGTTCGCCAAGGACTACGAGCCCAATCCGGTGACGCTGTCACGCGCCTGGGCGGCATTGTGCCGAGGCCTCTATCGGCAAAGCGACGGGCTATTGCTGCTGCTCGACGCGGATTCTGTGTTGACGATTGACCCGTTCGACAGTGAGCGCACGGCCGCCTAAGCGACCTTCGCCACCGGCGCCGGCCTAAACACACCGCGCTCTTGCCCCGCAACAAACTTTGAAGTGACCCCAAGCACGGTATCGGCGCTGCCGAGAAAAAGCGCGCCATCGGGCGCCAATTGGCGCGCCAGCAAATCCAGAACCTTCGCCTTGGTCGCGGTATCAAAATAGATGAGAACGTTGCGGCAGAAGATGATGTCAAACTGCCCCAGGCGCAGTGCGCTCTCTAGCAAATTGTGGGTTTCAAAGCGCACCATCTTGCGAATTTGATCGCTGATGATGAAAGTTTGATCGTCGATGCGCCGGAAATGACGGGCAATGCGCTCTGGCGAAAGGCCACGCTTGACCTCGAAACTTGAGAAAATCCCCGCGCTCGCCTTCGTCACGATCGGTTGGGAAATGTCCGTGCCGACGATCTCCCATGGCCAACCTGCAAACTGCTCGGCGACAAGCATCGCGATTGAATAGGGCTCCTGCCCGCTTGAACACGCCGCACTCCAAATTCTGATCGGACGCCGGCCGGCGCGCGCGCCAATGAGCTGTGGCAGAACTGCACGCGACAGATGCTCGAAAGGCCGATCATCGCGGAAGAAAAGCGACTCATGCGTGACCATCGCTTCTACGACGGCGTTGACGAGAGCATCGCGCGGATTGAGGCGCAGGGCCGCCATCAGCTCAATGACACTCCGGAATCCGTGTTTCTGCGCCACGGGATTCAATCGGCTCGCGACGAGATAAAGTTTGTCGCTGGTCAACGCCATGCCACTGCGCTCAGCCAGAAGCTTTTGCAGCGCCAGAAAATCCGGACCAGAGATCAAAGCGCCCTCCCCGTCGCCACGCCAGAAAGGAGAACGGCGATCTGATCGATCGGAAACTCAGCGCTCGCGCGGCCCGTTCGGAACGCCGCGCCCGGCATGCCGTAAACAGCGCTCGTGGACTCATCCTGCGTGATGAAGCGGCCACCCTTATTGGCTATCGCCAACGCACCATCGGCGCCGTCACGCCCCATGCCTGTGAGCACCACCGCAAGCGCGCCCGCCCCGTAGACATCGGCGACGCTTCTAAACATTGGATCCACTGCCGGCCGGCAGAAATGTTCCGGCGCCTCGTCAGACAAACGGATGACGACACCGTCCGTCCTCCGATCGACCAACATGTGCCTACCGCCGGGCGCGACATATATCGCGCCGGCCTTCACTCGCATGCCATCCGCGCCTTCGTAGGCGGGAGCGCCGCTCACCTTGCCCAGCTGTTCGGCAAGCATCGCCGTGAACGTGGGCGGCATGTGTTGGGTGATTAAGACGGGAACGTTGAGGCCGGGGCCGATTCGCTGGCAAATTTGGTTGAGCGCAGGCGGACCGCCCGTAGAACTGCCGATCGCGATGGCGCTCGGCCTGAAGCGCTGCAGATCCAACGGCAGCGTGCGTGGTTCGGCGAGGGGCTTTGCAAGCGCCGTTCTCGCGGAGGTCAGCGCTCTGATTTTGGCGCGTAGCTCGTCGAGGAATTTTGGCAGAGCGCCGGGCCCCTCCGCGGCGTCCGGCTTCGGCACATAGTCGGCCGCGCCAAGCTCCAACGCCTTCAGACTCATCGCTGCATGCCGGCGCGTAAGCGCGGACGCCATGATGACAACCGTGTTTGGCCGCTTCGCCAATATCTTCGGCAAGGCTTCGAGCCCATTCATCACGGGCATTTCAATGTCGAGCACGATCACGCGCGGGCTTTGCGTCTGCAGCAGATTCAGAGCCTCTTGGCCGTTGCCGGCCATGCCGCAGACGCGCAGCCCCGCATCAGCTCCGAGACCGCGCGCGATGAGGCCCCGCGTGACCGCGGAATCCTCAACCAGCATCACCTCTATTGGCGCTTCCGCAGTCATCTGTGTCAGGTTTTGACCAGACGATCGATCGTCGATCTGAGCTCTTCACCCTGACGCGAAAGCTCAGACGACGCCTGCAACAGATCGCTCGAGGCCGCGCTCGATTGGCGCGCCGCGTCGCTGACGCCTTCGATGCTTGCCGAGACCTGGCGCGTGCCGTCCGCGGCCTGCGCAACGTTTATCGCGATCTCACGCGTCGCCGTGGATTGCTCCTCGACAGCGCCGGCGATGGCCGTGGCGATCTCAGCGACTTGGCGAATGGTTTCCGCAATATCGTTGATCGCGCCGACCGACGTTGACGTCGCCGCCTGCATCGCCGTGACTTGCGCTGATATTTCCTCGGTGGCTTTCGCGGTCTGATCGCTGAGGCTCTTCACCTCGGAGGCGACGACTGCGAAGCCCTTGCCCGCCTCGCCAGCGCGTGCGGCTTCGATCGTCGCGTTCAACGCCAGGAGCTTCGTCTGCCCGGCGATGTTGTTGATGAGCGTGACGACGTTGCCGATCTTCTGCGCCGCTTCCGCCAAGCTCTGCACGGAGAGACTCGTGCGATCCGCTTCGGCGACCGCGCGCTGCGTGACACTGTTGGATTGCGCCACTTGACGCGCGATCTCCGCGATCGACGCCGACAGCTCCTCCCCTGCGGCGGAGACCGTTTGCACGTTGGAAGACGCCAGGTGCGCCGCTGACGCCACATCCGAAGCGCGGCGCGTTGTGTCCTCCGCCGCCTCGGCCATCGATTCCGCAGTGGCGCGCATTTCGGTCGAGGCAGACGCCACGATATCCGCGATCTCCTTCACGCGGTACGCGACCATCATCTGGTCAGTGACATCCGAAGCAAACTTCACAACTTTGAAGGGGCGGCCGCTGGCGTCCAGGATGGGGTTGTAACTGGCCTGAATCCAAATCTCCCGCCCGCCCTTAGCGAGCCGCTTGTACTGGCCGGCGTCGTACTCGCCGCGCCCGAGCTTTTCCCAGAAGGCGCGGTATTCGAAACTTGCGCGCTCCTCTGGCGTCACGAACATGGAATGGTGCTGGCCACGGATCTCCTCGAGTGAGTAACCCAGCGTTTTCAAAAAGTTTTCGTTCGCCGTTTGAATGCGTCCGTCGAGCGAAAACTCGATCACAGCCATCGACTTGGAGATAGCGGAGAGCTGACCTTCAAAGTTGGCGGCGGCGTTCTTCTGTTCGGTGATGTCCGTCGCAAACTTCACGACCTTCACAGGACGGCCCGTCGCGTCGAGGATCGGGTTATAGGAGGCCTGAATCCAAATCTCGCGCCCGCCCTTGGCAATGCGCTTGTATTGGCCGGCGTCGAACTCACCACGGCCGAGCTTATCCCAGAACATCCGGTACTCGCGGCTCTCGCGTGTCGCGGGATCGACGAAGAGTGAGTGGTGCTGACCCCGAATTTCAGTGAGCGCGTAGCCCAACGCAGCGCAGAAGTTCTCGTTGGCGTCGAGGATGCGGCCATCCAAGCTGAACTCGATCACCGCTTGCGAGCGGTGCAAGGCCGCGATCATGCCATCGGTCGATGATCCAACCTCGCTGGGCGGCGGTTCTGATTTCAGAGCGGCGTTCAAACCAAAGCGTGACACTAGGCATGCCTCCATTCGCGTTGCTGA
>CALBST010000183.1 GCA_937967425.1 uncultured Caulobacteraceae bacterium
CGTATGCGTCACCGGCGCGCGGGCGTAGTTCAGAGGTAGAACGTCAGCTTCCCAACAGTGCAGCTTGCCCGCGATTTCAGATGCTTAGTCGGCAAACTGTGCCAACGCTTTCCCTTGTCGCCGTTATTGGTGCTTAACTTACGAGTTCATCGACACCGGCATAACATCGTCATTTGTCTGCGCCTACTCTTGAGCGCGACTTTGCCAAACCTACATCATCGGCACTGCACGACACACGGATGCAGCATAGACATGTGGGTGATGAATGCCCGACGACCTTACCCCCGACGAACGCCGCGAACTCGATGAGTTCATCGCGCATCTCGAAGCCCTGACGGAAGACGACTTCCAGATCGTCGAGACGAAGGTCTACCCCGTCCCCGCCACGGACTGAACCATGCGCCGTCTCGCGCAATCAGCCCTTGGCCGCGAAGTGCGCCGCCAACTCGCGCCGCCACCGAAGCACGTCGGCGTCTTCGAAATCATCGCTGATCTGGTCCAGGTCGTCTTCGGTGTAGCCGTTCGGGCGGTCTGGCCCACGCATGTGAATCGTGGCGAACAGCGAGTGGACGACCTGAAGGCCCTCACGACGCATCGTGTCGAGAAGCTCTTCGCGGGAGAGTTGATCGACCCTATCTGGCGTCATGAAAGCCCTATTGTGGCAGGGATTGAGCGGGCGGCTCCATGCCGTTGGGCGGTGAAGCGAACGTCGGCGGACTGACTGCGAGCGGTGCGGCGGCACTACCTGCCGGATCGAAGTTTTCGATGCTGCGACTGGCATTGTTCACTTCCCGAAGGTCTTCGGGGTTCAAATCCTGCTTCCTCTTTCTCGCCTTGTCGGAAACGACTCTGAAATCGTCATGGTAGTCGCCAAGCGTTCCATACCCGCGAAGCTTGTCCCACCAATCGGGTGAACGTTTTGTCTGGGCGTTGATGGAGTTACGTTGATGACCGTTTGCTCGACGGATCGCGGCATTGATTTTTGTTTCCGCCTTATCCCATCGCGTATCTACGAACAGCTTCATGTCTTCAGGCGTTTTCAGATATTCGAGTTGCTCATCCATGAGATGGCCAACCGACATCATTTGCAGGCGGACCATGTTCTTAAATTGAGTCTCCGACTCCGTTGCCGCCTTCTCCATTCGCGACTCAATCGCCTTGCAGATAGCTTCTGCTCGCTTCGCGGCGTCTTGAACATTTTGAAGCTGCTCACGAAAGAGAAGCGGAACCAAAACTGATGCCCACGCTGCCGCAAGGAAGAAGATTAGCTGCGCGAAGATGGAGGCGTGGGCGTCGCTTAAGCCGTTCCAGTAAGGGACCAACTCGCCGGTATAGAAGCCATACGCGATTGCACCCGCGCCCGCCAAGGTTAGGAGCGTAAGGAGGGTGGTAAGCGTAATCAGCGTCCAAGGCGTCGCTGGCTTTCTAACTTCGATCTCACTCATTTTTGCCCCCATTAGACCGCTCTCCACCGCCGGTCGTTCACGACATGTCGTATCTAAGCGAGTATCTGGACCTAAAGTCAGCCGCCGCTCGTTGGAAAGCGCTCTCCACCTCTTCGTCTGTCAACGCGGCGCGAAGCAGCTTTAGAAGCGCTGGAAAGCTGGTCTTTGCTGCAACCTTCACTGACGGAAGATGCTCACTCATGAGTTCCCGAAGCACGGCAAGGGCGTCAGCGGCTTTCATTCCACTGCCTCTCTTGATGTCATTCAGCCGCTTCACAAACGGGTCGACAGGAACCTTCGGCTTCGAGGGTGAACGAACAGGCTTTGGAGGGTTTAAGATCGCCGCAAGTTCATCGTGGGAGGCGTCCTTCACATCGCGAATGAACTGCATCACTTCCGCCTCGCTGAATTTCTTGGCGGATCGGCGCAGGGTTTCCAACATTTCAATGGACCGTGTCTGCATGGCCATGCACCCGTTGCAATAACTCGCTGCCCGCATCGCGCAATATGTCTTTGACGTTGTCAGATTTCCAGCCGCTCGCGTGAATCGCCAGTTTTTCGGCAGGGTTGCGTGTTACGCCCGTGTTTCGCGCAAAGAAGTAGCGACTGTGGGGAATGACCGTATTCAGCAAAGATGCGCCAAACTCGCTGTCGGCACGAATGTCCTCTTCCACGTTAGTCGGAGAGTCCGATGCGACATCGTTCATGATCGCCAGAAAAGTTGGCTGCTCCTGAATCGCGAACAGTTCATCCATTAGGCGTCGCATGGCCTTCAGACCGCGCAGCGAATACTTATCGGGACGGACGGGTGCTAAGACATGCGTCGCGGCGCTGATCGCCGCCAACGTCAGATGAGAACTCGCAGGACTGACATCCAGCACCACGACATCATACTTTGCTCTCGCAATGTCGATGAACCGCTGAAAGTGGTTCATGCAAGCATCCACTCTTCGCGCATTCTGTGGCAGCGTGTATTTCGCGATTTCGAATTGCCCCAAAATCAGGTCAAATCGCGTTCGCCTGTCAGCGTCGAAGTCAATGCGGTGCGCGATTTCTGTTGGATCAACCGGCGATAGGTCGTGGGTCGCGATTCTTGTCAACTCTCGCGCTGGTGATGGTTGGCCCACTGGTTGCCCCGGCTCAAAGGCACTAATAACACTGCGGTCGCGGTCCACGTCGGCAAGGTGACTGTGTTGATGAACTAGCAATTGCGAGAGATTGTATTGCGGGTCGAGATCAACAAGCAGAACGTTCTTCCGTTGCCATTTGAATAGTCCACCAAAGATGTTGGCGCTCAATGTGGTTTTCCCGACGCCGCCCTTCATGTTCATGACGGCTATGATCGGGTTGAGACGGCGGTAATGCGCCTTGATCGCTCGCTTCAACTCTTCTTGCGCCAGAGCCGTGAACCCGCCGGTGGCGTCGATCCGAGTCAAGCCGGCGATACGCAGATGAAGCGGGCTATTTGCTGCGGTGGGACGAACGACCACCGGCACTATCGGCACGTTGTTCTCGATGGCGAAGTGCAATTCCTTCTCGACCCAATTCGAGTTGACTGAAGAGGGTGAAATCAACAGCACCACGCACGACGATGTGGTGATGGCTTCTACGATCTCTCTAGGAAACTCGGCCCCGGTTAGAGGCTTGGTGTAGACCCAAGCTGGCAGGCCAGCATTGTCCAACAAGTTCTCTAGCGCCTTCGCTTGCTCCAAATCGTCGCTAGAGCAGCTAATGAATGCTGCGTTCCTCAACTTGAGACGCCCCAGATAAAAGGTTAATCCGTATTAACCTTATACCACCAACGCTCGCCTGTCAGTTGTAATTTTCGTGACCCTCAAACCTCGCTTCGGAGTGCGTCAAGCAACATGTCGATCCGCTGTTTGAAAATCTCGGACGACTTGCGGGCCATATCGACAATTTGATTTCTCGTTTGCGGTTCAAGGGCCGGATGGGTGTCTGCATTCTTCAGCCACACATCAAACATCTCGCAGGACGCCAGTTCGTCCAACACGTCAGACAAGAGGCCGGCGAAATAGTCTAATGCAGGGGGAGAACAAACCGCCGCAATGTCAGCCGTCCGCAATATCGTGAGCCGAACGTCGTATGCCTTCCTAGAAGCTCGGACCCATGCTCGCAGGTCTACCTCCCCGCGTTCGGCGCTATCGAGCAAGAGCATTCGCACTAAGTGATCGCGGCGGATCGATTCAACGAGCGCTATGATCCCGGCAACTCTCCGCGCTAGGGCACGCTGCTCGCCTGCGACTGCTCTGTTGGTGTCAAGAGCGTGTTGAACGACCAACGCCACGAAGATCGCTGCAAGCGACAGCACTGAACCGACCGCCTGAACCCAAGCAGGGGCAGAACCGCTACCGAGCCAAGATTGAAACGCATCCAAGGACAAGATCGACCACCTCTATCGAACAACTATTCAGATGGGTGCTAGATGTTTGCCTTTTAACAACTGCCAGAAACATTTGGTTTTGACACGCTGCGTCGGAGCGCGGCCCAAAGGCCGGAAGCGACCCTGATCGCATGTCAAAACCATCCCTTGAAACCCCGGCATGTCGAAACCATTTGAGGCGACCTTTTCGGAGATCGCCCATGTTGATCGGCTATGCACGAATCTCGAAATCGACCGGCCAGGACACCGGCCTTCAACTGGATGCGCTGCGGAAGGCGGGCTGCGAGAAAATCTTTGAGGAAGCTGCGTCGGGCGCTCAACGCGACCGTCCCGAACTTGCCAAAGCGTTGGCATTCGCCCGCGAGTCGGACGTTTTGGTGGTCTGGAAAATGGACAGGTTGGCAAGGTCGTTGCGCCAACTCATCGAGACCGTGGAAGCGCTGGGCGAACGCGGCATTGGATTTCACAGTGTCACCGAAAAAATCGACACGCAGAGTCCCAGTGGCAAGCTGTTCTTTCACGTCATCGGAGCGATGGCCGAGTTTGAAAGGGCCACCTTAAGGGAGCGAGTTGTTGCAGGGCTTCAGCACGCTCGAAGCCAGGGGCGTGTTGGTGGCCGTCCCCGCAAGATGAGCGATCAGGACATCGCCAAGGCCAGGGCTATGCTGGGATCGCCAGGGATCACCGTGGAGAGCGTTGCTGCGACCTTGGGTGTCTCGGCTTCGACTTTGTATCGGAGCCTTCCAGGGGGCCGGCAGGCACTTGCAAACTAGCCGTCTGAATCGGCAGTTGCACGCAAGCTTACTGCCGGTCCAAAGCGGACGGGTGACGGCCCGTGGCTCGCTGGGAAGCGAAGCCCTCGACCTGTGACATCGAAGAGTTGACGTGGCAGGGTTACGGCCAACTATGGCGGCTCCGGGGGGCAAGGTGCCAGCAAAGATACTGAACATCGAAAATCTGTCCGACCGGCACTACGGCGTGACCCTCTCACTGGGAAATGCCTACACAGAAGCCGCAACTGTTTGCCTCGCCCGACACCATTCCTCGCCCGTGGACTTCGACTGCATTTATGATGGGTCTGGTTGGGTTGGTGTGCTCGGGTGGACCAATCCGTCCGATAGAGTGACATCAGCATTCGCCAATGCGGAGGAAGCGACGCGGGATGGTGCATACGCCGTTTCGTTTGCGGCAGTTGAAGCAGCCGAAGGACTCGTCGCGGTTGCTCGGGCGGAGAAACTCACTGGCGCGGATTATTACCTCGCGCCGGGCGGTGCTACGGACCTTGAAGCCGCGTATCGTTTAGAGGTGTCTGGAACCGACACCGACAACGCATCGATCATTCGTCAGCGTTTGCGCGAAAAGGTGGCGCAGACCCAGGCTGGCAACAGCAACTTGCCTGCAATCGCGTCTGTTGTCGGATTTCGCCTCCGACAACTAGGCGTCGAAAAGGTCGCTGCACCATGACTTGGCTGGATGCCCACCAGTTGAGCGAGCGGCTAGCAAGCGATGCCGCAGACATGAGATCGAGCGGGCGCTATGCGGATTCGGTCGCTCTTTATCTTCAAGCTGCCGATTTCGAGCTACAAGCCTTGTCACAGATCGACCCTGCCGCAACGCGGACTTTGGGGATCATCGCAGTGAGCGCGGCGGCACTGTTGTTTAAGGCTGACGCATTCTACCGCGCAGAAGCGCAAGCAATCGCGAGCCTAAACGACAATCGACTGCCTCCTTTCGCACATTCCGAGCTTCGTCTCATCCTGCAAAACGTTTGGGTCGCCCTCGCGAAGCATCAAGCCGGGGTTAGATTCATTCCTGGGCAAGTGGTGATCTCGGTCAAAGGCGGTGACGTTGTTACTGGGGGCGCACCGCTCGATTTGATCGTTGAGAAGGTCCAGCTGGTGCAATCAATGTTTTATCGGACCATCGAGCACATCAGAGGACTACCACTCCGAACTCGCGGTCAGCCGTCCAAGGATATATTGGAAGCTTGTCAGCCCTGGCTCTTTCAGGAAGCCCCAAGCAGTTATCAGTTCTCGGTGGCGGTTCGAGAGCCGGAACAACCGGATTTCTTTGGTAGCGACATCGAACCAGCTACGGTCGCCACGCACTTCCTCACTATACTCAAAGCCGCTGTGAACGATCCCACGACGATGCTTCCAGCGGTGGTGCCACAGCGCGAGTATCGAGCGGCTTTCTTAAAGCTCTCCCGTGGTCTCACGCCCTCCAAGACAAAGCGTTTTGACACCATCGAAATCAGGATCAGCGGCGAACAAGCGGCGGCTCAAATAAACCCCGAGACACGAAATACTCTCAACCAAGCGATCAAGCGCGAGGAAGATAGTGATCCTCGCAAAAAGAGCGGCGAGCCAATCGATGTTCGCGGCACACTCCGCGCAGTTCACCTTGATAAGGACTGGATCGAAATCGCGGATGACGGAAAGTCGGTTAGAGTCGTTGGCCTGAAGGATTCGGTCGATGACCTGATTGGCCCTCTTGTGAACAGACAAGTGATTGTTCGGGCCATGAAGCAGAAGCAGCGCATCAGGTTCCTAGATATTGAGGCCGAGGACTGAAGGCCTTGGGTTGGACAATACCGCAGGATGAGCGCTCGAAGCGGGTTTCTTCGAGGCCCTGAAGGGTCGATGACTGATGGTATAACAAAGGGCGGGCCGTCGTCCCGCATCACGGAAAGAGTCAGTGAAGGTAGAGGTTCTCTACGTCCACGTTATCGGCCAACGGGCCGCTCTTGGCCTTCAGGGTGTATTCCGTCCAACGCTCACTCGCTTCGTCGCCAAAGTGGAGTCGGAACGCATCGTTGAGTTTGGTCCAATGGTGCGTCATCAGCGAGAGATATTCGTCACGCGACTTCGATGCGGGATGCTCGATGGCTCCATGCAAGTGCAAGCCGAGATCATTTCCCCATTCCCGCACGAAGAAGCGTGCAAGGCGCTTGCGCTTCAATCCCGCATCAGGGCGAGCAAGCTTCTTGTAGACTTGCCGTTCGACACCATAGATGAAGCGGCCAACGCAGGATGTGGCTTGCTCACATGTGATTTCCGGTCGCCAATGCCTGATCGCCGTATCGATCTGCTGCCGCAACACCAGGGTCACGGGGATCGATCCCGCTGGCATCTTCGCCAGAAACATCGAGTAGGCTTCCCGCAATCGGCGGCTGCGTTCCCTAAACTCCGCGTATTCACGATCCTTGGCGGGGAGCTTCCGATCTTCCTGCCAGTCGGGTGGTATGTTCAACGGCGATAGTCTCTCGCTCGGCCATAGGTTCTCGAATGCATCCAGCGTTCAAGGTCGACTAAGGCGTAACGAACCCGCCCGCCGATTTTGTGAAAGCGCGGCCCTTGTCCAGCACTTCGCCAGTTCGCCAACGTGCGATGGCTTAGCATCAAGCGATCCGCGCAAGCGGCTGGCGTTAGCAAGGTCAGGGATTTGGACTTCATTCTTCCTCATACAAGTTGGTCGGTTGTCCTATTTAGTCACGTCGATGCGTGGCTAAGCGACGTTCGTGATGGGACATCAACGAACGCCGCCATCGTTTGACCGCGCCGCGTGAGATACGAAGCGAGCGCTCACACACGGTCGAGGAAGGGGATGATCTGACCGCCCATGCCCCTCTGCATCTTCGTTTTGAGATGCTCGTATTGATTGCGACGGCTGATATAGCGCGAGATGATCTTCTCTGCGTGCTGCTTGGACCAACCCATCAGCAACACGATGTCATCTAGGGCCATCCCGGCTTCATGCAACTTTGTGGCCGCCGTGCCGCGCAGATCGTGAAACGTCTTGCCCTCGATGCCTGACGCCAATCGCGCCTTCCGCCAAGCCGTGCCAAAGCCATCCCCGGTCCACGGCTTGCCACGACTGTTGACCAGCACATTCCCTTCACGACGGTTGCTGCGGAAGAGAAATGCCCGCAACTCATCATACAGCGGGATTTCTACCAACGTGCGCTTCCCGCTCTTTTGGGTCCAAACCTCGATGTGATGTTCTTTGATTTGACTCCACTGCAACGAGAGTAAATCGCCGCGCCGCAGTCCTGTGAGCAAAGCCAACGCCGCGACTTGTCCAACGTGCGCGGGTGACGCGGCGAGGAAGTTCGCAATCTCCGCGTCCGTCCAGGTGATGTGCGAACGATCCCCGTGGTAGAACGTTTCGAGCCGTCCGCAGTGGTGGCCGCTGATCAAGCGGCGTTCGACGGCATACGAGAGCAAGCGCGACAGCACGGTCCGGGCGTAGTCCATGTTTCTTTTGCTGGACTCAAAGCGCTCGCGCCACTTCTCGATCAGATCGATGCTGGCCTCGCTCTCGAAAACCTTGAGGCGGAGAGCGCCCAAGCCGTCACGAATGTGATCGATCCACGGACGCCAGCACTTCCGGGTGGAAGCCGCATAGCCTTGCCAGACACGGCACTGAATGAAAGCCGCCGCCAGATCGTCAATCGTGAGGATCGACGACACGGATGCCAGCACTCGTTTGATCTCGGACGCGAGTGCGGGATCATCACGGGTGCAAGATAGACGATGCCACACACCGTCCTTGACGAAGTAGGTGTAGAGCTTGCCATCGACACGCTTCTGGACGACTTCGCCGCCAGCAACATACCTACCGGGCATTGGCTTGCTCCCAAGCCTTGATCTCATCGTCGATGCTTTGGTGGTCGCTCGACGCAGTATCCACGCCCCATGAGCCATCTGGTTCAACCCAGAAGGACTTCACCTTGACGCCACAGCGCTCGAACACGCGGCACACATCTTCAATGGACTTTACGGACGGGGATTTGATGCGCTTGCGGCGCTTGATTTCGGGTTCGCTCATCGCTGGCTCCATAGTTACTGGGCAAACAATGGGCGTGAGTCACTCGCGCCCATCGGGCGCTTCGAGCCATTCACGAAGCGATTAGGTGTCGATCACCACACGTCTTCGCAAAGCGGACTGTTAGCTTTCGTCGGCGTCTGCGGCGTCTATCGCCACTTCGCTGCTTGCTCGTTCCAACGACGCCATCAGTGAAGCACAATCACATCCCGCACGCAAGAACAGCCGCAGTGTTCAGCGATCAACGTGTCGTGATGACTTAATCGGCAATGATTTTGATTAGAGCCAGTCTCGGAATCATTTTGCAGGCACGCAGATAAAACACAGTATTCGTGGCGGCGATCCATCGCCGCTTCGTCACACGGACTAATATTCACGGGCGAAGAAAACAGGCCAGAAAACTCTTGGAAAACCGCCTGCGGATGCCTGTAGAAAACCTGCGAACGCGGAAGCGGCAAGCGAGTGGAGTTTCTCACTTTCTTCGCCTATAGCCCGTCAGCTTCGCGGGCGTAGTTCAGAGGTAGAACGTCAGCTTCCCAAGCTGAATGTCGGGGGTT
>CALBST010000184.1 GCA_937967425.1 uncultured Caulobacteraceae bacterium
GACGCCAAGCGTGGCTTGGGTGAGGTCGTTTGTGCCGAAAGAGAAGAACTCGGCGGCTTCGGCGATCTCGCCTGCCTTGAGCGCGGCGCGCGGCAGCTCGATCATCGTGCCTACCAGGTACTCAAGCTTACGCCCGCGTTTGCCAAACACCTCCGCCGCGACCGCATCGACGCGCGCTTTGATGGTTTCCAACTCCTTCTTCGTGATCACGAACGGGATCATGATTTCAGGGATGGGCGCCGCGCCCTGCTCGGCGACATCGCACGCCGCCTCGAACACGGCGCGCGCCTGCATGTCGTAGATCTCAGGATAAACGATCGCCAAGCGGCAGCCGCGGAAGCCGAGCATCGGATTGCTCTCCGCCAGCGCCTTCACACGCGCGGAAAGCCAGTCGGCGGTGACGCCAAGCGAAGGCGCCACTTCAGCAATGTCTTCCTCCGAGTGCGGCAGGAATTCATGTAGCGGCGGATCGAGGAAGCGGATGGTGACGGGCCGCGCACCCATCGCTTTGAAGATGCCGACGAAATCGGCGCGCTGGTGCGGGAAGAGTTCGTCGAGCGCCTTGATGCGCGCCGCTTCCGTGTCCGCGACAATCATCTTGCGCACGGACGCGATGCGCTGCGCGTCGAAAAACATGTGCTCGGTGCGGCAAAGGCCGATGCCTTCAGCGCCGAACTTCACCGCAACGTCGGCATCGTGCGGCGTATCGGCGTTGGCGCGCACCTTCATGCGGCGTGCGCCATCGGCCCATTCCATCACTGTGGCGAAATCGCCGGTGAGCTCTGGCTCGACCATCTCAACCGCGCCAAACAGCACTTCGCCTGACGATCCATCGACGGTGATGGTGTCGCCTGCTTTGATCACGCGCCCTGCGGCGGTGAACTCGCCGGCCTTCATGTTGATGCGAAGGTCGCCGGCGCCGGAGACGCAAGGCCGGCCCATGCCACGCGCGACAACCGCCGCGTGGCTGGTCATGCCGCCGCGCGCGGTCACGATGGCTTGCGAGGCGTGCATGCCGTGGATGTCTTCGGGGCTGGTCTCTTCGCGAACGAGGATGACTTGCTTGCGATCGCCCGCGAGACGCTCAGCTTCGTCGGGATCAAACACAACGATGCCGACGGCCGCGCCCGGCGAAGCCGGCAAGCCTTTGCAGATGATGTCGCGCTTAGCGCTCGGCGCGATCGTCGGGTGCAGCAGTTGATCAAGCGCTGCAGCATCAACGCGCAGCACCGCTTCGTCTTTGCTGATCAACCCCTCGCCCACCATATCGACGGCGATCTTCAACGCCGCCTTCGCCGTGCGTTTGCCATTGCGGGTTTGGAGCATGTAGAGCGTGCCGCGCTCGACCGTGAACTCCAGGTCCTGCATGTCGCGATAATGCGCTTCGAGCTTCTGGTACGTGCGCTCAAGCTCAGCGAACACCTCGGGCATCGCCTCTTCGAGCGACAGGCCGGTCTCTTTCATTTCTTCGCGCGCGGCTTTGGTCAGCGCCTTCGGCGTGCGGATACCGGCGACGACGTCCTCGCCCTGGGCGTTGATCAGGAACTCGCCGTAGAACTTTTTCGCGCCGGTGCTCGGGTCGCGCGTGAACGCGACGCCAGTCGCGGAGGTGTCGCCCATATTGCCGAACACCATCGCCTGCACGTTGACGGCGGTGCCCCAGCTCTCGGGAATGTTGTTGTGCTTGCGGTAGAAGATCGCGCGCTCGTTCATCCAGCTTGCGAACACGGCGCCGACTGCGCCCCAAAGCTGCTCCCTGGGATCGCTCGGGAACGGCTTGCCAAGCTGACGCTCCACGGCGCGCTTGAACTCTTTGACGACGGCTTTCCAATCGTCCGCCGTCATCTCCGTGTCTGAGGCATAGCCCTGCAGGTCTTTCTGCGAACCCAGGATTTCTTCAAACTCACCGTGCTCCAGTTCAAGCACAACGTCGGAATACATCTGAATGAAGCGGCGATAGCTGTCGTAGGCAAAACGCGCATCGCCTGAGAGCTTGGCCAAGCCTTCCACCGTCTCGTCGTTGAGGCCGAGGTTCAGCACAGTGTCCATCATGCCCGGCATCGAGGCGCGCGAGCCTGAGCGGACGGAGACGAGCAACGGGTTCGACGCATCGCCAAAACCCTTGCCGCTCTTCTTCTCAAGTGCTGCCATCGCGGCGTCGACTTGAGCGGCGAGTTCCGCTGGGTAATTGCGCTTGTTGGCGTAGAACTCGGTGCAGACTTCGGTGGTGATGGTGAAACCGGGCGGCACAGGCAGCCCGAGCTTCGACATCTCAGCCAGGTTCGCGCCCTTGCCGCCGAGCAGCGCCTTC
>CALBST010000185.1 GCA_937967425.1 uncultured Caulobacteraceae bacterium
TCCGCTCGCGCTTCAAGCGATCCAGCTTTTCAAGCTGCATGGCGCGCACCTTGGCGTTATCGACCTTCAGCACCGGAATGTCTTCCGGCTCGGTCGGCTTGAATTTGTTCACGCCGACAATGGTCTGATGCCCCGTATCGATGCGCGCTTGCGTGCGCGCGGCGGCTTCTTCGATGCGGGCTTTCGGCAAGCCCTGGTCGATCGCTTGCGCCATGCCGCCGAGCTTTTCGACTTCTTCGATATGCGCCCAGGCTTTCGCGGCGAGATCGGCGGTGAGGCGTTCGACGTAGTATGAGCCGCCCCACGGATCGGCGGGACGCGTCACGCCGCCTTCGCTTTGCAGCAGGATTTGCGTGTTGCGGGCGATGCGGGCGGAGAAGTCGGTTGGGAGCGCGAGCGCTTCGTCGAGCGAATTGGTGTGCAGCGATTGCGTGCCGCCGTATGCGGCGGCCATGGCTTCGACGCAGGTGCGGACGGCGTTGTTGTAAACGTCCTGCGCGGTGAGCGACCAGCCGCTGGTCTGGCAGTGCGTACGCAGCGCGCGGGATTTGTCGTCCTTCGGATTGAACTGCGCCGTCAGCTTCGACCAGAGGAGCCGCGCCGCGCGCAGCTTCGCGATCTCCATGAACGGGTTCATGCCGATCGCCCAGAAGAACGAGAGGCGCGGCGCGAACTTGTCGATATCCAAACCGCCCGCGATGCCGGCGCGGATGTACTCGACGCCATCGGCCAGTGTGTAGGCGAGCTCGAGGTCCGCCGTCGCGCCGGCTTCTTGCATGTGATAGCCGCTGATCGAGATCGAATTGAACTTCGGCATTTCGGCGGCGGTGTAAGCGAAGATGTCCGAGACGATCCGCATGGACGGCTTGGGCGGATAGATGAAGGTGTTCCGCACCATGAATTCTTTGAGGATGTCGTTCTGGATCGTGCCGCTGAGCTTAGCGTGCGGCACGTTCTGCTCTTCGCCGGCGACGATATAGAGCGCCATGATTGGCAACACCGCGCCGTTCATCGTCATCGACACGCTCATCTGGTCGAGCGGAATGCCGTTGAACAAGGTGCGCATGTCGAGGATCGAGTCGATCGCCACACCCGCCATGCCCACATCGCCGACGACGCGCGGGTGATCTGAGTCGTAGCCCCGGTGGGTGGCGAGATCGAAGGCGATGGAGAGGCCCTTCTGACCGTGGGCGAGATTGCGGCGGTAGAAGGCGTTGGAATCCTCCGCCGTCGAGAAGCCGGCATACTGACGGATCGTCCACGGCTGTTGGACGTACATCGTCGGATACGGCCCGCGCCCGAACGGCGCCATGCCGGGGAAGCCATCGACGAAATCGAGGCCGGCGCGATCAGCGGCGGTGTAGGCGGTTTTTACCGCGATGCCTTCCGGCGTGAGCCATGGTTCGCCGTGTTGCGCGGGCGCGTGAGCGACGTCGCTGCCGAGGGTGAGCTTGGAGAAATCAGGGAGAGCCATTGTTTCGGACTTTTGGACGAGAAGGCGCCAATAATCTGGACCGCCGGCACCCGCCGGCATCGGTCAGCCCGCACACAGCGGGCGCGTTGAAACACCGGATGCCGGCGGGGGCGCCGGCGGTCCAGACTAAATGCCGCCTCATGATGCTGACCTCGCACCGGAGGCAAAAGCCGCCAGCGCGGCGGCGTCGCCGCGAAAGGCGTTCAAATCAATCGGCCCGGACACACCGGCTCTGTGGCCGCGATTGTGGTGTTGCCAGATGATCCAGTCGCGCTGGCGGAATCGCGGTTCGACGCCGAGCGAGCGGATCCAGAAGCGTTCGCCTTGCAGTTCACCCAGATGCGCGTCATGAAATTCGCGTGTGGTGTAGATGATCGGGCGCACGCCATAATGCGCCTCGACGCGATCCATGAACGCGCGCGCTTCGGCGATGACGTCGGGCATGGTTGGCCCTTCGCGGCATGGACCCATGTGTTCGAGATCAACCGCCGGCGGCAGCGCGCCGGCCACGCGCGGGACGACAGCGATGAAGTTGGACGCCTGCCGCGCGCCAGGTTGGCAAAGCGTGAAGAAATGATAGGCGCCGCGATAGAGGCCGGCGGCCTGCGCTTCGCGCCAATTGTATTCAAAGCGCGTGTCGACGTGATCGGCGCCTTCGGTGGCTTTGATGTAGGCGAAGGTGATGTCGTCGGCCGCGAGTGTCGGCCAATCGATCGCGCCTTGATGGTGCGAAACGTCAACGCCCTGAATGTAGCGGCCAGCCCAGGGCGTCCACCAGCCGCCCGCGGCGGCGAAGAGGCCCGCAGCGAGGATTGCAGCGCCGAGACCGAACGCTGCGGCGACGGCGCGCTGGCGCCCCGGGCGGCCTGTCCGGCAAACGTCGCGCGCCATGGGATCGTGCGGCGCCGTCAAGATCCGATCCCTAATGCAGTATGCAGCGTTTCGAGCTCTTTCAGGGCGTTCTGGCCGGCGTAGATGAATTGATCGACGCCCGCGGCGCGCAGCGCGGTTTCGCGATCGCCCGGCTTGCCCGCGAGCAGAACCCAATCGGCGCCGGCGGCCTTCAGGCGCTGGGCGCAGTTTTCGGCGTGTTCGGCGTAGCACGCGTCGGTACTGGCGATGACGGCGACGCGGGTTTTTGAGGCGCGGAACGCGTCGATGAGCGCGTCCATCGTGGCGTGCGCGTCTTCTGGGCCAACGGCGCCGACGCCGCCTGCCGCGAACAGATTGCGCGCCCATTGCGCGCGCGGGCCGAACTCGGCGAGCGAGGCCATGTTGGCGAAGAAGACGCGCGGCGAAGATGTTTCGGCTTTGGCGCGGAGCGTCTCGAACGGCTCGGCCCAGCGGATGGAGGCGAATGCGGCGGGTGACACACACGCATCTCCGGCTGGTGGCGCATCATCACTGGGCCCCGAATATGCGTGTGTGTCACCCGCGGCCAAGAATTCGGGCGGTTTGGCCCCGAGCAGCGGGAAGTCGGTGACGCCGGTGATGGTTTCGCGGCGCGTGGCGATGGCGGCGCGGCGGCGCTCGCGGGCTTCGGTGACCTTTTCGCGCAGCAGATCGAGCGGCGCGCTGTGCGCTTCCATTTGCTGCATCAGTGACCAAGCGCGCTCAGCGATTTCGCGCGTGAGTTTTTCCACGAACCATGCGCCGCCGGCGGGATCGGCGACGTGGCCGAGGCGGCACTCTTCGGCGAGGACGTGTTGGGTGTTGCGCGCGACGCGGCGGGCGAAGGCGGTGGGGTGTCCCAGTGCATCGGTGAGCGGGTAGGTGGTGATCTCGTCGGCGCCGCCGATGGCGGCGGCGAAGGCGGCGGTGGAGACGCGCAGGATGTTCGTCCACGCATCGTAACGCGTCATCATCCGGCGCGAGGTGAAAGCGTGAATGTAAGCGGCGCGATGCTCCGGCGCCGCGCCCGAGGCTTCAAGCACACGCGCCCAGCAGAGGCGTAGCGCGCGCAGCTTGGCGGCTTCGATCAGGGCATCTGGGCCAACGGCGACGGCGAAGCTGATCGCGCGGGCGCTGTCTTCGATGCCAAGCGCACGCGTTTCGAGTCCGCGCAGATAGGAGATGCCGCAGTGGAGCGCGTAGGCGATCTCTTGCGCTTCGCTGGCGCCGGCTTCGTGAACAATGCGCGCATCGACGCGCAGATAGCGGGCGTTGGGGAGGTCGCGCGTTGTTTGCGTGGTGAAGAGATAGGCGGCGCGTGCGGCCTCGTGTTGGTCGACGCCGGTGCGAAGCTGTGTGCCCAGCGGATCGAGATTGAAGGCTGTGCCGTTTGCGGCAACGCCTTTGAGCTTATCGCGCAGGAGCATCCCGGCGCGTTCACCGTGCGCGCCCGCATCGAGTGAGACAGGCGCGGCTTCGAGGATGACGCCGGCGAGCGTGTGGTCGAGATCGGTGGCGTTGTTGATTGCAACGCCCTCGCGGCCCTCCGGATCGATCACCAGTTCGATCGCGCCGACGCCGCCTTCGAGATCGGTGAGGATTTCGCGATTGGTGCGCTCGACATCCGGATGCGCGAAGTTCTGCCGGATGAGCCAACCGCTCTTGCCCGCGCCGCGCACGAAGGGCGCAGCGCCCGGCATGCCGGAAATATCCGTCGCGGTGTGAATGTCCGACTCGCGATAGAGCGGTTCGAGCGGAATCCCATCGGCGGTTTTACCGACCAGGCGCTCCCAGCTTGCCCCCTTCAGCCCTTGCTCGACTAGGGCGCGCCAAGCCGCTTCGTCGGCGGCTTCGCCCAGTTGCAGGGTGGTCTCAGACATTTCGCCTCCGCTTGACGCCATGTCAGGCATCGACGCGCTTTTGAACGCAGGCTAACCCTTTAGGCAACCGGAGAAAATCATGGCTCTGCCGCCTCTGTTCGACAAGTTGCGTCTCCCAGCAGTGGGCGCCCCACAATTCATCATCGCCAACCCGGACTTGGTCATCGCCCAGTGCAAGGGCGGCATCGTCGGTTCGTTCCCGGCGCTCAATGCGCGCCCGCAAGAATTGCTCGACGATTGGCTTTACCGCATCAAGGACGAGCTGGCGGCGTATGACGAAGCAAACCCTGGCGCGCCGGCGGCGCCGTATGCGGTCAATCAGATCGTCCACAAGACGAACGAGCGTTTGGAAGCTGACGTTGCGACGTGCGTGAAGCACAAAGTGCCGATCGTGATCACCTCGCTCGGCGCACGGCCTGAAGTGAACGACGCTGTGCATTCGTATGGCGGCATCGTTCTGCACGACATCATCAACATCAAATTCGCCGAGAAGGCATTGGAGAAGGGCGCTGACGGGCTGATCGCGGTGGCGGCTGGCGCGGGCGGACACGCCGGCGCGTTGTCGCCATTCGCGTTGGTGAGCGAAATCCGTCAGTTCTTCGATGGGCCGCTCCTGCTCTCGGGCGCGATCTCGACCGGGCGTGGCATCTTGGCGGCGCAAGCGATGGGCGCTGATCTCGCTTACATTGGCTCCGCCTTCATTGCGACGACCGAGGCCAATGCACCCGAAGCGTACAAGCAAATGATCGTCGACTCGAATGCCAGCGACATCGTCTATTCGAACCTCTTCACCGGCGTGCTCGGCAATTATCTGAAGAAGTCGATCGTGAACGCCGGCCTCGATCCGGACAATCTTGAGCAGAGCGATCCGACCAAGATGAAGTTCGGCGAAAGCGGCTCGAAGGCGAAAGCCTGGAAGGATATCTGGGGCGCTGGGCAGGGTGTCGGCGGCGTGCACGAAATCGTGCCGGCGGCGGACCTCATCGCGCGCTTGAAGCGCGAGTACGACGAGGCAAAGCGGGGATTGTGCGCTCGCTAATCCTACAGCGCTGAAGCCCCCGCGCCTTGAAAGATAAGGCGCGAGAGGCGGCAGCGCGTGAATCAATCCGACCGCGCCCAGGCGCGCTTAAGCTTCTCATGCAACGAGGAGCTTCATGACCAATCCCGCACCACCGCTTGAAAAAACCGCCATCCAGTCGCTGACGCTGCGCAGCGCGGCCGTTATCGCCATCGCCGCCGCCGCCGATCGCTTGGGCATCGTTTTGCCCGAAGGCGCCGCGCAGGAGATCGCCGGTTCGCTGATCGATCTCATCGTCACGCTCGGCCTGATCGGCGTCGCCATCGGCCGCACCCGCGCCCGTACACCGATCGTTTGAGGATAGATCACATGCGCCATCCCCTGCGCGTGCTCGCTCTGGCGTGCGCGCTGACCTTAACGCCTGCTTGCGCCGCGCTCCAACTCGGGCAGACCCGTATCGAGAATCCGATCGCCGCGGCTCAGACAATCGATCAGCGCGCCTATGCTTTGCTACACAGCTATGCGGCGATCGTGGAGGAGGCGACCGACATCGTCGCCGATCCGGCAACGCCGCTCGCGTTCAAGCGCGCTCTTGGTCAGGCGGAGCGCGCGGCGACGCCGGCGGCCGAGACGCTGCAGATCGCGGTGACCGCCTACATGCGCGCCCGCGCCGATTTCGATGCGGCCTCGACCGCAAGCCAAACCACGATCCAGCGCACCGCCACCGCGCTCAGCATCGCGGCCCGCCGCCTCAACGAGGCGGTCGCCGCCGCTCAAGCGCCGATCGCTGAACTTGAAGGTCTCGTCCGCGCCCGTCGCGGCTGAAGGAGATAGTCCCATGCTCAACCTCTTGCTGCAGTTGCAGCTCCTGCTCGCGGCGCTCTCGGCATTTCTGCCGCTGGTGCCGGGAGAGCATCGTGTCCGCGCCGCCGAAATTCTGGACGTCGCCGCCAAGGCGCTGGCCGCCGGCGGTTCCATTGCCGGCAATGTCGATGATCTGGCCGTGAAGCTCGCCGCTATCCGCGCCGAAGTGGAGGCGATGGTCGCGAGCGGCGCCGGCGTCAGCGCCGAGCAAGTGGAGGCAGCGATGGCGCGTGTGCGCGCTGCCTCCGCCGCGTTCCGCGCCGCGCTCCAGACTGCGGAGGCCGAGGCCACCTGAAGCCTCCGCACAGGGGAGGCGCCTGAGCGTCCGGCAGCCGCGCCCCCCGGCCATCGGTTGACCTCGGCGCCTCCCCGCTCTTTTGTGCGCGCCATGAGCCAATTCATTCTCGCCATCGACCAGGGCACGACGTCGACGCGCGCCATTGCTTTCGATCTCGATTTCCAACCCAAGGCCACCGCGCAGGTGGAACTGCAACAGCACTATCCTCAGCCCGGCTGGGTTGAGCACGATGCGGAGGAGATTTGGGCGGCGACGTTGAAGGTTTGCCGCGAGGCGATCGAGAAGGTAGGCGGCGCGGCCAACATCGCCGCCATCGGCATCACCAATCAGCGCGAGACAACGGTGGTGTGGGATCGCAAGACTGGAGCGCCGGTTCACAAGGCGATTGTCTGGCAGGATCGGCGCACATCTGACGTTTGCGCTGCGCTGCGAGAAGGTGGCCACGAAAAGACGGTGCAGGACGCAACTGGCCTGCTGCTCGATCCATATTTTTCCGCCACCAAAATCGCTTGGATACTGGATCGCGATCCGGCTCTGCGCGCCCGCGCTGACAAAGGCGAGCTGGCTTTCGGCACCGTCGAAACATTCCTGGTGTGGCGCCTGACGAACGGCGCCTCGCATGTCTCGGATGTCACCAACGCCGCGCGCACGCTGCTCTATGACTTCAACAGGCGTGATTGGAGCGACGCGATGTGCGCGCTCTTTAAAGTGCCGCGCGCGATGTTGCCAAGAACCGCCGCGTGCGACGCGCATTTCGGCGATGCGGATGCTGCGCACTTCGGCCGCGCCATCCCGATTCACGGCATGGCGGGAGATCAGCAGGCCGCGCTTGTCGGCCATGGCTGCTTCAAGCCGGGCATGGCTAAGTGCACATTCGGCACCGGCGCGTTTCTGGTGATGAACATGGGCGACGCGCCGCCCAAATCGAAAAACAGGTTGCTCGGCACGGTCGGCTACCAGGCGGGCGGCGCCTTTGCATACGCGCTGGAAGGTTCGATCTTTTCTGCTGGCGCAACCATACAATGGCTGCGCGATGGCTTGAAGCTGATCAAGAATTCCGCCGAGTCCGAAGCGATCGCGTCGAGCCTTGCCGACAATGGCGGCGTCTATCTTGTGCCGGCGTTTGCGGGCCTCGGGGCCCCGCAATGGAACGCAGAGGCCCGCGGTACGATCATCGGGCTCACGCGCGACTCGCGCCTGGAGCACATCGTGCGCGCGGGATTGGAGGCGGTCGCGTATCAAACCGCCGATCTGCTCGATGCGTTGCGCGCGGACGGCGCGCCGAAAATTGAATCGCTGCTGATAGATGGCGGCCTCACGGCGAACGCCTGGGCGATGCAATTTCTGGCCGACATCTGCGACGTCGAGGTCGCACGGCCGCAATTCCAGGAAGTCACCGCCCTTGGCGCGGCAAAACTCGCGGCGTCAGGCGCCGGACTTATTGCGTCGCTCGATGGCGCGGGCGCTGCGCCAAGTGCGCGTTGGACGCCACAAATGCGTGCGCCGGATCGCGACAGGTTGCGCGCGGGCTGGCGCGCCGCGGTCGCCGCGGCCCTGGCTGCGGCGAAAGCGGCCTGATGGCCGCTTTCTTCAAGCCTAAGGTTGCGTGGCGCGGGGCATCAGCTTAAGTGCCGCGCTTCGCGAGCCCGTAGCTCAGTCGGTAGAGCATCTGACTTTTAATCAGAGGGTCGCGGGTTCGAATCCCGCCGGGCTCACCATTTCTACATCGACCCCGCTGCGCCCTCCGGGACCGGCTCTGACGCTGGCGCCGCGTTTGGCTCGACCGCAGGCTCAGCTGTGCGCTCTGGCGGGGCGGGCGCTGGCGGCAAGGCTTCCGGGGCGGCTTCGGGGAGCGCTTCGGGCGCGACCTGGTAGCCTGCGTCAGCCATCCGCTGTTCCTCTATAACTTCCGGCACAAGCGCTGTTCGAGGTTGCTGGGTGTACCAGGCGTAGCCCAGTCCGGCGGCGCCGAGCATGGCGGCGAGCAAGACTACGCGAAGCACTGCGCCGCTGCGGTCGTGGTGCATTGGCGGCGGCGTGTGCGGGTCTGTATCATTGATTTCGGGCATATTTTTCTCCAAAGCGGCGGGGGCTTCTGGAGGCAAACTCAGGGTTCAGCGCCGGGTTCCCGTTCCCCGGCGGTCACAGCGCTGTGACGACCAGGCCACAAGATCGTGGAAATGCCGTCCCGGGGCGCCGATGACGCTGGCCGAATGAGGATCTCTGCATAAAGCTGCCGGCCTCCTCGAGTTTTTGGCGGGGGAGGTCCTCGGGTCTTGGAGACCCTCGAGGGCGACGCGCAGGGGCGATGAGGGGACGGGGCCGCACCGGGAGGGGTGCGGCCCCACTTCATTGAACCCCTGTTTTCGTGGAGTTTATTACCCCTCCGCAATGAGCGGCACAAAATCAACGCTCCCCAAGAAAAATTCCCCCGACGCCTTGTGTTTGATGGACTTCCTCGGTTCGGGGCGCCAAAAATCGCTTCAACGACGACGGACGGGGATCAAAACGGCGGCAAGGCCGTTATGTTCACCGCACCGGGTCGCAGGCGCGCACCGCGCGACGAGACTGCGTTGCGAGCGCAGGGGATCCTTTGAGAGGGGTGAATATGAAATCGCGCATCACCAAGACTGTCGCGCTTGCGGCATTGATGGCAGGCGCTGCTGGCGTCGCCAACGCTACTGAAGGCTGGTACGGCCGTGGCGATATCGGTTGGTCGTTCGACGGCGAGATCGACGTCAGTGACGACTACGCCAATTACGAGTTCGGCTCTTCGACGCTTGAGCATGACTGGTCGCAGCATCTCGGCCTCGGCTACGCGTTCCAGAACGGCTTCCGTCTGGAAGGTGAACTCGGCCACCGCTTCAACCAGATCGAGCCGACTGCGACGATCGACGCGGGCGGCGACGTCCACGCTTGGTCGGCGATGGCCAATTTGTTCTATGACTTCAACCGCGGCGGCGCTCTTGAGCCGTATATCGGCGTCGGCGTCGGCGCTGCGCGTTTGAACTACAACGTCAACGACCATTCTTCGACCACCTACGCTGAAGGCGAAGACACGGTTCTGGCTTATCAAGGTCTCGTCGGCTTCGCCGTCGGCCTTAGTGAGCAGTGGGACCTCGACGTCGGTTATCGCTATTTCGTCGCTGAAGGCGCCGAAGGCGACGGCAGCGACGTTGGTACCGTCACCACGCCGTTCACGACCGATGCGGACTATGAGCACCAAGCTCTGACCGTTGGTCTGCGGTACCAGTTCGCAGCGCCGGCTCCGCCGCCGCCGCCGCCCCCGCCGCCGCTTCCGCCTCCGCCTCCGCCGCCGCCTGTGGCTGCTGCGTGCCCGACGTCGGAGTTCGTCGTGTACTTCGAGTGGGATCGCTCGAACCTCAACCAAGCTGCGTTGGAAACCATCGATGCCGCGGTCAACCGCGCGCGTCAGTGCAACGTCGCCGGCACGGTCGTCGTCGGTCACACCGACACGTCGGGTTCGCCGACCTACAACCAAGGCCTGTCGGAGCGTCGCGCTTCGGTGGTCCGTGACGCCCTCGTGGCGCGCGGAATGGCCGCTGGTTCGATCCAAACGCAGGCGCGTGGCGAAACCGACCTCGCCCGCCAGACGCGCGACGGCGTGCGTGAGCCGCTGAACCGCCGCACGGCGGTGACGATCACGTTCCGCTAATCGCCTAAGCGATCTGAACTAAGCGCAGGCCCGGCGAAAGCCGGGCCTGTTGCTTTGCGGGGGTGTAGTGGTTGTTTCGCTTGATCCGGGGCGCCGCCAATTGCGCCGGAAACCGCAGCCCCCATCTTGCGTTGGCGGTGCGTATATCTGCGTTTGATTTTCGCTATCCAAGCGATTTAGCGGGTGTGGCAAAAATTGGTTAACGGGTGCGCCGGCAGCGCGCTAGAAGGGGCATCCAACGGTCAAGCAAAAAGGCTGACCGTGTGGGGCCATATGCACAAGGGGACTGTCTAATGACATCGAAACTGAAGCGCACGCTCGCGCTTGCGGCGCTCATGGGCGCGGCGTCCGTACCGGGCGTGGCGAACGCGACTGAAGGTTGGTACGGACGCGCCGATGTGGGCATGAGCATTGATGGCCAGCTCGACGGCGAAGTCGCGGATGGCAATGACACCGCCACGTTCAACCCGGATCTTGAAGACGGTTGGCTCGGCGATGTTGGCATCGGCTACGGCTTCGCCAACGGATTCCGCATCGAGGGCGAACTCTCGTATCGCAACAACAGCTTCGACCCGAGCTTCGTGGCGGATCCCATCGATGAAGACGTTAGCGGTTCGGTGAACACATGGGGCCTGATGGCCAACCTGTTCTATGACTTCAATCGCGGTGGCCGCATCCAACCCTACCTTGGTGTTGGCGCCGGTGCGGCGCGCCCGCGTGTGAAGATCGACGGCGCTAGCCGGGCCAGCGAAACTGTGTTCGCATATCAAGGTCTCGCCGGTGTTGGTTTCGCGCTGACAGATCGCACGACGCTCGATGTCGGCTATCGCTATTTCGTGGCGCCGGAAGTCGATATCTCGGATGCCTGGGGCCCGGGCTTCACTTCGGAAGTCGACTACGAACACCAAGCCGTGACGGTTGGCCTGCGTTGGCAGTTCGGCGGCGCCGAAGCGCCTGTTGCGCCCGTCGTGCAGCAAACCCCGCCGCCTCCGCCGCCGCCTCCGCCGCCGGCTGCGTGCCCGACGTCGGAGTTCGTCGTGTACTTCGAGTGGGATCGCTCGAACCTCAACCAAGCTGCGTTGGAAACCATCGATGCCGCGGTCAACCGCGCGCGTCAGTGCAACGTCGCCGGCACGGTCGTCGTCGGTCACACCGACACGTCGGGTTCGCCGACCTACAACCAAGGCCTGTCGGAGCGTCGCGCTTCGGTGGTCCGTGACGCCCTCGTGGCGCGCGGAATGGCCGCTGGTTCGATCCAAACGCAGGCGCGTGGCGAAACCGACCTCGCCCGCCAGACGCGCGACGGCGTGCGTGAGCCGCTGAACCGCCGCACGGCGGTGACGATCACGTTCCGCTAATCGCCTAAGCGATCTGAACTAAGCGCAGGCCCGGCGAAAGCCGGGCCTGTTGCTTTGCGGGGGTGTCCGGGGTGGACACTTTCGATGCCCGTAGGGTACCCCGGCCTCATGTCCGCCAGCACACTTGCATCAGCATCGCGCACCGCCTGGGGCGCTGACATCGAGCCGCTGCTTGAGGGGCTGGAGAGCGAGGGTGAGAACCTCGCGTCGCGCACCGAGAGCTGGTCTGCGATCAATTCCGGTTCGTTCGAACTTGCCGGCTTGGCGGCCATGCGTGCGCCTCTGATCGATGCCGTTGCCGAACTGCCGGCGACGCCGGAACTCGTCGATCTCGCCCCGTCGCAACGCGTGCGCGCCGACGGCGAGGTGATCGATGTTCAACATGGCGCCTGCATTCGTGTGCGCGTGCGTCCTGAGGCGCCGATCCAAGTGGCGCTGACCGGCCACTACGACACGGTCTTTCCCGCCGCGCATCCGTTCCAAAAACCGTGGCGCGAGGGCGATGTGCTGCGCGGGCCGGGCGTTGCCGACATGAAAGGCGGCATCAACGTGATGCTCGCGGCATTGAAGGCGTTCGAGGCGCTGCCGGGCGGCAAGCGCGTCGGCTACGAAGTGCTGCTGAGCCCGGACGAAGAGATCGGCTCGATGGGGAGTGCGCCGCTGCTGGCTGAACTCGGCGCCCGCGCGCACTTGGGGCTCACCTATGAGCCCGCGCTTGCCGACGGCGCGCTGGTCGATGCGCGCAAAGGGTCAGCGAATTTCCACCTCGCCGTGAGGGGCCGCGCAGCGCACGTTGGCCGCGCCTTTGCCGATGGCCGCAGCGCAGTTCTGGCGGCGGCTCAAGCGGCGCTCGCGCTGAATGCTCTCAATGGCGCGCGTGACGGCGTGACCTTCAATGTCGGCGCGATTGATGGCGGGAGCGCGGTGAACGTTGTGCCCGAGCGCGCGGTGCTGCGCTTCAATGTGCGTGTCCCGGATGCGGATGGCGCCGCCTGGGCCGAAGCCGAAGTGCGGCGCATCGCGCGCGAAACTGACGCACGCGATGGTATAGAGGCGCATCTGCACGGTGGCTTTACGCGTCCGCCGAAGCCGCTCAATGAACAGCAACGCACGATGGTGGCGTGGACGCGGCAAGCCGGCGCCGCTCTTGGCCTCGATCTCAAATTCCAGCCGTCCGGCGGCGTATGCGAAGGCAACAACCTCGCCGCCGCGGGGTGCCCCAATATCGATACGCTTGGCCCTTGCGGCGGCGGGCTTCACAGCGACCAAGAGTTCGCGCTGATCTCGAGTTTCGCGGAGCGGGCAAAGCTCTCCTTCTTGTTGCTCGCCGGGCTTGAACGCGGCGTGTTCGATGTGCGGAGCCTTCGCTCGTGAGTGCGCCTGCTTATGTCATGCGCGCTGCGGGCCCGGCCGACCTTGAAGGCTTCAAGCAATTGCGTGAGATTGCCGGCGCGGGCTTCACCAGCCTCATGCTCGACGACAAAGCGATGGCCGCGAAGCTTGAGCTTTCCGAGCAAAGCTTCGCTTCACCGGCGGCGACCGCAGGCGCGGAACGCTATTTCATCGCGCTTGAGCACATCGCCACCGGCGTGCTGGCGGGATGTTGTGGCGTGAAATCGACGATCGGTGAGACGCCGCCTTTCTTCAATTTTCGCATGTTCACCGAGGCGCAATCCTCGATCGCCGTGAACCGGCGTTTCGACATGCGCGTACTCATCGGCGTCAACGATTTCACCGGCTGCAGTGAAGTAGGCTCACTGTTCGTGCGCCCCGAGCACCGCGCCGCCGGTGTCGGCCGTGCGCTGGCGCAGAACCGCTACATGCTGATGGCCACGCAGCCTCAGCGCTTTCGTCAGCAGGTCGTCTCCGAACTTCGCGGCGTCGTTTATCCAGATGGGGTGTCGCCGTTCTGGGAAGCGATTGGCCGGCATTTCTTCAGGATGGATTTTGCCGAAGCCGACAAGCTCAGCGCCATCACCGACAACCAATTCATCCTCGATCTCATGCCGCAGCACCCGATCTATGTGGACTTGTTGCCGGAGGCGGCGCGCGACGTGATTGGCAGGTGCCATAAGGACGGCGAGGGCGCCCGCAAATTGCTGGAATGGGAGGGCTTCTCCTTCTCCAATGTCGTCGACATCTTCGACGGCGGCCCGCTTATGAGCGTTCAACGCGACAACATCCGGACATTGCGCGAGTCAAAACGTGTGAAGATTGAGCCGGCTGCTGCCGTGACGGGCGCCAAGCGGGCCTTGATTGCCGTGCCGAGCATCCAAAATTATCGCTGTGTGGCGGCGCATGCGGCCGTTGCGAATGGTGTGGCGCAGGCCGATCCAGCCGTGCTCGCCGCGCTTAAGCTTGAGGCCGGCGCCGACGTTTTGGTTTGGACAGACGATGCGCACTGAAATCTACATCGGCGGCGCTTGGCGAAAAGGCCATGGCGAAGCCTTTGCTTCCTACGATCCGGCGACCGGCGATAAGGTCTGGGAAGGTCACGCCGCCAACGAAGATGATGTGGCTGAAGCGATGGCCGCCGCGCGGCTCGCGTTTCCGGCATGGTCGCGGCGCCCGGTTGAAGAGCGCATCGCCATCGTGCGCGCTTTCGCCAAGGAAATCGAAAATCGCAGCGACGAGATTGCGCGGACGATCAGCCGCGAAATGGGCAAGGTGACTTGGGACGCCAAGGGCGAAGTCGCCGCCATGATCGGCAAGATCGAGATCTCGATCCGCGCGCAGGCCGAGCGCGCCGGCCATCGCGAAGAGAAAGCCGCGTTTGGCGCCATGACGCTTTCGCATCACGCGCACGGCGTGCTGGGCGTGTTTGGTCCGTTCAATTTCCCGGGCCATTTGCCGAATGGCCACATTGTGCCCGCGCTGCTCGCTGGCAATTGCGTGCTGTTCAAGCCGAGCGAAATGACGCCGGGCGTCGGCGCGCTTATGGTCGAAGCATGGGAAACAGCTGGTTTGCCGGCGGGCGTTCTGAACCTCTTGCAAGGCGGACGCGAGACGGGCGCGGCGCTGCTGGATTCGCACGGCCTCAACGGCGTGCTTTTCACCGGGTCGGCGCACACTGGCGCGCTCATTCATAAGAAGTTCGCCGGCCGCCCGGATGTGATCCTGGCGCTCGAACTTGGCGGCAACAATCCGCTGATCGTGTGGCCGCCCGTGGATGTGAAAGCGGCAGCGAACCTCATCGTGCACTCGGCCTTCGCCACCAGCGGGCAGCGCTGCTCTTGCGCGCGGCGCTTGATTGTGCCGCAAGGCGCGGAGGGCGATGCGATTGTTGCGGCGCTCGCTGAACTAACGCCGCAAATTGGCGTCGGCCCCGCGACGCAAACGCCGGAGCCGTTCCTCGGCCCGCTGGTCAACGCGCACGCGGCTGAGCGCGCCGTGAAGTTCGAACAAGGGCTGATCGCCATGGGCGGCAAGCCGATTGTGCCGGTGAAGCGCGACGGCGCCTATGTGCATCCCGCGATTATCGATGTGACTGGCCTTACCCCGCCGGATGAAGAATTGTTCGGTCCGGTGCTGCAGGTTTATCGCGCGCCGGACTTCGATCATGCGCTCGATCTGGCGAACGCGACGCGATTTGGACTTGCTGGCGGCTTGATTAGCGACGATCCGGCGCTTTGGGCGCGTGTGAAGAATGAGATGCGCGCCGGCGTCTTGAACTGGAACCGGCCGACAACCGGCGCGTCCGGCGCAATGCCGTTCGGCGGGCCTGGCCTTAGCGGTTCGCTTCGGCCGAGCGCCTATTATGCGGCGGATTACGTGGCGTTTCCCGTAGCGACGCAGCTTTCCGAGAAGGCGGCGCCGATCACAGCGCCGGGTTTGCCGTCTTGAGCGGCGCCGAGGAGATCAATTTCGACGGTCTCGTCGGCCCGACGCACAATTACGCCGGCCTTTCCGAAGGCAATCTCGCGTCAGCGCGCAACGCCAATATGCTGGCGCGCCCGCGCGAGGCGGCGTTGCAAGGATTGGCGAAGATGCAGCGCTTGCGTGCGCTCGGTCTGAGCCAAGGCGTGCTGCCGCCGCATGAGCGGCCAAATATCACCTGGCTGCGGTCGCTGGGGTTCACTGGTTCTGACGGCGAAGTGTGGGAGCGCGCGTGGCGCACCGAGCCGACGATTGCGCGCGCGGCGCTGGCCGCATCGGCGATGTGGGCCGCCAACGCCGCCACCATTTCACCGAGCGCCGATTGCGCCGATGGTCGTCTGCACGCGACTGTCGCCAATTTACAGACGATGCTGCATCGCATTTTGGAGGGTGAGCAGACCGAACGCACATTGCGCCGCCTTTTGCCTGACCAAACGCGCTTTTCCGTGCATCCCGCGCTACTGGCCCACGAGGCGCTCTCGGATGAAGGCGCGGCCAACCATATGCGAATGGCGGCGAACGCTGGCGCTCCTGGCGTCGAGATTTTCGTCTATGGCAGGAAGGCGAGTGAGACGAAGCAGGGCTTCCCGGCGCGGCAAACGCTCGAAGCCTGTCAGGCCATTGCGCGTAATCATACCCTTGATGCTGGGCATACAGTCTTCGCGCGCCAAGCGCCGGAAGCGATCGACGCCGGCGCGTTTCACAACGACGTCGTGGCTGTCGCGCACGAGCATGTGCTCTTCCATCACGAGGACGCGTTCGCCGATAAGGCAGCGCTCTATGCCGAAGTGCGGGCCAAGGCGCAGGGGTTCGATCCTGTGTTCGTGGAGGTCCCGCGAGATCGCGTCGGGCTCGATGATGCGGTGACGTCGTATCTGTTCAATTCGCAATTGCTGCGTTTGCCCGGCGCGCAATCGCTTACGTTGATTGCGCCCACGGAGGTCCGCGAGAACAACAAGACTGCCGCTTATGTCGCCGAGATGATCGCCAAGCCCGATGCCGCGATCGGGCGGGTGGAGTATGTCGAGGTCCGGGAGAGTATGCGCAATGGCGGCGGGCCCGCGTGCTTGCGCCTGCGCATCGTGATGACGCCGCAAGAGCGCGCGGCGGCGGCGCAGGGCCTCTTTCTGGATGATGCGCTGGCGGCAAAGCTGGAGGCCTGGATCAAAAAACACTATCGCGAGGAGCTCGCGCCTGCGGATTTGGGCGATCCCAGTTTGGTGCAGGAAACGCAAACGGCGCTCGACGAGCTGACCCGCATCCTGCCACTCGGCGCCGATTTCTATCCATTTCAGCGCGCCTAAAGCAAATCGGCGGCCGCATCGCTGCGACCGCCGAACGCTTTCTCAGTGAGCTCAGCCGCTAGTTCACGACTTCCGGGCGGAGCTTGTATTCGCCGTCGTCCGTCTCATCGAACAGAAGGTCGATCGAGGGGTGTTCGACGGGTTCGCCGCTGTCGTCCGCGATCAGGTTTTGCTCGCTGACATAGGCGACGTAGTGGCTGTCAGAATTCTCTGCGAAGAGATGGTAGAAGGGCTGGTTGCGGTCCGGCCGCACGGGCTCGGGGATCGCTTGCATCCATTCCTCGGTGTTCGAGAACTCCGGGTCGACGTCGAATACGACGCCGCGGAACGGAAACAGCTTGTGCTTCACAACTTGGCCGATGGAGAATTTGGCTTCTTGCATCTTCTCCTCCTCTACTCCTTCCTCTTGCTCTCGCCTTAGTAAGGTATGGAGCGATAACGCCGCTCACAAGGATCGGTCCCAGCGCCGCGGGATGTGGACACGAATATGTGTCTTACGGACCGCGTTTTCGCCCGAACGGGGCGGAAAGCGGGCGAATCAAGGGTGTGTCGGCGGCGCCTTTCCGCTACGATCACAGTTGAATAGGCAGATTTGCAGAGCGGTGACGCTCTGCCGGATGAATTGACGATGAACAAGGATGGGCGGACGCAGGCGTCGCACGGCGGCGCGCGTCCCGGCCCGCGGCAGCGTCCGCCGATCTTCGCGGCGCTGGACCTGGGCACAAACAATTGCCGCCTCTTGATGGCGCAGCAGAATGGCGACGGCAGCTTGAAGGTTGTCGACGGTTTTTCCCGCATCGTGCGCTTGGGCGAGGGGCTGGCTCACACGGGCCGTCTGAGCGAAGCCGCGATGGGGCGTGCGTATCAAGCGCTCGCAGCGTGTGCGCAACGCATAGAAGCGCGCCAGCCCGTCGCCGTCGGCTGCGTTGCGACGCAAGCGTGTCGCGCGGCCTCCAACGGGCAGATGTTCCTCAATCGCGTCGAGAAAGATCTTGGCCTGAAGTTCGAGGTCATTTCTGCCGAAGACGAGGCGCGTCTTTCCGTGCTCGGCTGCGCGAGTTTGCTCGAGCCTGAGGCGGAGCACGCGATGATCGTCGATATCGGCGGCGGCTCGACGGAGATTTCATGGGTTGCGCCGAGCGCGGTGCTTGAGTCCGGGTTGAACCCGCCGATCGTGTCTTGGGGCACGTGCCCGATTGGCGTGGTGACGCTCGCAGAAGACGAGCCCGAGCCCGAGGGCGCCGCCAAACGCGATTGGTACGAAGCGCTGGTGACCCGTGTGGCGGAGACGATCGCGCGTGTGGGTGAGGCGCAGCATTTGCAGCCAGCGTTCGCTGAAGGCCGGGGCCACATCATTGGCACATCCGGCACGGTGACGTCGCTCGCGGGCGTATTCCTCGACCTGCCGCGCTACAACCGCCAGCGGGTCGATGGCATGTGGTTCGACGTGAAGGATTGTCGCGCCACCATCGCGAAGCTGCTGGCGCAGACGCGCGAACAACGCGCCGAGAACGCCTGTATCGGCAGGGACCGTGCTGACCTCGTCGTCATTGGCGGCGCGATCCTGGACGCAGTGCTCCGCGTCTGGCCTGCCGAGCGCATCCGGGTTGCGGACCGCGGCTTGCGCGAAGGCGTGCTGATGCGCTTGATGGCGCAGCACCGGCCATGAGTGACCAAGAGCCCCCGAAGCGGCGCTGGACCGGCAAGCCGAAAGGCGGCGACGGCGCACGCCAAATGCAGACGCGCGTGAAGAACAAGAAGCTCGATGAGAGCTCGCGCAATTGGATGAAGCGCCACCTGAACGATCCCTACGTGGCGCGCGCCCGTGCTGACGGCTATCGCGCCCGTGCGGCGTACAAGCTGATCGAGCTCGACGATCAGTTCGGCATCCTGAAGCGCGGCGCGCGCGTGGTCGATCTCGGCGCGGCGCCCGGCGGCTGGGCGCAAGTCGCGGTGAAGCGGGGCGCTGGCAAAGTGGTCGGCGTCGATCTGCTGCCGATCGATCCGCTCACCGGCGCCACGTTCTTCCAGCTCGACCTGCTGGACGAGGGCACGCCGCCAATCCTGTTGGATGCGCTCGGCGGCGCGCCCGACGTCGTTCTTTCCGACATGGCCGCCAACACAACTGGCCATGCCAAGACAGACCAAATTCGCACCGGCGCGCTGGCCGAGGCGGCAGCCGATTTCGCCCTTGAACACCTGGCGCCAGGCGGCGCGTTTGTGACCAAGGCGTTTCAGGGCGGTCTCGATACTGAGCTGCTTACCCGCCTGAAGCAGGGGTTCGCGACCGTCCGCCATGCGAAACCACCGGCCAGCCGCTCGGAAAGCGCTGAGGTCTATGTCGTAGCGCAGGGCCGCAAACCGCGCGCGTGACTGGACAAGTCCGGCTCGAATCTCTACCAGCCGTCCATGGAAATCCGTGAAGCTTTGACCTTTGACGACGTGCTCCTTGAACCGGGCCCGTCGGACGTGCTGCCGGCTGACGTGAACACCGCGACCCGGCTGACGCGCGGCATCACCCTCAATATCCCGCTCATCTCCGCCGCCATGGATACGGTGACGGAAGCGCGCCTCGCTATCGCGATGGCGCAAGCGGGCGGCCTCGGCGTCATCCACCGCAACATGACGCCTGCCGAACAGGCCGACCAGGTGAAGATGGTCAAGAAGTTCGAGAGCGGCATGGTGATCGACCCGATCACGATCCATCCGGACATGACTGTCGGTGAGATCGTGCTGATCAAGGAAGCGCGCAAGATTTCGGGCTTCCCGGTTGTCGACCGCGAGAACGGCCGCCTCGTCGGCATTCTCACCAATCGCGACATGCGCTTTGCCGACATGAACGAGCGCGTCGCCGATCTGATGACCAAGGATAACCTCATCACCGTTCGTGACGGCGTGAACGAGGGCGAAGCCAAGAAGCTCCTGCACAAGCACCGGATCGAGCGCGTGATCGTCGTCGATGGCGGCAACAAGGTCACCGGTCTCATCACGGTGAAGGACTTCGAGAAGGCGCAGGCTTTCCCGAACCGCGCCAAGGACGAGCAGGGCCGCCTGTTGGTCGGCGCTGCGTCCACGATCGGCGACGCGGGCTACGAGCGCTCGATGGCGTTGATCGAAGCCGGCGCCGACGTGGTTGTCATCGATACCGCGCACGGCCATTCGAGCGCCGTGCTTGCAGCTGTAAGCCGTGTGAAGCGCGAAGCCAACAAGACGCAGATCATCGCCGGCAATGTTGCAACTGCCGACGGCGCCAAGGCGCTGATCGATGCCGGCGCCGATTCCGTGAAGGTCGGCATTGGCCCAGGCTCCATTTGTACGACGCGCATCGTTGCGGGTGTTGGCGTGCCGCAGCTCACCGCTGTCATGGATGCCGCGAACGCCGCGCGCAAAGCCGACGTGCCCGTGATTGCCGATGGCGGCATCAAGTTCTCCGGCGATCTCGCCAAGGCGCTCGCCGGAGGCGCGGAAGTGGCGATGATCGGCTCGCTGCTGGCCGGCTCCGAAGAAGCCCCCGGCGAAGTGATGCTCTATCAGGGCCGTTCGTATAAGAGCTATCGCGGCATGGGTTCGCTCGGCGCGATGGCGCGCGGTTCGGCCGATCGCTACTTCCAGAAGGAAGTTACCGATCAGATGAAGTTCGTGCCGGAAGGCATCGAAGGCCGCGTTCCGTTCAAGGGGCCGGTGAGTAATATCATCCATCAGCTCATCGGCGGCTTGCGCGCATCGATGGGCTATGTTGGCGCGGCGAACTTGAAGGAAATGCGTGAGAAGGCGCGGTTCGTGAAGATCACGAGTGCGGGCCTGCGCGAGAGCCACGTCCATGACGTCTCGATCACGCGCGAAGCGCCGAACTATCCGCTCGGGGGCTAGACGATGGAGAAGGGCAATTTCATCCGGATCACGCCCTTCATCCATGTGCCCGACATTGCCGCCGCCGTGTCGTTCTTCGAGAGCCTCGGCTTCACGACGTATTTTCGCTTTGAAGACTACGCTTACGTTCAACGCGAGAGTGCTGGTGTGCGTTTGCTGCAAAACCGCGGCGACGACGGCGCGCCGCCCGGAAATCGCCGCTTCGCGTACTATATCGACGTGGAGGACATCGAGGCGCTTTACCACGAGCTGAAGCCGGTGCTCGATAAGATGCCGCCCAGCGATGTCCACGGTCCGGCCGACAAGCCGTATAACCAGCGCGAGTTGTGCATACTTGCGCCGGACGGCAACTTGCTCGTATTCGGCCAGTCCATCGGAGGCTGAAGCCTCCGCAACACTTTTTTGTGGGGTTCTCCCGATGCGTAATGGCGCCCGCCAGCAGGCGGCTATCGAAATCCTGACTTCGCTCGAAACCGAACGCCGGCCCGCAGCTGACGCGGTGAAGGCATGGATGCTGACCCACCGCTTCGCCGGCTCGAAGGATCGCGCCGAGATCGGCGATCTCGTCTTTGGCGCGCTGCGTTGGAAGCAATCGAGCGCTTGGCGCATGGGTGCGGATACGCCGCGCGCCTGGGTGTGGGGGGCGCTGCGGTGGGGGTTGGGGCAAAGCGCCGAATGGATCGAACAAAGTCTGATCGATGATCCGCATGCGCCGGCGCCAATGACAGATGCCGAACGCGCGGCCTTGAATGGCGATAACATCTCCGCCGCGCCCGCGCATGTGCGTGGCGATTTTCCGGAATGGCTGAGCGAAAGTTTGTTGCGTGCGTTCGGAGATGACGCCGCTGAAGAGGGCGCTGCGCTCGCCGCGCCGGCGCCGCTTGATCTGCGCGCCAATACGCTGAAGGCGGATCGCGAGAAGGTGATCGCGGCGCTGAGCGAGAGCCCGAAGCTGAAGGAGCCGCCGCAAGCGACGCCGCATGCGCCGGACGGGGTGCGGATTCCCTGGTCGCAAGGGCGCACGTTCCCGTGGGCGACGGAGCAGGCGTTCGTCAAAGGCTGGTTCGAGGTGCAGGACGAGGGCAGCCAGATCGCCGCGCGTGTTTCGGGCGCGGAGCCTGGCATGCAGGTCGCCGACGTCTGCGCGGGCGGCGGCGGCAAGACGTTGGCGCTGGCGGCGTTGATGCAGAACAAGGGCCAGATTTTCGCGCATGATGTTGACGGCAGACGCCTCGCGCCGCTGAAGGAGCGGCTCGATCGCGCCGGCGTGCGCAACGTGCAGATCCGCACGCCGATGCGCACGAAGGATGCGCTGGCCGATTTGCGCGAGCGCATGGATATCGTGTTCGTCGATGCGCCATGCACCGGCTCGGGCACCTGGCGGCGAAGCCCGGATTCCAAGTGGCGCCTGCGTCCGAATGCATTGGCGAAGAGGTTGGAAGAGCAGCAACAGGCGCTTGCTATGGCCGCGCCGCTGGTGAAGGCGGGGGGGCGGCTGGTGTATGTCACTTGCTCGGTGCTGCCCGAGGAGAACGAAGATGCAGTGGCGTCATTCCTCGGATCATACGCCGGGTTCACGCCTGTCGGATTGGAGCTTGCGGGTTTGCCTGCACACGAGCGGCCGATCGGCGTGCAGATGACGCCGCGCTTGACGGGCTGTGACGGCTTCTACGTCGCGGTGCTGCAGCGCGCCTAAGCTTCGATATCGACGTGACGGCCCAAATGTTCGGGCCGTTCGCGCGGCGGGTCGCTCGAGCGCGCTTCCGGCGCGTGGCGTTTCTTGTGCGCGATGGCGGCCGGATCGACGCGGAGTTTCTCTTTGACCAAGTCGCGATGCGTCACCGCCGCCCCGTACTCGACTGGGGCGCGCTGGGGCTGCTGATCCGCCGCGGTGTTGACCGGCGCGGGCGCAGAGACAGGCGCGAACGTCGTCATTGAAGAGCCATCATGTCACATCGCGGTTAGCGCTCCGTTCGGATGTGTTGCTAATCTTTGCTAAGCTAAACGGCGCGAAACCATAATGAAGCGGTTCAATATCGCGATTGCGGGGTGCGGTGTTGCGGGGCTTGCGTGCGCGACGTTGCTGCGCCGCGCCGGCGCCAATGTCGTCGTGTTCGATAAGCTGGAGACGCCGCAGCCGCTGGGCTCCGGCATCATTCTGCAACCGGTTGGGCTGCGTGTCTTGGATGAGATCGGCGCCGGTGACGCCATCCGTGCGCTCGGCGCGCCGATTACGCGGCTTTTCGGAAAGGCCGAGCCACATGGGAATGTGGTGCTCGACGTGCGCTACGCCGCGCGCGGCAAGGGTGCGCCCTTCGGCCTTGGCGTTCATCGTGGTGCGCTGTTCCAGGTGCTGTATGACGCCGCGCGCGCCGTGGGGGCGGAGATCGAGAGCGGGCGCGATGTGGTGGGCGCGCATGCGGGGCGCCTCGCTTTCGCCAATGGCAGTGAGAGCGCCTCGTTTGATCTGATTATCGATGCGCTTGGCATGCGTTCGCCGCTTTCGGGCGGAGCGCCGCGGCCGCTGCCCTTTGGCGCGCTGTGGGCGAGCTTGGATTGGGCGGGCGCTTTCGATCACGCCGCGCTTGAGCAGCGTTATCGCCAGGCCCGCAAGATGGTGGGCGTCATGCCGATCGGGCGGTTGAAGGGCGCGACGGTCAAGCAGGCGGCTTTCTTTTGGAGCTTGAAGCACACGGATCGCGCCGCATGGCAGGCTGCGCCGATTGCGGCGTGGAAGGAGGAAGTGCGCGCGTTGTGGCCGGAGACTGCGCCGCTGCTGGCGCAGATCGAGAGCCATGATGACATGGTGTTCGCGACGTACGCCCACCGCACAATCTCCGATCCGATCTCGCGGGAGTGCGTGCACGTCGGCGACAGCTGGCATTGCGCCAGTCCGCAGCTGGGGCAAGGCGCGAACATGGCGTTGCTCGATGCGCTGGCGCTCGCGCGCGCATTGGAGACGCAAAGCAATCTTGATGCGGCGCTTGGCGAATATGCGCGGACGCGGGCGTTGCACATCAAACTCTATCAGCTTGCCTCCTGGATGTTCACGCCGGCTTATCAATCCGATAGCGCAGCGTTTGCGTTCGTGCGCGATTGGATCATGTCGCCGCTCTCGCGCCTGCCGCCGGCGCCTGCGGTCCTGGCTGCGCTCGTCGCCGGCGAAATCGGCGCGCCGCTGAAAACGATTGGCGCTTGACGGGCCGGCTGCAGCTCGCGCCAATGTGCGGGCATGTTCAAGTTCATCGGCGACTTTATCGGCGGGCTGTGGCGCACGGCGCAGTTCTGGCGCGTCTCGCCGATCGGGCAGGCGCGCGTCGGCAGCCCGCTTGCCGGCGGCTTGCTGTTTCTGGTGCTGCTGTTTTTCTTCATCGGCTTGGTGCTGACGGTGCTCGGCGCGGTGTTTGGTTTCACGCTGGCCGACGTCGATCGCGTGATCGATGGCGCGGCGCCGACTTTGGATTTCATCGGCAAGATTCTGATCCAGAAAGTGCTGATGGCGATCATTTTGCTGATCTGCGTCGGCTCGGCGGTGGCGTTGGTGTTTTTCCGCAAGGGTGAAGAGATGCCCGGCTGGGGCAAGACGATCCTGCTGCTGCTGGTGTGCCTGATGTTCGGCTATTGCTCGGCCGTGAACATGATCGCGCCGCTTGATCCTTACTGAGGGCGCACGCGTACGCCGCCGCGTTCGGTGCGGTGAGAAAAAGCGGGAGCAGGGCGCGTGGGACGCGCTGGGTAGTTCCTGTGATGCGGTGTCC
>CALBST010000186.1 GCA_937967425.1 uncultured Caulobacteraceae bacterium
GCGGAAAGCGGTCGGCTTCGCTGCGCTAGACGGGATGCACGACTGAAGGCAATGAAAGCGTCATGAACGAAGCGCTCGCTTTCCTGCAGCAGCCCCAGATCGCCATTCCGATCGTCATCGCGACGGTCGTGGCGATTTTCCTCAGCGGGCGGCGGTGGACGGCGCTCTATGTAGCGCTGATGCCGGTGATCAATTGGGCCTTCGCCGGCATCAGCACGATCCCGCTTCCAGAGGCCATCGGCGGCGGCGAATGGCACCCCTTCACGGTCGTCACCGGGCTTGTGCTCGTCGTTCGAGATTTCGCCCAACGGGAGATAAAGCACTGGATCTTCGGGGCGATGATTGTCGGCCTCGCACTCTCCACCTTGACCGCTTGGCCGGTGATCGTGGTGGCGAGCGGCGTGGCGTTTCTCGTTAGCGAGACCGCCGACTGGGCGGTCTATACCTTCTCGAACCGCCCCCTTTCCGAGCGTATCCTGATCTCGAGCTGTATCTCCGCGCCGATCGATCAGGCGCTTTTCCTCTACCTGGCGTCGCAGGTGGTGCCGGGCATATTCGCCTGGGGCAGCGTCATCACCGGCATCGTTTCGAAGCTCATTGGGGCCTATGTCGTGTCCCGGATTGTTGCAGCGCACGAGCGCCGGCGCGGCCCTCAGAACGACATGAATCCCGCGTAAACCAGGACTTGCCGCTTGCGCGGGGGAACCCCCTCGCGCATAAGCGCATTGTGAAGAGCCGGTCGCGTTGACCGGCGGTGGTGCGAAGTTCCGCAGAGTGCGGCTGAATACAAACTCTCCAACAAAGCAGAAATTCGCGGTGACGTGCGTGCGCATAGGCGTGCGTGCGGCTGATGGCGTGCGCCTCGGCCTATAATCAGGAAAGTGGAAATGAGCTTCGACGACGATTTCGGCGACGACGACAACAACGATCGGAAGAAAGACAAGCGCGGCGGACGCGGACGCGAGCGCGATCATCAAGAATTTGGCGGCGGCGACACCGGCGGCTTCGGCGGCGGTGATCGCGGCGGCTTCGGCGGTGGCGGCGGTTACGGCGGCGGCGGTGGCGGTGGCTATCGCGGCGGTGGTGGCGGCGGCTACGGCGGCGGCGGCGGTGGCTATCGCGGCGGCGGCGACCGTGGCGGCGGTGGCGGTGGCTACGGCGGCGGCGGATATCGCGGCGGCGGCGGCGGCTTCGGCGGCGGCGATCGTGGCGGCGGTGGCGGTGGCTATCGCGGCGGCGGTGGCGGCGGTGGCTACGGCGGCGGCGGTGGTGGATTCCGCGGCGGTGGCGGCGGCGGCTTCCGTCGTGAAGGTGGCGGTGGCGGCGGCTTCGGCGGCGGCGATCGTCCCCCGCGTGCGCCGCTCGGCGATCCGCAGGATGGCGTCGTGAAGTTCTTCAACGGCGCCCGCGGCTTCGGCTTCATCACGCCGGACGGCGGCGGCGCGGACGTGTTCGTCCACGTCAGCGCTGTTGAGCGCGCCGGCCTCACGCAACTGGTCGAAGGCCAGAAGGTCAACTTCCAGACTTTGCCGGACACCAAGGGCAAAGGTCCGAAGGCCGTGAACCTGAAGGTTCTCGACTAGTGCTTCAGCCAGACTGAAAACCGAAGGCCCGCCAGGATCGCTCCCGGCGGGCCTTTTGTTTGTCCTTCATCCGCGCTCACTGAAGCGGCATGAAGATCTCGATTTGCGCCGGACGGCCATCGGCGCCCGCATCGTGCATGCGGTGCCAGGGATATACGCCCTCGCGCTTGGCAATGCGGTGAGCCTGCAAGTACGCGTCCATTTGTGCGTAGGCGGCGCCGACATTGTTGCGGTCACCCTCAACGAGAACGTGCATCACCTGCCCCGATGGCGTCTCACCGACCTGCACGCCGACCACGGTGAGCGGGCGGGCGCCTGCGTATGGATAGCCGACGCGGTAGGTCATGCGTTCTTGGGTCTGCTCAGTCACCACCCGGGTTAGCGGACCGGCTTGGGTGAGCTGATACTCGCTCATGAACTGGCGAACTTGGTTGAGGCCGAGCAGTTCGGCGCGCTCGATTTCGGCTTCGTTGTTGCTCGCAACTTCCACGACTGAATAGACGAAAGGCTGCGGCGCCACTTCGTCGAACTGCGGATTGAGGTTCTCGAAGTCGACGTTCGGCAGCTGCTCGGCCAGCGTCTTCAAGCGCGCCAAGCCGTTATCGAGCTCCTTCTGCACGACGCCGCGCAGAATGAGGTTCATGTAGCGGCACGGCACATTGATCCAGCCTTCACCGCACTCGGCCGTGACTGTCCAGTTCACCGCCGTCCCGCCTTCGACACGGCGGAGCAGCATGTCGGCGTTCAGTGTCGCGCGCTCACCCATTTCGAGGATGCTTTGGACTTCTTCATTGTGGACCGAGTCCACGATCGACATGCGACCCGAGCCGACTTCGCGCACGTCGGAAACCCAGCGCATGGTTTGGCCGGCGCCAGGGTCGCCGTTGAAGGTGTAATCCGCGTCCGGATCGCGCGCGTAGTATGGCGACCATTCCTTGGCGATGCGCAGGTCGTTCACCATGGCGAACACCGCCGCGCGCGGACGCTCGACAGTCACTGTGCGCGTCACTTCAAGGGAGTTCGGCAGCAAAAACGTGCCGACGGCGAAAAGTGCGCCCAAAACGAGCGCAATCACCAGCAGCAAACCAAGAAACCATCTCATGATGCGCCAGCCCCCGCGCGTAAGCACAAGCACTTAGCATTGGCGCGCGAACATCGCCACGAAACGCCATGCATGCTTGCATGACGCGCGGCTCCCTCGCGCCTAGCGCGAACGCGCGCAGTCAAAATGTGCGTCATCAGCCAATCCGGACGACGCCCTCCCAGCCGGGAATTTGGTTACCACAGGGAAATGTCCGCCGTCAGCCCGGCGCTGCAGATGCCTAAACCCGTGTGGCGTCCCAGACATCAAATTCATGCGCGATGCAGCGTTCCATCAGTTCACGCCAGACCGGCTCGGCAATGGCCCAGGAAAGCCCCGTGCGCTCGGCTTCGGCTTTCACATTGGCCAGCACCTGATTGATGCGGGCTTCGTCGCGCACCACGTCGCGGCTGGGCTTAATCCGGGCCGCGGCGTGCATGTAGCCCTGACGGCGAGTGATGAGCGCGACCAGCATCCGGTCGATTTCATCGACGCCGGCGCGGACGTCGAGCATCGTCTTGCAGTCGTCTGGATCGGGCGCTTCGAAGCGGGTGGCGTCCGGCTCCGGCTCGATACGGTTGAGGTTTTTCATGTGGATACCGTGGCGGGAGCCGCCTGCCCCGTCCAGGGGGCGCGGGGCCGCAGGACGATAGGTTCCATGTCGCGTCCCTGGGATCAGACCGAGCCCAACCCCATTTGTGACGGTACACTGACGACTCGATGAGCGGCGCCGATAAACCAATCACGCCTCCGCTGGAGCATCTGCCCGCGGAAGATGCGCCGACGCCTGCCCTGAAGGGCATCGAGGCGATCCGCGATACATGGAAGCGGCTGCCGATGAAGCCGGGCGTCTACCGGATGATCGGCGCGGACGGCGAAGTGCTCTATGTCGGCAAGGCCAAAAGCCTGAAGAACCGTGTCGGCCAGTACGCGCAGGGGCGCGGCCATACGAACGCGATCTACCGGATGATCCATCAGACGGTGTCGATGGAAGTGATCGTCACGGCGACAGAGACGGAAGCTCTGCTGCTTGAGACCAACATGATCAAGCGGCTGCGGCCGCGCTACAACGTGCTGATGCGGGACGATAAGAGCTTCCCGTTCATCGCCATCCGCACCGATCACGCGATCCCGGTTCTACAAAAGCATCGCGGCGCCAAGAGCTTCAAAGGCAAATTCTACGGGCCGTTCGCTTCTGCGGGTGCGGTGAACCGGACACTCAACACGCTGCAGAAGGCGTTTCTTCTGCGCTCGTGCTCGGACTCGACGTTCAGCGGCCGGACACGGCCCTGCATGCTCTATCAGATCAAACGCTGCTCGGCGCCCTGCACCGGACTTGTAAGCGAGGCCGAGTATGCGGCGCTGGTGAAGGACAGCGTCGATTTCCTCGAAGGCCGCTCGGTGGAACTGCAGGATCGCCTCGCGGTCGAAATGCGCGAAGCCGCCGACAAGCTTGAGTTCGAACATGCGGCGCGTTTGCGCAACCGCATTCGGGCGCTGGCGAGCGTGCGCGCCTCACAGGGCATCAACCCGCATACATTCGATGAAGCGGATGTGTTCGCACTTCATGTCGAGGGCGGACAATCTTGCATCCAGGTGTTCTTCTTCCGCGCCGGCCAAAATTGGGGCAACCGCGCCTATTTCCCGCGTCACGGCGGCGAGGAAACGCCCGAGGACATTCTCGGCGCGTTCATCGCGCAATTCTACGATGATCGAGAGCCGCCGAAACTCGTGCTCAGCAACGTAGAGCCGACCGATCGGGAATTACTCGAAGAAGCGCTGTGCGTGAAAGCTGAATGCAAAGTCGAAATCCGCAAGCCGGAGCGCGGCGAGAAGCGCGAGATCGTCGACGCCGCATTGCTCAATGCGCGCGAAGCGCTTGGGCGGCGCTTGGCGGAAACCGGCAGCGTGGCCAAGCTGCTGGATGGCGTGGCGGAAGTGTTCGGCCTTTCGCAGCGGCCGGAGCGGATCGAAGTTTACGACAACAGCCACATCCAAGGCGCCAATGCTCTCGGTGCGATGATCGTCGCTGGGCCGGAAGGCTTCATCAAAAACCAATACCGCAAGTTCAACATGAAAGCGGAAGAGTTCGACGGCGACGACTTCGCGATGATGAAAGCGATGATCCGCCGCCGCTTTGCGCGGATGTTGCAGGAGCGCGAGGAAGCGTCTGAGCCCTCCTCCCTTGTGGGGGAGAGCGCGAATGCTGACAGCCCCCCACCCCCTGCCCCCGCCCCAAAAGGGGGCGGGGGACGCGTTGCTGACGGCGGTGTCGATTTTTCGAAAGAGCGCGACGAGCCGGAGCGCGATTCAAAATTCGGCGCGTGGCCCGATCTCGTGCTGATCGACGGCGGCGATGGGCAGCTCAACTCGGCGCTCGAAGCGCTGGACGAGCTCGGCCTGAAGAACCGCATCGTCATCGCCGGCATCGCCAAAGGCGCCGACCGCGACGCGGGGCGCGAGCGTTTCTTCATTCCCGGCAAACCGGCGTTCCGGCTCGACGAGAAGAGCCCGGTTCTCTACTACCTGCAGCGGCTCCG
>CALBST010000187.1 GCA_937967425.1 uncultured Caulobacteraceae bacterium
GGCGAGAAGATTTCAAAGACCAAGGGCAACGGCATCAGCGTCGAGCAATGGCTTTCCTACGCCGCGCCGGAATCGCTCTCGCTCTACAATTTTCAGAAACCGCGCACGGCGAAGCGCCTCTATTTCGATGTCATCCCGAAGGCGGTCGATGAGTACATCTCGTTTGTCGACGCCTACCAAAGCCAGAACATCGCGGAGCAGATCGAGAATCCGGCCTGGCACATCCACGCCGGCAATCCACCCAAAGATCTGACGCCGATTTCGTTCGCCCTGCTTATGAACCTCGTCTCCGCATCGAACGCGGAAACGAAGGAATTGTTGTGGGCTTTCATTGGCAAGTATGCGCCCGGCACGACGCCGCAAACCCACCCCTTCCTCGACAAACTGACCGACTACGCCATCGCCTACTTCAACGATTTCGTGAAGCCGACGAAGCGATTCCGCGCCGCAACCGAGAAGGAGCGCGCGGCATTCGAGGACTTGATCAAACGCCTCGATGCGCTGCCCGCGGGCATCACCGATGGCGAAGCGATTCAGAACGAAGTCTACGCCGTCGGCAAGGATCACGGTTTCGAGCCGCTGCGCGATTGGTTCAAGGCGCTCTATGAAGTGCTGTTCGGCGTCGAAAGCGGCCCGCGCTTCGGTCAGTTCGCGGCGATTTTTGGCGTGCGCGAAACCAGCGCACTGCTGAAGCGCGGCCTGGCAGGCGAACTCATGCGCGCCGCGTGACCGTTTCGGCTCATTGGTGAAGCGTCACACTGCGCTCACCGTCCGCTAGAAGCTTGACTGTCGCGTGACGCAAATCGCGCTGCGACCGCGAACGGAATTCTCGCAAACCGCCACGTCTTGACGGCTTTGCGACGCTGCAGCGCATTCGCGTGACAAATGCACAAATGCACAGCGCACTCTGTGGCGAAGCCGTCAAACAACGTTCGCGTGCCGCTCGGCGCGCCAGGCGCCCAAAATCGCCTCTGCGCTGCGGTCGATATCCGCATCTGTGGTGTTCTCGCTGATGACGGAGACGCGCACGATCTGGCGCCCGCGCCAGTTCGCGCCGCCGACGAAGCACACGCCCTCACGCTGCACGCGGGCGATCGTCCGATCCGTCAACGCGTCGGCCTCTGCGCCCTCCAGGTCGGCGCCCAGCCGCACCGCGACCTGGTTCAGCACCACATCGTTCATGATCTCGACATCGGGCTCGGCGCCTAGCCGTTCCGCCATCCGCCGCGCCTGCGCGCAATGGCGTTCGACCATGGCCGCGATCCCCTCGCGCCCGAGCGCCTTGATGACCGCCCACGTCGCGAACCCGCGCCCGCGCCGTGATAGCTCCGGTACGAAATCCGCCGGGTGCCGCTCGGCGCCCGCCGGCAGATACGACGCCGCAATGTGCATGGCGCGACGATGGGCTTCGGCGTCGCGAACGATCGCATACGCGCTGTCATGCGGCGTCTGCAGCCATTTGTGGCCGTCGACGCCCCACGAGTCCGCCAACTCCAGTCCACGCCCCAAGTGCGCGCGCTCCGGACATGCACGCGCCCAAAGGCCGAACGCGCCATCGACATGCAACCACCCGCCTTTCGCGTGCGTCGCCTCCGCGATCTCGCCAAACGGATCGAAACCGCCGGAATTGATGTGCCCCGCCTGCGCGATAGCGATGATCGGCCCGTCGAGATTCTCAACCGCTTTGGCGAACGCGCCCGGCTTCATCAGCCCCTGCGGCGTCACCGGCACACTGACGACACGCTTGGCGCCAAATCCCAGATAGCGAAGCCCAGAGAACACCGTCGAGTGCGCTTCTTCGCCGAGCACGACATGCACCGGCGGCGCGTCGAAGAGCCCGTCCGCCTCCACGTCCCAGCCTGCGCGGCGCAGCACCTCGCCTCTCGCGGCCGCTAAGCAGGTAAAGTTCGCAATCGTCGCGCCGCTCACGAAGCCGACTGAAGACTCCCGCGGCAAGTCGAGCAGGTCGAGCAGCCACTTGCCGGTTCGCTCCTCGCAGGCGGACGCCGCTGGCGTCGCGTGCGCATTGCCGACATTTTGTCCCCAGGCGCTGGTAAGCCAATCCGCAGCCATTCCAGCCGGCGCCGTCGCGCCGATCACCCATCCGAAAAAGCGCGGCCCCACCATGTTGGCGAGCCCCGGTTCGCTCAGGCGGGCCAACTCCTCGATCAGAGTGTCAATTGGGACGCCCCGTTCCGGCACAGGCGCCTCGAAGGCGGCCTGCGCCTCAGCATATGTGCAGAGCGGGCGATGCGGCGCCTCCGCCCGGCTGTCACGAAACGCAACGGCGCGATCGCTGATATCCTTCAACACCGCGCGCAACTCTTCGGACCTCATGGCCGCCTCCGCGTGCGCCTTCTAGCGCGCGTCTCGCACCCGATCACGCGCCTTTTGCCGCAAACATTGACATCGCCGCCACGATCCGTTCGATTGGCGCATCACTTCAATTCGCCATTCGGCGACCGCCGCGCCAGCGACGGCCGAATCGACAGCATTTTTCGAGGCCCACCTGGAAAGCCACGCTCTCATTGTCAATCTCGTCGCCGCCATTGCGTTGGCGTTCTTTTTCGGCACGATCGCCCAAAAGCTGCGCATCTCACCTCTTGTAGGGTATTTGCTCGCAGGTGTTGCGGTGGGCCCGTTCACGCCAGGCTTTGTCGGCGACACCAATCTGGCCATGCAGTTTGCCGAAATCGGCGTCATCTTGCTGATGTTCGGCGTGGGACTGAAGTTTTCACTGGCCGATCTCTGGTCCGTACGCGGCGTCGCCCTCCCCGGCGCGCTCGTGCAAATGACGGCCGCGACTCTGCTCGGCTACGGCGTCGGCGCGCTCATGGGGCTCGGCGCGGCTGAATCGCTAATGCTTGGGTTTTCGCTCTCCGTCGCCAGCACGGTTGTTCTGTTGCGCGCCCTCGAAGACCGGCGCCTGATCAAAACCGAGAACGGCCGCATCTGCGTGGGCTGGCTGGTGATCGAGGACATCGCCATCGTGCTCGGCATTGTGCTGCTGCCAACGCTCGCGGGCCTCGCCAATGGCAATGGCGGCGCGACCTGGTCCGCCACGCTTAGCGCGTTGGCTCTGACGATCGGCAAGATCGGGCTTTTCGTGGTGCTGATGCTGTTCATCGGCGGGCGCCTCTTTCCATGGCTGATCGTCCAGATTGCACACCTTAAGTCGCGTGAACTGCTCTCGCTCGGCACACTGACCTTGGCGCTCGGCATCGCCTGGGTCGCTTACGAATTGTTCGACGCCTCGTTTGCGCTCGGCGCTTTCCTCGCCGGCGTCGTACTGAACGGCACCAAGTTCACCCACCGCATCGCCGAGGAGTCCCTACCGCTGCGCGACACCTTCGCGGTTCTGTTTTTCGTCTCCGTCGGCATGTTGTTTGACCCGATGACGCTTGTGCATTCGCCTGTCGGCGTACTCGCCGTCGTCGCCATCATCGTGATCGGCAAGAGCGCAGCCGCGCTCGCGATCACCACACTCTACAACCTGCCTCTGCGCACCGGCATGCTGATCGCCGCTTCGCTGGCGCAGATCGGCGAATTTTCGTTTGTGCTCGCTGGCATGGGCGTGACCCTCGGCTTGCTGACGATCGAGACCTACAATCTCATCCTCGCCAGCGCCCTCATCTCGATCGCGCTCAACCCGCTCTTGTTTCGCTTCGCGGAGAAGCTCGGCGGCGACGGCGGCGAGAAGGCTAGAGCGCCCGAAGTCGCCTCTCCCTAAGCGCGGATTTCCGCACGGGTTTCCTCCTTTAGTTGCATAAATGCAACCGAAAGGCGGTTGTGAGTATCATCCTGGTCTCCATTGAGTACCGCTCGATGGGCATGGATGGGGCGGTGAGACTCGACGGTCTCAAGGAAGCCGCAGCGACGGTTGACGCCGCCGCCCTCGACGAGGCGCGCTTTGGTTTCGCGCGCGCCCACCCGCAGCGCTCAGCTCGCCGCGTGCTCTTCTACACGCAAGCTCTCGCATTGGCGGCGCTGATCACCGCTTTCGTTTTCGCCGCGCGGTCGGCGCCCACGCTGACCTTTGCCACGCTTCACATCACTGCCCTGGTGATCTTCGCCGCAGCGATCTTCGTGCGCTTGATTGCGGCCGCTTCGCTTACGCCGCTTCTGTCGCGCCTTGCCGACCAGTCCGACGTTCCCGTCTATACCATTCTTTGCCCGCTCTATCGCGAGGCCAATGTCGCGCCCGACCTGGTCGCTGCGCTGGGCCGGATCGACTACCCACCGGAAGCGCTCGACATCAAACTCATCGTCGAAGGCGACGACGTCGATACCATCGCGGCCGCCGTCGCCGTTTCCGGACCCGCGCACATCGAAGTTGTCATCGTTCCTGCTTGCGCGCCCCGTACGAAGCCCAAAGCCCTTAACGCCGGGCTCGCCCGGGCGCGCGGAGAATTCGTCGTTGTTTACGACGCCGAAGATCGCCCGCACCCCCAGCAGCTCCGCGCCGCGCTCGCTGCATTCGAGGATGGCGGCCCCTCGCTCGCCTGCGTGCAGGCGCCGCTCAGCATCGACAATGCCGACGCTTCTTGGATCTCGCGGCAGTTCGCCGCCGAATACGCAATACAGTTCCGCGAAGTGTTGCCGCTGCTGGCCCATCTCAACTTGCCGCTGCCTCTCGGCGGCACCAGCAACCACTTCCGCACGGAAATTCTACGACAGGCCGGAGGTTGGGA
>CALBST010000188.1 GCA_937967425.1 uncultured Caulobacteraceae bacterium
GCTTTGATCTTCGCCGAGATAGCCGGGCGTCGTCGGCACGCCGGCTTCGGCCATGCGTTTCTTGGCCGCGTCTTTGAGACCCATGGCGCGGATCGAGTCCGGCTTCGGGCCGATCCAAATCAGGCCCGCATCGATGACGGCCTGCGCGAAATCGGCGTTCTCGGAGAGAAAGCCGTAGCCCGGATGGATCGCCTCGGCGCCGGTTTGCTTCGCCGCAGCTATGATCTTCTCACCGCGCAGATAGCTCTCCATCGCGGGCGATGGGCCGATATGCACGGCTTCATCCGCCTCGCGGACGTGCAGCGCTTTGGCGTCAGCGTCGGAATAGACCGCGACGGTGCGCACGCCGAGGCGCTTGCACGTTCGGATCACACGCCGCGCAATTTCTCCGCGGTTGGCAATGAGCACAGATTTCAGCATGCGCGTGCTCCTTCCCCGCCCCCTCGCGGGGCGGGGGCAGGGGGTGGGGGGCGATGCGCAGCGCGCGCTGTTGCGAGATGCGCACGAATGTCGGTGCAAACTTCGTCAAACACCAGCGCGTTTGAACGCCCCCCCTCCCCTGCCCCTCCCCCGCAAGGGGGGAGGGGGCGCGCGTTCCGCAATGCCGTCATCAAGTCACCGACGCTCTATGATGTTGCCGAAAATCCGAAGGTGTCGCTTCGATCACTTCAACTTCGATGCGTTCGCGCAGAAACCCCAGAAACTGCGCGACGACGCGGTCACTCCAAACGCCAACAAGCCGCTTGGTTTGAGCGGTGTCTTCGTACTCAACGTAGCCGCCGAACAGATCCGCCATTTCGTCGGCGCTTACAAACGATCGAACCACGTCCTTATCGGCAATGCCAACAATCGGCTGCGAGCCGGTCCAGCCGTGCTCTTCCCGGAATCGATAGAACTTCAGCGGCTCGGTCAATTCATCACATCCTGAACACGCCGAAGCGCGTCTCCGGGATTGGCGCGTTTAGGCTCGCACTGATCGCGAGGCCAAGAACGTCGCGCGTTTGCGCGGGATCGATGATGCCGTCATCCCAGAGGCGCGCGGTGGCGTGGTAGGGATCGCCTTCGGCTTCGTAGCGGGCGCGGATGGGGTCTTTGAATTTTTCTTCGTCGGCTTTGGCCCAGCTCTCGCCTTTCGCTTCCATGCCGTCGCGCTTCACTTGCGCGAGCACGCTGGCGGCTTGTTCGCCGCCCATGACGGAGATGCGGGAGTTGGGCCAGGTGAAGAGGAAGCGCGGGGAATAGGCGCGGCCGCACATGCCGTAATTGCCGGCGCCGAACGAGCCGCCGATCAGCACGGTGAATTTCGGCACTTCGGCGGAGGCGACGGCTGTCACCATCTTCGCGCCGTCCTTGGCGATGCCGCCGGCTTCGTATTTGCCGCCGACCATGAAGCCGGAAATGTTTTGCAGGAAGAGCAGCGGAATGCCGCGCTTGCAGGCGAGCTCGATGAAGTGCGCGCCCTTCTGCGCGCTTTCGCTGAACAGGATGCCGTTGTTGGCCAGGATCGCGACGGGATAGCCCCAGATGCGCGCGAAACCGGTGACGAGCGTCGGGCCGTAGAGCGGGCGGAATTCGTCAAGCTCGCTGCCGTCGACGATGCGGGCGATGACTTCGCGGACATCGTACGGCGTGCGGACGTCGTCGGGAATGACGCCATAAATGCTCTCGGCGTCGTACGCGGGCGCAATGGGTTCGCGAAGATCGAGGCCGACCTTCTTCATCGTGTTCAAATTCGCCACGATTCGGCGAACCAAGTGCAGTGCGTGCGCATCGTCTTGCGCGAGGTGATCAACGACGCCGCTCTTGCGCGCGTGCATGTCGCCGCCGCCGAGATCTTCGGCGCTGATCACTTCGCCGGTCGCGGCTTTCACCAGTGGCGGCCCGCCGAGGAAGATGGTGCCTTGATTGCGGACGATGACGGTTTCATCGCTCATCGCCGGCACATAGGCGCCGCCGGCGGTGCACGAGCCCATGACGCAGGCGATCTGCGCGATGCCCTCGCCCGACATGCGCGCCTGGTTGTAGAAGATGCGGCCGAAATGGTCGCGATCGGGGAAGACTTCGGCCTGGTGCGGCAGGTTGGCGCCGCCGCTATCGACGAGATAGACGCACGGCAGCTTGTTCTGCATCGCGATCTCTTGCGCGCGCAGGTGCTTCTTCACCGTCATCGGAAAATAGGCGCCGCCCTTCACCGTGGCGTCGTTGGCGACGATCATCACTTCGCGGCCGGACACGCGGCCAATGCCGGTAATCACGCCGGCGGCTGGCGCTTCGCCGTTGTAGAGATCGTACGCGGCGAGCGCGCCGACTTCGAGAAACGGCGCGCCAGGATCGAGCAAGCGCTCAACCCGTTCGCGCGGCAGCAGCTTGCCGCGCTTGGTATGCCGCGCGCGCGCTTCTTCGGGCCCGCCAAGCGCGATCTGCGCCGTGCGCTCGCGCAATTGCTGCGCCAAGCCGCGATGATGCGCGGCGTTCTTGGCGAAGGCTTCGGAGTTCGGATCGATATTGGATTTGAGTTTCATGCGCGACGGCCCCAGCCGAACAAATCATAGAGATACTTCCGTCCGAAATCAGTGCTTGAGGCCGCGCCGTAGGTTGCGAACGACAGCGGCAACGTCACGGCATAGGCCAAAACGTCAATCCACGTCGGAAAGTCGCCGCGCTGAACAAGCGCCGCACCGGCGCCGAAAACTCCGCCGATCAAGATCAACCTAGCCAAGGTGGTCAGCATTTTTATCAGGTGACGAGTCATCCCCCACCAATGATCTCCCGCCCGATCAGGAAGCGCCGCACTTCATTGGTGCCGGCGCCGATGTCGTAGAGCTTAGCGTCGCGGAGAAGGCGCTCAACTG
>CALBST010000189.1 GCA_937967425.1 uncultured Caulobacteraceae bacterium
GCTTGGTTGCGCTCTTGAGGGATGGAGCGTTCGAAGAACAGCGTGGCTCGGACTGGTCGCCGCGCTGGTGGCGCGCCGAAGAGAGCGGCTTTGTCGTGCCCGTCATGATCCTCAATGGCAGGCGCATCGAGCAGCGCACCGAAATCGGCCAGGAGGGCGGCGCCGAGTGGCTCGCTCAGCATCTGCGGCTAAGCGGTTTTGATCCCATCATCATCGACGGTCACGATCCGCTGGCCTACGCCGCCGCCATCATCGAAGCCGAATCTGCACTCATGCATTTCACATCCATGTCGGAGCGGGCCTATCCAGCCCGGCTTCCCTATGTGATCGCGCGCTGCGTCAAGGGCTATGGCTTTCCGGGGGCGGGCACAAATCGCGCTCACAATTTGCCGCTTGCCGGAAATCCTCACATCGACGCGGAAGCGCGGCGGCAATTTAGCGAGGGCGCGCGCGCGCTCTTTGTGCCGAAAGCTGAACTCGATGCGGCGGCGCAGGCGTTTGTTGTCCACGATGCGCAACAGCGGCCGCGCGAAAGCCGTCATCCGCTGGCAACGCGATCTGTCCCGCCGCCGGTTTTGCCTGAGCCGGCTTGGGCCCCCGAAGGGGGTGCAAGTTGCGCCATGGAGGCGCTCGACGCACTTTTCGTTGAGATCGTCAAAGCCAATCCGGATCTACGCGTGCGTGTCGGCAACCCTGACGAGTTGAAAAGCAATCACATGGGTGCAACGCTCGATTTGTTGCGCCACCGCGTGAATGCGCCCGAGCCGGGCGCACCCGAAGCGGTGGACGGCGCCGTCATTACCGCGCTCAATGAGGAAGCAGTCATTGGCGCGGCGCTCGGCAATAAAGGCGGGCTCAATCTCGCCGTGAGCTACGAAGCCTTCGCCATGAAAATGCTGGGGGCGCTGCGCCAAGACATCATCTTTGCCCGCCGTCAACGTGAGATCGGCGCGCCGCCGCGCTGGCTGTCGGTGGCGCTTATCGCCACGTCGCACACCTGGGAAAACGCCAAGAACGAACAATCGCACCAGGATCCGACCTTGCCCGAGGCGCTTCTGGGCGAAATGGCGGACACCGCGCGCGTGCTGTTTCCGATCGACGCCAATTCCGCGGCGGCCTCGCTTCGAAGCGTCTACGCCTCGCATGGTCAAATCGCGTGCCTCGTGACGCCGAAGCGCGCTGTGGCTCGCTTGCTCAGCGGGGCGCGCGCCCAACAAGCCGTTGCGGATGGCGCAGCACTTCTCCTCGGCGACCCTAGAGAGGCTGACCTCCAATTCGTCGCGATTGGCGCCTATCAAACTGCGGAAGCCCTACGTGCGGGCGAACGCTTGATGGCGCGTGGCCGTTCGGCATGCGTCACCGCGCTCTTGGAGCCTGGCCGCTTCCGCGCCGGGCGCGACGAGATCGAAACGGCCTATGCCGCGAGCGAAGCGCAACGCAGACATTTCTTCCCGGAGGAGACGCCGCGCGTTTTTCTCACCCATACTCGCCCAGAGCCTATGCTTGGGGCCTTGCGACGGCTCGACGCCGGACCTTCACGCACCAGCGCGCTTGGCTTCATCAATCGGGGCGGCACGCTCGACGTATTCGGCATGCTGTTCGCCAACCGCTCGACATGGGCGCATGCGCTTGAGGCCGCAGCTCGCATCCTCGGCTGTGGTCGCGAGGAGCTCATGTCGGACGTTGAATTGCGTGCGCTCGACGGACGCGGCGACCCTAACGTGCTGCGCGTTGCACCTCAGTAGAAAGAAGCCAACGACATGAGTTTGACTTTAACGAGTCTCGGCGCTGCGGGAACGGTCACCGGTTCAAAGCACCTCTTGGAGGCGGCCGGCCGGCGCATTCTGGTGGATTGCGGCATGTTCCAGGGGCTTAAGGTCCTGCGCGAGCGCAATTGGGCGCCGCTCGCGATCCCGCCGGAGTCGATCGATGCGGTGGTGCTGACGCATGCGCACTTGGACCACAGCGGCTATCTCCCGAAGCTCGTGCGCGACGGCTTTAGGGGGCCCGTCTATTGCTCCTCCGCGACGGCCGATCTCTGCGACATCCTGTTGAAGGATAGCGCCAGAATAGCCGAGAACGACGCCGAATACGCCAACCGTAGAGGCCACACAAAGCATAAGCCCGCGCTTCCACTTTACACCGTGCGCGACGCTGAGGCCGCATTGAAGCAGCTGAAGCCGATCGCCTTCGAGACGGAAACGAGTGTTGAAGGCGGCGCCAAGATGCAGCTGCGCCGTGCAGGCCACATCCTCGGCGCGGCCACGGTCGAATTCAATTGGCAAGGGCGCGGAATCGTATTTTCCGGCGATTTGGGACGTTATGATGACGTGTTCATGCCTGATCCCGCGCCGGTGAACGCGGCCGATTATGTGGTCGTTGAATCGACATATGGCGATCGCATCCATCCCAAAAACGATCCGATGGAAGCCTTGGGCGCGGTCGTGGAGCGGACGGTGCGCCGCGGCGGCACCGTCGTTATTCCCGCGTTCGCGGTCGGGCGCACCCAGGTGCTGCTCTATCATCTGTGGATGCTGAAGCGCGCGGGACGCATCAAGTCCGTGCCGATCTTTCTCGACAGTCCGATGGCGATCAACGCGACCGAACTCCTATGCGGCCATTTAGACGACCATCGCTTTTCATCCGAGACCTGCGAGCAATCCTGCGCCATCGCCACCTATGTGCGCGATGTCGAAGACTCAAAGGCCATTGTGTCAAATCCGATGCCCAAGATTGTCATTGCCGGCAGCGGCATGGCGACCGGCGGGCGCGTCTTGCACCACATCAAGGCGTTCGGGCCCGAGGCCAAGAATACGATCCTGTTTGCCGGCTATCAGGCCGTCGGCACGCGAGGCGCCCGTCTGCTTGCTGGTGAAAACGAGATCAAGATGTTTGGCCAATGGATTCCGATCCGGGCTGAAATCGCCAACCTGCCTGAACTCTCAGCCCACGCCGACGCCGGCGAGATCATCCGCTGGCTGAGCGGCTTTGAAAAGCCGCCGCGCCGCACCTTCATAGTGCACGGCGAGCCGGACGCTTCCGATGCGCTGCGCGTGCGCATCGAGCGCGAACTCGGCTGGGACGCGGCGGTTGTCGATGATCAGCGCAGGTATGAACTCGCATGAGCGCCGCGCCAACGACCAGGGAGGGCGAACACGCTTCGCATCTTGTGGCCAAGCGCCTCAAGCTTCTCTCGCAAGACGACGCGATCGTTCTGATGCGCACCGATTGTCACGTCTGCAAGTCCGAAGGGCTGTCCGCGCGCGCTCGCGTGCTCTTGACCGCTGGTGATCGGCGCGTGATCGCAACGCTCTACCAGGTCGAGAACGATTGGCTGACTGTCGATGAAGCAGGGTTGTCCGAGGCGGCGTGGAAACGCCTGGCCGTAGCCGATGGTGAACACATAGCCGTCAGTCATGCGCCGCCGCTTGACTCGCTTGCTGACGTGCGACGGCGCATGTATGGCGGCCGCCTCGATCAGCGCGCGTTCCGCTCTATCATCGGCGACATCGCCGGTGGTCGCTATGTCGACATTCATCTCGCCACGTTTATCGCCGCGTGCTCGGCCTTTCCGCTCGATCTCGATGAAATCACCTCGCTCACGCGCGCCATGGTGGAAGTGGGCGAGCGTCTCTCCTGGCCTTCGGCGATGGTGGTCGACAAACATTGCGTGGGCGGCCTTCCTGGCAATCGCACCACGCCGATCGTGGTCGCTATCGTCGCGAGCTTGGGGCTCCTCATGCCCAAGACCTCTTCGCGCGCGATCACCTCGCCGTCGGGCACGGCCGACACAATGGAGACGTTGGCGCCCGTCGATCTCGATATTGCCGCCATGCGCCGCGTCGTCGAGGCCGAAGGCGGCTGCATCGCCTGGGGCGGCGCCGTGCGCCTCTCGCCAGCCGATGACGTGCTCATCCGCATCGAGCGCGCGCTTGATATCGACACCGAAGGTCAGCTCATCGCCTCGGTCCTGTCCAAAAAAATCGCCGCGGGCGCCAGTCACGTCGTGCTCGATCTGCCTGTGGGGCTCACAGCGAAGATCCGCACGCGGGAGGCGGCGCGCGATCTGAGCGCGCACCTGACCGCCGTCGCCGAGGCGTTTGGTCTTAAGACACGCTTTGTATTGAGCGATGGCGCGCAGCCCGTTGGACGCGGCATCGGGCCGGCGCTCGAAGCCAACGACGTGCTCGCCGTGCTTGTCGGCGCTCCCGACGCGCCAACAGACTTGCGCGAG
>CALBST010000190.1 GCA_937967425.1 uncultured Caulobacteraceae bacterium
GAGAGCTTTGGCGAAGAATGGGTCACGGACGCGAAGCAGCTGAAGCTCGACGCCAAGGTGCATAGCGCGGGCTATGGCGCGCTGCCAAACCTCGCGCTGGCGCGCAAAGACGCGGACATCATCTTCACGCAGAACGGCACCACCTCTGGCGTGCGCGTGCCGAACTTCGATTGGATCGCGGCGGATCGCGAAGGCATCACCATCAATGATGCAACGAGCGCGGTTTTCGCGCAGCCGATCGATTGGTCGAAGTGCGATGTGACGACGTTCTCGTGGCAGAAGGTGCTGGGCGGCGAGGCCGCGCACGGCATGCTGATCCTCTCGCCCCGCGCGATCTCGCGGCTGGAGAGCTTCACGCCGGAGCGGCCGATTCCCAAGATTTTCCGGCTGACGAAGAAGGGAAAAGTCGATCTCGAGATCTTCGAAGGCTCGACCATCAACACGCCCTCGCTGCTGGCGACGGAAGATTACATCGACGCGCTGAAGTGGGCGGAAAGCATCGGTGGTCTGGCCGCCCTGCATGCGCGCGCCGACGCCAACACGAAGGTGCTGGCCGATTGGGCAGAGAAGACGCCGTGGATCGATTTTCTCGCGCTCGATCCGGCGACGCGTTCGAACACGAGCGTGTGTCTCAAGGTCGTCGATCCGCGCGTCACCGCGCTCAGTGATGAGGCGCAGGCGGAGTTCGCGAAAAAACTCTCGTCTTTGCTCGAAAAGGAGGGCGTTGCATTCGACGCCGCTTCCTATCGCGCCGCGCCTCCGGGTTTGCGCATTTGGTGCGGCGGGACGGTCGACGCTTCCGATGTCGCGGCGCTGACGCCGTGGATCGAATGGGCGTTTGCGACGCTCACTGCCGAACTCGCTCAAGCAGCCTAACTCAAAATAGAGGCCTGAGCGTGTCGAAGGCCGGCGGGTTGTCCGGCCCTTCGACAGGCTCAGGGCTCGTTGTCATTCCAGGATCACTCAGATGCCTAAAGTCCTTATCAGCGACGAACTCAGCGAAGCCGCCGTCAACATTTTCCGCACGCGTGGCATTGAGGTTGATTTCCAACCTCACCTCGGCCCGGATGCGGCGAAGCTGAAGGAGATCATCGGCAATTATGATGGGCTCGCCATTCGCTCGGCGACCAAGGTGAAGCCGGACATCATCGCCGCCGCGAAGAATCTCAAGGTCATCGGCCGCGCCGGCATCGGCGTTGACAACGTCGATATTCCCGCCGCTACCGCCAAGGGCATCGTGGTGATGAACACGCCGTTCGGCAATTCGATCACCACGGCGGAACACGCGATCGCGCTGATGTTTGCAGCAGCGCGCCAGATCGCTGTGGCTGATGCGTCGACGCAGGCCGGCAAGTGGGAAAAGAACCGCTTCATGGGCCGCGAACTCTACGCCAAGACGCTGGGGCTCATTGGCTGCGGCAATATCGGCTCGATTGTCGCCGATCGCGCGCTTGGCCTGAAAATGAAGGTCATCGCCTACGATCCGTTCTTAAGCGCCGAACGGGCGGTGCAGATCGGCGTCGAGAAGGTTGAGCTTGAAGATTTGCTGCCGCGCGCGGATGTGATTTCGCTGCATGTGCCGATGACGGACAAGACCAAGAACATTCTCTCGCGCGAAGCTTTGGCGAAGACGAAGCCGGGCGTGATCATTGTCAACGCCGCGCGCGGTGGGCTGGTTGATGAAGCGGCGTTGCGCGAGGCGCTGGAAAGTGAACACGTCGCGGCGGCGGGTTTCGATGTGTTCACCGTCGAGCCGGCGAAGGAGAATGTGCTGTTCGGCGCGCCGAACTTCATTGCCACGCCGCACCTCGGCGCCTCGACCAATGAGGCGCAGGAGAACGTGGCGCTGCAAGTCGCCGAGCAGATGAGCGATTATTTGCTCACCGGCGCGGTCACCAATGCGCTCAATATGCCTTCGATCACGGCGGAAGAAGCGCCGCGGCTGAAGCCGTTCGCGGCGTTGGCGGAGAAGCTTGGCGCCTTTGCCGGCCAGATTGTCGATGAAGGTCTCGATGAGGTCGAGGTCGAGTACGAAGGCGATGTCACCAAGCTCAACATGAAGCCGCTGACGGCTGCGGCGCTGGCGGGCGTGCTGCGGCCGTTGCTGCAGGACGTGAACGTGGTCTCCGCGCCGGCGCTGCTGAAGGAACGCGGCGCGGTGCTGACGGAAAGCACGCGCGAAACTTCGCCCACCTATGACAGCCTCATCCGCATCAAAGTGAAGACTGGCGGCGGATGGCGGACGCTGGCGGGCGCGGTTATCGCGGGGCAGCCGCGGATCGTTGAAGTGAAGGGCATGTCGCTTGAGGCGCCGTTCCAGACCAACACGCTCTACATTAACAATTCCGACAAGCCGGGCTTCATCGGCGCGCTCGGCACGCTCCTGGGCGACGCGCAAATCAACATCGCCACGTTCCATCTGGGGCGCGAAGGCGCTGGCGCCGAGGCGATCGCGTTGGTTGGCGTCGATCAGCCGCTGCCCGAGCCGGTCATGGCGAAGCTCAAGGCGCTGCCGCAGGTGCGCTACGCCAAATTGCTGCGGTTTTAGTAGGAACTCAGCGCAGCGAAGCGCGTTATCGCCCGCAGCCGGAAATATAGCGGCGCGAGGGGATACGCATGAAGTTGAAGCTGCTTGGCTCGACGCTGCTCATCGCAATCGCGGCGCTCGCGACGCCTGCGCATGCCGAGATCGAAGAGGTTCGTGTCGGCGCAGTCGGCAATATCCGGGATGATCACGGCGAGATCGTCGAGGGCAAGCACGAGGGCGCCAATATCGAATTGGAGTTCGTCTCCAGCTCACCGGACTTTCTGAACATCATCGGCTCGCCGCGCCCGTACTTCTTCGGTTCCATCGCCACCGACGAGGACGGCGTGAATTTTGGCGGCCTCGGCGTGATCTGGCGCTGGGAGTTTGCCGACGGCTGGGCGTTCGAGCCGGGCTTTGGCTACATCATCCATGACGGCGAGATCGATAACCCGTACCCGGAGGGTTCACCCGAGGGCATCGCCTTCGAGGCGGACAACCAGCTGCTCGGCTCGCGGGACTTGTTCCGCACCACGTTCGCGCTGGAGCGCGAGTTCGGCGAACGTGCGGCCATGCAATTGTACTGGGAACACATGAGCCACGGCCAAATCCTCGACCGTGGCCGGAATCAAGGACTTGATTACGTCGGCCTGCGCTTCCTCTACCGTTTCGACCCCGATCCGGCGGATTAAGCCGCTTTCCTCGCCAACCGCAGCCGCGCTAGGTTGCGCCTGATTTTTGGGGAGACGGACATGCGGGGGACAACGGCGGGCATCGCTGCTTTCGGCGCCATGATGGCGCTCGCGCCGCAGGCTCAAGCGGGCGTCGATGAAATCCATGTCGGGGTGATGGCGCACAATATCTGCGTCATCGATTGCAAGAACGCCGACAAGGAAGATGGGCCGAACATCGAGTTTCAGGTGTCTTTCGATTCACCGGGCTTCTTGAGCTGGGCCGGCGCGCCGCAGCCCTACATCATGGCGTCGGTGAACACGGCGGGTAATACGAGCTTCGGCGGCTTCGGTCTCGAATGGCGCTGGGAGTTCGCGGAAGGCTGGGCGCTTGAGCCTGGCGTTGGCTATGTCATTCACGATGGCGCGACCGAAAATCCATTCCCAGGCGGTTCGCCGGAGAGTGTGGCCTTCGCGGAAGAAAATGTGCTGCTCGGCTCGGAAGACCTGTTCCGCACCTCGATCGGGCTTACGCGCGATTTCGAAGGCCCATGGGAAGCACAGCTTTTCTTCGAGCATCTGAGCCACGGCCAGATCATCGGTGACGGCCACAATCAAGGTATTGATCAGCTTGGCATTCGCTTCGGCTATCAATTTGGTGAGTAGGCGGTGGTCAATCGTCAGTAGGGCCGCGGCGCGACTGACTACTGACTAAGGACAACTGACCTCCAGAAAGGGGGACGCACATGGGCGCTCATTTGCGCGAACGATTCAGCCGGCCGGGTCCGAAGCGTATCTTGGCGTTGGATGGCGGTGGCTCCCGCGGCCTGCTGAGCCTTGGTGTCTTAGAGAAGCTTGAACGGCATCTGGCCGAGCGCAGCGGTCAGGGGGACAAATTCCGCCTCGCGCACTATTTCGATCTGATCGGCGGCACCTCGACGGGCGCGATCATCGCAACGACTTTGGCGCTGGAATGGCGCGTGCGCGATGTGGTTGAGCTCTATTTCAAGCTTCTGCCGGCGATCTTCGAGCGCCCGCAAGTGCCGGGCCCCTTTCGCGTTCTGATCCCGGCGTTCAAGAACAAGGCGCTGACGCAGGCGCTCAACGAATATCTCGGCGATCGTCAGCTGAGTTCGGAAGACCTCAAGACGGGCCTCGCCATCCACGCCAAGCGCATCGATAGCGGCTCGGCTTGGATTCTCGTGAACAATCCGGACTGGTGCTACTTCAACGCGCGCTCGGACAGTGACGGGATTCCCAACTCGGAATTCTATCTCCGCGACCTAGTGCAATCATCTGCGGCAGCGCCGACCTACTTCTCAGACGTGCGTGTGCCGCTGATCCACGACAAGCGCGGCAACGTCTCAGGCTATGCCCACTTCTTCGATGGCGGCGTGAGCCCAAACAACAATCCAGCGCTGCAATTGCTGCTCACCGTTACCGAGCCCGCGTTCGGCTTTAATTGGAAAACCGGAGAGGACGATCTTCTGATCTGGTCGGTCGGCACCGGTTATGTGCGCAAGCGCTTTGAGAAGAGGAATCGCAAGCGCCGTTCAAGCGCCAAGCCGATCGGCGATTTCAGCAGGCTCATGTATTCAAGCAAGGTGATGGCCGCGCTTGAGGGCTACAATCACGATATCTGCCAGCAGCAGATCACGACGCTGCAAATGCTCTCGCGGCCCAGGTTCCCTTGGTATGTGAACTCCGAAGTCAAGATGCAAACGGCGACGCCGTTGCTTTCACAGGCGCCGGTGCTGACGTTCCAGCGTTACGATGCGCGTTTGGAAATCGAGGAAGAAGAGTTTCGACGGCCCGAGCATATCGAGAGTCTTCTCGGCGAGCAGATGAAGCCGAAATTGGTCGATCAGCTCCGCAAGCTCGACATCAAGGACCGCGATCTGCTCGATATCTTGTATCGAACCGGCGAAGCGCTGGGCGCGGCGCAGCTCCTGCATCGCGACTCAACCGACAACAATCCTAAGCGGAGCGCCGCGATCGCGCCGGATTGGCCGCCGGCGAAGTTCGATCCGTGGCGTCCAGCCGCGCCGACGGCGGAAACGCCGCTCCCGGCGCCGCCGCAGGCCTGATCTGACGGCGCTGCGGCGCCGTTGATCTTGCTCCAAAGGGCGGATTGGGCGACACCCCGCCCGAGGTGAATCATGGCTGGCGTAGTCGTCGTCGGCGCCCAGTGGGGTGACGAGGGCAAAGGCAAAATCGTTGATTGGCTCTGCAACCGCGCTGACGTCGTGGTGCGCTTCCAGGGCGGTCACAATGCCGGCCACACGCTGGTCGTCGGCAACACCACCTACAAGCTGGCGCTGCTGCCTTCGGGCGTGGTGCAGGGCAAGCTTTCGATCATCGGCAACGGCGTTGTCGTCGATCCTTGGGCGCTGGCGAGCGAGATTGCGAAGATTGAAGCGCAGGGCGTGAAGATCACGCCCGAGAAACTCATTCTCTCAGATCAAGCGGCGCTTATTCTGCCGTTCCACCGCGATCTCGATGCAGCACGCGAAGCGCAGGCGGGTGCGGCCTCTATCGGCACCACCAAGCGCGGTATCGGCCCCGCCTACGAGGACAAGGTTGGCCGCCGCGCCATTCGTGTCGCCGATCTCGCGGATCCGGAAGCGATCGCCTGGAAGATCGAGCGGCTAACGGCGCACCACAATGCGCTGCGCAAAGGTCTCGACCTGCCGGAGATCGACGTGCCGGCGCTGAAGAAAGAATTGACCGAGATCGCGCCGAAGGTCCTGAAGTATGCGCAGCCGGCCTGGCGCGTGCTCAACGCGGCGTTTGAGGATTCCAAGCGCGTGCTGTTCGAGGGCGCGCAAGGCATGCTGCTCGACGTCGATCACGGCACATATCCGTTCGTCACATCGTCGAACGTCGCGGCGGGGCAGGCTTCCGCCGGTTCGGGCGTTGGCCCGCGCAAGATCAGTTATGTGCTGGGCTTGGTGAAGGCTTACACCACGCGCGTTGGCGCAGGCCCGTTCCCGACCGAACTCGATGATGAGAACGGCAAGCGCCTTGGTGAAGTCGGCCACGAATTCGGCACGAATACTGGCCGCGCCCGGCGTTGCGGCTGGTTCGACAGCGTGCTGGTGCGCCAGTCGATCGCGCTCTCGGGCATCGATGGCATCGCGTTGACCAAGCTCGACGTGCTTGATGGCTTCGATGAGATCAAGATTTGCACCGGCTACAAGCTCGGCGACAAAACCTTAGACTACCTACCGGCGAGCTTGAAAGACCAAGAAGCGGTCACGCCGGTCTACGAGACGCTTGAGGGCTGGAAGGCGACGACGCGCGGCGTGCGGACGTCGAAGGATCTGCCGGCCAACGCAATCAAATACATCCGCCGCATCGAGGAGCTAATCGGCTGCCCGGCTGCGATCGTTTCGACGAGCCCGGAGCGCGATGATGTCATCCTGATGCGCGACCCGTTCAAGGCGTAAGCGCGTAGGACGCGAAAGCGTGGCGCGGGCGGCCAAGCGGCGATAGGATGCCCGAGGAGAAATCGATGTCGGCTGACAACGAAAATACGCCGCCGCCCAAGGGGCCGCGCTTCAACGTCAATGTTGAGGATGCGAAAGCGCGCGCGCAGGAAGCGATCCATAAATCAGAGATCATCTTCACACGCGCCTGGGGCCTGCTGCGCGAGCCGAAGAAGGAATGGGAACAGATCAAGGCTGAGCAGACGACGATCCCGAACATCCTGATTGGTTACGTCGCGCCGCTCGCGGCTATCCCGCCGGTTTGCGATCTGATCGGCTCGGCGCTGTTCAATCGTCTGCTTACCGTCGAACCTGGCGAGGCGCTGATCCGTGCTGTCGTCACTTGGATCGTTAGCATCGGTCTCGTCTATTTCCTCGGTGTCCTCGTCAACGTGCTGGCCGATACGTTTGATGCGGACCGCGATGAGCTTAGCGCGCAGAAGATCGCGGCGTATTCGCTGACGCCGTCGTTTCTCTCCGGCTTGTTTTCGCTGTGGCCGCCACTGTGGTGGATTTCGCTCTTCGCGCTTGCAGCGATGGTTTACATCATGCACCGCGGCCTGCCGATCTTGATGAAAGCGCCGGAGGATCGCGCGCTGAGCTATGCGGCGTCCGTCACCATCGCCGCCGCAGTAGCCGGTATCGTGCTTTTCTCCCTGGCGAGCTGCGTGACTTAAGGCTTGCCTCAGCGCCTCTGCCGCCTAGCATAAAGCGGGGAGAGCGCTGATGACGACCGACGCGCTAGACACGGGTGAGCGGCCAAGCTTGATCGCGCGCGTGCGCGATATTCTTGTTCGTCCGCAAAATGAATGGCGCCGCATCGCGGCTGAAGATCCTGCGCCCCTAATCGGTTCTTATGTTCTGCCGCTGGCGATCGCAGGCGCCTTGGCCGGATTTGGCGCAGGCGTGTTCTACGCTGGCAGCTTCGCGCTGAACGCTGCTCTCATCGACAAGGCCGTTTCGGCCGCTCTCTACGTTCTTTTCGCGATCGCAGGCGTGATGGTTGCGGGGTGGTTGATCAACGCGCTTGCGCCGCGCTTTGGCGCGGAAGCAAACGCCGACCATGCAAAGAGGCTTGCGGCGTATGCCTCGACGCCGATTTTGGTGGCGGCTGTTGCCGCCGTCGCGCCGCCTATTTCGGGCATGATGATGGGTGCGGGCGTTGTCTATGCGCTCGTATTGATCGCGATTGGCGTGCCCACGTTGATGCCGCTCACGGATGCGGACAATGGCGCGCCGCGCTTTGTGATATCGTTTGCCGGCGCTGCCGCCGCGATTGCAGCACTGGCGGCGATGGTTCTGGGGCCGCTCATCCAATCCGGGCGCGATGCGCTGAGCGGCGCCGTTGAAGTTGCGGCGCCGGCGCCGGCGCCGGCTGCGCCCCCCATCGTTCGTCGCTCCGCCGTGGAAACGACGATCGCGCGCCTTGCGCAGTCGGACGCGCCGTCGCTTCTGGGCGATCCCCAGCGGCTGGCGGAGCAGTTTCCTGACACGTTGCCAAGCGGCTTTGCCCGTCAGGCGGTCACGACGGCGCAGCGTGACGGCATTTCGCGCGCGGACGGCGCCTACCGGCAAGGGGAGCAGACGCTTTCAGTGTCGATCATACAATACAGCGCTGAGGTGGATCCGGCAGCGTTCGCCGCGTTGCTGGACGTTAGAGCCAGCGGCCGCCGTGAGGGCGGATATGCGCGCAGCCAATCGATCGATGGACGCTTGTATGCGGAGGACGTCGGGGCGCAGACGGCCCGCTACGTCGTCATCGGCCGCGGCGTCGTGATGATCGCGGAAGGGGGCGTCACCATGGATCAAGCGCGGGCGGCGGTGGAGACGATCGGCCTGCAACGTCTTGAGGCGATGTTCGGCCGCTAGACCAGCGTGGCGCAGCCGGTCCAACTAAGAATTCGCCGCGACGTTCCGGAGAACGCCGCGGCGATAGCCCAGGGCAGGGCTGTTTCGTGTTAGGCGCCGGCTTCTGCGAGCAGACCGCGCGCCGCCGCTTGCTTCTTCATCGCTTTCTGGAGCTTCTCGAACGCGCGTACTTCGATTTGACGAACGCGCTCGCGGCTGACGCCGTACTGCACTGAGAGTTCTTCCAGCGTCGCTGGTTCATCCTTCAAGCGGCGCTCTTGGATGATATGGCGTTCGCGCTCGTTCAGCTCGCCCATGGCTTCTTGCAGAAGCGTCATGCGCTCGTTGAATTCCTCGCTCTCGGCGAGGCGGGTTTCCTGCGTGCCTTCGACTTGGTCATCGGCTAGCCAATCCATCCACTCGCTTTCGCCTTCGCCGCCGGCGCCGCCGATTGGAGCGTTCAGCGAAGCGTCGCCGCCGCCGCTCATGCGGCGGTTCATCGAGATCACTTCCTCTTCCGTGACCGCGAGTTTGTTCGCGATGCTCGCCACATGCTCTGGGCGAAGGTCGCCCTCTTCCAGGGCGGCCATCTCGCCCTTCATGCGGCGGAGGTTGAAGAACAGCTTCTTCTGCGCGGCCGTGGTGCCCATCTTCACGAGCGACCATGAGCGCAGGATGTATTCCTGGATCGACGCGCGGATCCACCACATCGCGTACGTCGCGAGGCGGAAGCCCTTATCCGGATCGAACTTCTTGACGGCCTGCATGAGGCCGACATTGCCTTCGGAGATCACTTCCCCGATCGGCAGGCCGTAGCCGCGATAGCCCATGGCGATCTTCGCCACGAGGCGAAGGTGGGACGTCACGAGCTTGTGCGCGGCTTGCGTGTCCCCGTGCTCCTGCCAGCGCTTCGCCAGCATGAACTCGTCCTCCTTGGACAACATCGGGAATTTGCGGATCTCTGAGAGATACCGCTGCAGCCCTTGTTCAGGGCTAAGAGCAAGCGTGAGCGCGGTAGATGCCATCTGGTTGTGGGACCCCTCCTAAGGCGGAAAGTCTGGTTGCCTCTCTAGTACGCGCGAGAGGGCAGCCCGGTTGCCGCCGCGCCCCCTATATAGGGAGCCCTTCAAGCCTTCGCCGCGACCGGCGTTAGGCTTTTGTTAGCCACAGGAACATAGAGAGAACGCGCTGATTCGGCAAGCGAAACGAAATCAACTGCTAGAATCAGCGTCCGGAACGTTTGGAGATGGCCCCTAAACCTGGGGGTTCAAGGGTCATTCCGCCGGCTGCGGATGTTTCTCGAACGTTTCCGCGAGCGCCCAGACACAGAGCGCCACTACGAGCGCCGCGAGGCTCCAGCGAACGGTCAAATCAACCGAACTTAAATAAACCGGAGCTGCCGCATCCATGATCTGGATCGACGCCGCATGGGTCTTTCCGTTGCCGGGATCGGGCATGCGCGGCAGCGAATGGAACATCCGCACTTCGTTCAGCGCAAACAGCGCCAAGCCGCCCACGGAAGCGAGCACGCGCTCGGCGTTTGGGAAGTTCATCATCGAAATGGTCCGCCAGGATGTGTTGCAGCGTGGGGAAGGTAGCGAGCTTTGCGCGTTCGCGGCAGATGCTCGATGCATGTTCCGCCAAGGAACTCACTGCCGTTTTGGAGCAGGCGCCGCGCGGCTAGAGCTGCTTCAGAATTTCGATCAACGCCGTCATATCGTCGGGCAATTCGCTTTCGAAGCGAAGCTCGGCGCCGGTGATTGGGTGTTTGAAGCCGAGCACGGCCGCGTGCAGCGCTTGGCGCGGAAAGGCGGCGACGGCGGCCGCGGCTTCCTCGGCGTGCGGACCTTCCGCCTTGAAGGCGCGCTGCTTGCCGTAGAGCGGATCGCCGATCAACGGGCAGCCCAGATGTGTGAGGTGCGCGCGAATTTGATGGGTGCGGCCGGTGTGCAAGCGGCACTCCAACAACGCCGCCGCCGCGCGGCCAACAGAGGCGCCGCTTTGCTGGCCGTAGCTTTCAACAGTCCAATAATCGGTGATCGCGAGTTTGCCGGCTTCCGTCTCAGGATTGCGCGCGACAACGTACTTGCGGCGATCCTCACTCGAGCGGACGAGCTTGTTTTCGATGCGGGAGCTGCGGTCCCTCGGCGCGCCACGCGTGATGGCGTAATAGACGCGCTCGAGATCGTGTTTGGCGAACAGCTTAGCTAGCCCTGTGTGCGCCGCGTCGTGCTTGGCGACGACGACAAGGCCGGTGGTGTCCTTATCGATGCGGTGGACGATGCCTGGGCGGGCGACGCCGCCGATGCCGGAAAGGCTATCGCCGCAATGCGCCAGCAGGGCGTTCACCAGCGTGCCGCGCATCGAGCCTGGGGCGGGATGCATAGCCATGCCCATCGCTTTGTCGATCACGATGAGGTGCTCGTCCTCGAACACGACGGTGAGAGGAATAGCCTCGGGCAGCGGCGCGGCCGGTTCGGGCGGGGGCAGTTTCAATTCGTAAGTTGCGCCAGCGCGGGGCTTGTCCTTCGCGTGCGTGACGGGGGCGCCATCGACGCTAAGCTTGCCGGCGCCAATCAGCCCTTGCACGCGTGAGCGCGAAATGTCCGGCCACAGCTTGGCCAGCCATGCATCCACGCGCTCGCCCGCATCCGGTGGCGCGATCGCCGTTCGGAGTTCGCCGCCATCGTCCTGTTCGATTTCGTCTTCCACAGAGTTCCACTAGCGGTTCGATTTATCCCCGTCATTCCGGCGCGCGGCAGGGGTGCGGGGCGTGGTGCGTTTGCCTCTGCCTTGCGGATCGCGCAAGCGCGGAGCGGAATGGCTGTTGTGGGAGGCGCGCGAAAGCGCCAAAAATGGCGCAAGGGAGGGACGCCATGGCGAAACGGGATTGGACACGCCGCGGAGCGCTTGCTGCTGCGACCGGCGCCGTAGCCGCCTGCGCCCAGAGCGTCGAGACCCCGGCCTATGAGGGGCCGGTGGCCTTCAATCACGGCGTCGCCTCCGGCGATCCGCAAGCGCATCGCGTCATCATCTGGACGCGGGTCTCGCCGCAAAATCCTGGACCCGTTCCGGTTCGCTGGATCGTCGCGCGCAACCGCGAGCTCACCGACGTCGTGAAAACTGGCGTTATCGAAACCACCGAAGCGCGCGACTACACGGTGAAGGCGGACGTCTCGGGTCTGCGTCCGGGCGCGCCGTACTTTTACGGCTTCCGCGCCGGCGCTGCCGAAAGCCCCGTCGGCAAAACGCGGACACTGCCGCAGGGCGATCTCGATCAGGTCAAGTTCGCGGTTGTGTCGTGCGCGTCCTATCCGCACGGATTTTTCAATGCCTACGAGGCGCTGGCGCAGCGCGACGACATCGATGCCGTAATTCATCTGGGTGACTACATCTACGAGTACGGACTTGCCGGTTATGGCGGCGATGTTGCGACGCGGCTTGGACGCATCCCGTCTCCGGAGGTCGAGTGCACGCGTCTCGGCGATTATCGCGCCCGCCATGCGCAGTACAAAACTCAGGCCGAGCTTCAAGCGGCGCACGCCATCGCGCCATGGATCGTTGTCTGGGATGACCATGAGACAGCGAACAACGCCTTCGCGACCGGCGCGGAAAACCACAATGAAGGCGAGGGGCAGTGGGCCAACCGCAAGCAAGCGGCGTTGCAGGCCTATTACGAATGGATGCCTATCCGCGATCCGCAGCCCGGCGCGGCGTTCGAGGCGATCAATCGCTCTTTCCAATACGGCACGCTCGCGTCGCTGATCATGGTCGAGACGCGGCTGCTCGCGCGCAGTGAGATGCTCGATTACAATTCGCAGCTTCCGATCGAAATGCAGCGTTGGGATTTTACCAATCCTGCCGCGCCGGTGGCGATCCGCGACGGCGAGCCCGATGTTGCGGGCATGCAGCTTTTGCCACGCATTTATGAATCGGTGGGCGGTGAAATGCGCCCGGTGCTCGATTGGCGCCGCACCGGCGGCATGATCGGCGATCCGAAGAATCTGCCCGCAGGCTTCTTCATCGCGCCCGATGTGCCCGCGCTCAATCAACTGCTCAGCGCGCCGGGGCGCCAGCTTATGGGCGCGGCGCAGGAGCAATGGCTTGCGGATCAGCTTCACAGCTCCGTGCGCAGCGGCGCTACCTGGCAGGTGCTGGGTAACCAAATTCTAATGGCGCCGACCAATGCGCCCGATCTTTCCAACACGCCGGCGCCGCTCGCTGATGCGTTGGAGCGTCTGGTGCCGGGCATCAAACAACAGTTGAAGCTCACGCGCTTTCCATTCCCGCTCAATACAGATTCCTGGGACGGCTACCCCGCGGCGCGCGATCGAGTGCTCGCGGCGATGCGCGCGGCGCAAGGCAACGCCATTGTGCTCACCGGAGACACCCACACGGCGTGGGCAAACGAGATCAATGATGCGACCGGCCGCGTCGCCATCGAGTTTGGCACGACGTCGATCACGTCTCCCGGTGATGGCGAGTACTTCGCGCCATTCGGCATTGATTTCGGCGCCGGCGTCCGCGCTCGCAATCCGCATGTGAAATATACGGACTCGCTGCATCGCGGGTTTCTGCTGCTGACGCTCACGCGCGAACAAGCGCTGGCGGAGTTTTTCTCCGTCTCGAATATTCTCTCGAAGGAATACGAGACGACGCGCGCCGCCGCCTTCACTGTCGCGCCGGAACCCGGTCCGGGAATAGGCGCGGTTACCGAGGCGTAATCAGCTAAGCTTGGCGCGCTCGATCTCAAGCGCGAGTGTTTCGGGCGCGAGGTCCTCAAACGGCCGCTCACGCAGTGCACGAAGTAGCGTCGCGTGCACGAGATAGTTCGACGCGTTCAGGTCAACGCCAGAGTGCAGTGCGCGTGCGCGCAGCGAATCCGCGATCGAAATGAGTTGCTCTGCGTTCATGGCGCGCAGTCCTAACGGCCCATGGCGACCACAATGTGGCGCGTCACGCTTTTGGCGCGCCCAAGCGATTTACATTTGATCCAGGTTTCATGAGCGCTTCGAGTTCGCGCGATGGCGTACCTAACAGCCATTCTTGCGCCAATTCGCCAAGCACCGGGGCATATTTGAAGCCATGACCTGAGCACGCCGAGAACATCAACACGCGCTCGTGCACGGAACTCGGCGCGATGAGGAAGTTTTCATCCGGCGTCACGGTGTAGAGGCAGCGTTGCAGACGCACAGGCTGTGGTTTGTGCCTCGGCAACAGCGGCGCGGCGTGTTCGCTGAGCAGTGCAGCGTCGTTTGCATCGGGCTCGCGCACGTTGTCTGGTTCGGCGGCGCCGCCAACGGCGTGCAGGCCGATCTTGTAGAAGCCGCGCGGCGCCGGCATGCCGAACACGCCGACATCGTTGTCCACGCATATGACCGGCAGGAGCTTCGGCGCCTCGGTTTCGAACCAGCCGACGACGCGCCGCTTCACCGCAAGCTTGCCGGCGAACTCCGGCAGCATCTTCCCGGCCCACGCGCCGGAGGCCACGATGATCGCGTCGAACGTGCGCGTCCCGCCGTTCACGCGTAGCGTCAGGCCGTCGATCGGCGCTTCGATCTTCGCCTTATGAATGAGCTTCGCGCCCCATCGGGGCGCTTGGCGCAGAAGAAAAGCGCGCGTCGCGTCGGCGGCGATGACGCCGGCGTCTTCTTGACGAAACACGTCCCACTCATACGGCATGGCGATATAGCCGCGCGTCAGCGCGTGGATCGCGTCACCGCGCAGCAACGCGGCAGGCTTGCGACTCATGGCTTGGCACGCATTTACGAACGGTGAGCCGCGCGGACCCGCCATCAGGCCGCTCGTCCACTCGATCAGCGGTTGCCCCGCAAGGCCTTCCCAGGTGCGCCACGCCGGCGCGGCGCGGCGGGCAAGATCAACATAGACCTCGCCTTCGCCGGGGGTCAGGCGCATGATCCGCGTGTCGCCGTGCGACGAACCGAACTCGTGCATCGGCTCGAACTGCTCGAATCCGGTCACGTCATGGCCGGCGACAGCAAGCCGAGCACAAATGCTCAGCCCGGCAACGCCAAGTCCGACGACAGCCACCTTCATTCCGTGTGCTCTACGCGGGATGAAGGGCGCTTGAAAAGCGGGTAGCGTCGGGTCCCATGAGTCTGAAGGACAAGATCAAGGGCCGGGTCGAAGCTTTTGACCGTTGGGTGCGGCCCTGGGCTGAAAAGTCCAAGTGGCATGGTTGGGCTTATGAATTCCTTCTGTTCGGGCTGAAGCAGGCTTGGGCGTGTCTGTTCGGCGGCGCCATGATCGTGCTGCTGGTTGGCACACACTTGCTGTGGCCAGACACTGCGCCAATCGCGCGTTACGATTTTCTGGTGGTCGCCGCGATCGCGCTCCAGGGCCTTCTCCTCGCCACCAAGCTGGAGCGCTGGGAGGAGGCGATTGTCATCCTGATCTTTCATGTCGTCGGAACGATCATGGAAATCTTCAAAACCGCGCAGGGGTCTTGGATTTATCCGGAGGATAATTTCCTGCGCATCGGCGGCGTGCCGCTGTTCTCCGGTTTCATGTATGCGTGCGTCGGCTCGTATATCGCGCGGGCGACGCGGCTGTTTGAGCTTCGCTACATCAACTACCCGCCCTTGTGGACGACGTGGCTGCTAGCGCTGCTCGCCTACGTCAATTTCTTCACTCACCACTACACGATCGACATTCGCCTCGGCCTGTTCGCATTTTCCGCGCTCATCTTTGGCCGCGCCTGGTTCGTGTTCACGCCCGACCGCACGCCGCGCCGGATGCCGATGCTGATCGGCTTGTTGCTGGTGGCGCTGTTCATCTGGATTGCGGAGAATGCGGGCACGTTCGCAGCGGCATGGGTCTATCCGAGCCAGCGCGATGGTTGGCACATCGTCCCGATCGAGAAGATGGGTGCGTGGTATCTTCTGATGCTGCTGAGCTTCGTGCTCACGACGTTAGTGCATAAGCCGGAGCGGACGACTGAAGCGGAGTTTCAGGCCGGGCAGCCGCGCCCTTCGCTCAGCACTCAAAACGCTATCACTAGCTCACGCTTCCCGGACGCGTAGCGATCCGGGATCCAGGAGCTTCAGGCGCGGTGTCAGCCATAACCCGCCAGCTTCAAGAAGCGGTTGCGCAGCTCCGCATCGTCCTTGAAGGCGCCGGTGAATTGCGTGGTCACCGTTGTCACGTCCTTGTGGTGGACGCCGCGTGTCGACATGCACTGGTGCTCGGCATCAATCAGGACGGCGACGCCCCGCGGCTTCAGCGTTTCTTCGATCGCCTGCGCGATCTGGCTTGTCATCGTTTCTTGCGTCTGCAGACGCTTGGCGAAAATCTCGACCACGCGCGCGATTTTCGAGATTCCGACAACCGCGTCCGTCGGAAGATAGGCGACGTAGGCCTTGCCCAGGAACGGAGCGATGTGGTGCTCACAATGGCTCTCCACATCGATCTTCTTGAGCATGACCATATCGTCATAGCCGCTGA
>CALBST010000191.1 GCA_937967425.1 uncultured Caulobacteraceae bacterium
GGCCGCACGATGCGTGCCGACCGGCTCGTCTATAATCTCGAAACCGGCGAGATCCGCGCCATCGGCGACGTGCAGATCGCACTCGAAGACGGCTCGGTCACTTACGCCGAAGAGATCGAAGCCGACGAAGCGATGAATGTCGGGGCCGCGCGCGAACTACGTTCGCGCATCGGCGATGGCGGCACGCTCGCGGCGCGCGCGGCGATCCGCAGCGGCGAAGGCGAGAGCGAGCTTCGCAACGTCATCTACACAAGCTGCCCGATCTGTACGACCGGCGATCGCCCGCCGACCTGGAGCTTGCGCGCACGCCGCGCCGTGCAGGATCGCGAGACGCGGACGATTTCTTACCAAGGCGCGGTGCTGGAGATCGCCGGCGTCCCGCTGCTCTATCTGCCGTTTATCGCACACCCCGATCCGAGCGTTGAGCGCGCGTCAGGACTGTTGCCGCCGAACATCGGCCGTAACCGCCGCCTCGGCACCTTCTACGAGCAACCATACTACTGGGCGATTTCCGACTCGCAGGATCTGACTGCGTCGCTGCGCTTGCACAGCACCGTCAATCCGCTCGTTGGCCTTCAGTATCGCAAACGCTTCTGGTCGGGTGAGCTGCAACTCGACACGACCATGACGCAGGAAGAGATGTTCGATTCAGACGGCGATCGTCTGGGTGACGAGGAACGCTTCCGTTACAGCGTGTTCGGGCAAGGCTCCTTCCGTATCAACGATTACTGGAATTGGGGCTTCGGCATCGAGAGCATTTACGATGACGAATATCTGCGCCGCTACGATCTCGATGGCGCCGGCGAACGCCGCGGCCCTTACATCGGTCAAGACACCCGTCTGATCAGCCAACTCTACGCCATCGGCCAGGACCTCGATTCCTACAGCTCGATCGCGTTTGTCAGCTTCCAAGGTTTGCGCGAAAACGACACATCAGAACTGCTGCCGCTCATCCTGCCATACGCGGAGTTTGACCGTGTGTTGCACGATCCCTTGCTTGGCGGCCAGTTGCGCCTGCAAGCCAACACCGCCGCGCTTTCACGCCGTGATGATGGCGTTGGCCCGTTCGTCGGCAGTGATGCGCGCGCCTCCGTTTCCGCAACCTGGCGGCGCGATGCGATCTTCGGCCCGGGAATGGTGTTCAGCCCGTTCGCACAAGTCCGCGGCGATCTCTTCCACGTCGAAACCTCGGACGACGAGTTCGAGACCTTTGGCCGTGGCCTGGGCCTCGCCGGCGCTGAGGTCAGCTGGCCGTTCATGCGTCCGGGCGAGAATTTCGATCTCATCGTCGAGCCCGTCGTCATGGCGGCTTGGGGCACCGACGATTCCGATGATCCGCGCATCGTCAACGAAGACAGCCTCGCGTTCGAACTGGATGATTCCAACCTCTTCCGGCCGAACGCCGCGCCGAATTATGATTTGTGGGAGCCAGGCGGCCGCGTGAGCGCGGGCTTGCGCGCCACGGCGCGCGCGCGCACCGGCGAAAGCGCGACCGTCATGCTTGGGCGCCGTTGGCGCGAGGAGCAGACGCCGGGCTTCACCGATCAGAACAATCTCGGCGGCGAGGCCTCCGATTGGGTCGCCTCGGGACAGATCGATTTGGGCAGTGGATTCGGCGCCGAAGCGCGGATGCGCCTCGATGACGAAAGCCTCAAGGTCCAACGCATCGATCTCGGCGTGCGGGGCCAGGTGGGCCGGTTCAGCGCGGTAGCGCGCTATTTCAACGTCGACGAGACTCTGCTGTCCGATCCAACGCAACCGAACGAAGAAATAAGCGCCAATGTGGGGGTGGAACTCGCCCGCGGCTGGCGCATGCAGTTTGGCCTGACGCGTGACCTAGATTCAGACATAAACCTGCGTCAGGACATCCGCGCGATCTATGAGGATGACTGTACCTTCCTCGAGATCGCCTACACCCGCTCGGAAACGCAGCGGGGCACCATCGGCCCGGACGAAGGACTGCAGATCCGGATCGGTCTGCGTTCGCTCGGGGTTTTGGGCGGAAGCTGAGGCAGAGCAGGACGGATTATGAACTTGAAGTACCTTACGGCTGCGGCCGCGCTTGCAGTGGCCTCGCTTGGCCTCGCCGCGCCGGTGAACGCGCAAAATGCCGAGGGCGTCGCCGCCATCGTCAACGACAAGGTGATCTCCACCTTCGACGTACGTCAGCGCGCGGCGATGCTGCTGATGTTCGCCAACCTACAGCCAACCCCGGAACTGCTTGAGCGCGCGCGCAGCCAGGCTTTGCGCGACCTCGTCGATGAGCAGCTGCAAGTGGCTGAAGCGTCGCGGTTCGAAATCACCGTCGCTGGAGATACCATTGATCGCCGCATGACCGACATGGCGGCGCGTAGCCAGATGACGTTGGACGCTCTGACGGCCGATCTGGCGCGCAACGGAATCTCCGTTACGACGCTCCGAAATCAGATCCGCGCCGAAATCGCTTGGCAACGTTTGATCGCGGGCATGTATGGCTCGCGCGTCCGGATATCGGAGAACGATATCACCGAAACGCAGGAACGCATCGCCGCCAACGCGCGTCGGCCGCAGTACGAACTATCGGAAATATTCTTGCCGGCGGAGACACCGGAAGAGTTCAACCAGATGGAACAAGGCGCAATGCGTTTGCTTGAGCAAATGCAGCAGCGCGCACCGTTCCCGCTGGTCGCTCGTCAGTTCTCGCAATCGCCGTCGGCTGCCGCTGGCGGCGATCTGGGCTGGATCAGCGCCAACGAACTTGCGCCGGAACTTCGTCCGATCGCGGAAGTCCTCCAGCCGGGGCAAGTATCGTTACCGGTGCGCACGGAGAATGGTGTTTACCTCATCGCGATGCGCAACCGCCGCGAAGGCATCCCCGAGGGCGCAAGCTCCATCGTGTCACTCCGTCAGGTTAGCGCGCCCGTCTCGCGCGCCAATTCTCTCGACCGCATCCGCCGCCGCGCCGCAGGCTGCAGCGACCTTGAGAGCGACATTCGCGGCATCCAAGGCGCATCAATCCTCGATCTCGGCCAAACGATCGAGGCGGAGCTTTCGGTAGATATTCGCAGCCGCCTACAAGACGTGCCGATCGGGGGCGGCTCGACCGTGGTGACCAACGGCGATCAGGCAAACATCATCATGCTGTGCGCGCGAGAGACCGGCGGCAACGCCATTCCGGATCGCCAGCAGATTGAGGACCGCCTGCGCGAAGCCGAACTCTCAATGCTGGCTGAACGCTATCTCCGCAACCTGCGGCGCGAAGCCACCATTATCACGCGTCAGTAGATGTCATGAAGCCGCTCGCCGTTTCGATGGGCGATCCCGCCGGGATCGGCCTCGAATTGGCGGCGCGCGTGTGGGCGGAGCGGCGAGACGCGCCGCCGTTCTTCTTCGTAGGCGACCCCGATGCGCTGGAACGCGCCAGCGCGCGGCTAGGCTTGCCCGCGCCGAAGCTCAACGTCGTCGACGATGCCGCTAATGCGGAAGGCAGAAACGATAGGCTTGACGTGCTGCACGTGCCGCTGGCGATCGAGGAAACGCCCGGCGAACCGGACCCAGTGAACGCCAGTGCGACGATCGAAGCGATCGCCAGAGGCGTCGAGGCGGCGCGCGGCGGGGCGGCCAGTGGGATCGTCACCCTGCCTATCGCCAAAGCGGTGCTGCACACCGCCGACTTCGGTTTCCCCGGCCATACCGAATTCATCGCCCACCTCACCGCAGACGATCCCTGGCCGCACACACGCGGGCCGGTGATGATGTTGGCGGGGCCCAGCCTCAAGGTCGCATTGGCGACCATCCACACGCCGCTCGTCGAGGTTCCCGGCGCACTAACCCGGGAGCGCATCACTGACGTTGGCCGCATTGCCGGTGAAGCGCTGAAGCGCGACTTCGGCATCGCCAGCCCGCGCATCGCGCTGTGCGGACTCAATCCGCACGCCGGCGAGGGTGGACACATCGGCAGCGAGGAAATCGAAATCATCAACCCGGCCGCAGCGCAGTTGCGCGGCGAAGGCTGGGACATTGCGGACGCACGCTCAGCCGATGCGCTCTTCCACGACACTGCACGCGCCAGCTACGATGCAGTGATCGCGCTCTATCACGACCAGGGCCTCATCCCGATCAAGACACTGCACTTCTGGGACGCCGTGAACGTCACGCTCGGCCTGCCGATCATCCGCACCTCGCCCGATCACGGCACCGGCTTCGATATCGCCGGTGAAGGTAAAGCCCGCGCCGACAGCTTCCGGGCCGCGCTCGCCATGGCGTGGACGATGGCGGAACAGCGCGCGCGCACATGAATGCCGCCGAACTGCCGACGCTGCGCGATGAACTCGAAGCGCACGGCCTCTGGGCGAACAAGGGTCTTGGCCAGCACTTCCTGCTCGACCTCAACATCACCCGCCGCATTGCGCGCACAGCGGGCGACCTCGCTGGGAAACCGGTCATTGAAGTGGGCCCCGGCCCCGGCGGGCTGACGCGCGCGCTCTTGGAAACCGGCGCTCAGGTGACGGCGATCGAAAAAGATTCCCGTTTCCTGCCGCTGCTCGAGCCGCTGATCGAATGGAGTGAAGGGCGGTTGCGCATTGTCTCCGGCGACGCCCTGGAGGTTGATGAAGCGGCGCTC